>JAATGL010000081.1 GCA_015654705.1 Alphaproteobacteria bacterium | reverse complement strand
TGAAGCGCTATCGCTGGCCGGGCAATGTGCGCGAACTGGAGAACCTGATCCGCCGGCTGGCGGTGCTGCATTCCGGCGACACGATCCCGGCCTCCGCCATCGGCACCGAACTGAAGGAGCCGGAAAGGCCGCTCGACGTGGAGGAGGGCGCCGAGCCGGTGACGCTGGGCGGCGCGGTGGAACGCCACCTGACCAAATATTTCGCGGCGCAGGGCGACCGCCTGCCGCCGCCCGGCCTCTACGACCGCATCCTGCAGGAGATCGAGCGGCCGCTGCTCTCCATCTGCCTCGGCGCCACCCGCGGCAACCAGATCCGCGCCGCCCATCTGCTCGGCCTCAACCGCAACACCCTGCGCAAGAAAATCCGCGACCTCGGCCTCGAAGTGATCAGCGGCATCCGGACGGATTGAGCAGCGACTGTCATCCCGGACGCGCCGTAGGCGCGATCCGGGACCCATCCTCGAGCATCTGTGGCAACAGATCGATCCAATACCGATTGTCTTCCTCGATGAGGCTGCGCTTCCAGTCGCAATGCCAACGCTTCAAACGCTTCTCGCGCGCAATCGCTTCTTGGATGTCGCCGTGGCGTTCGAAATACACCAGGCGATGCACGGCATAACGCTTGGTGAAGCCAGGGACCTTGCCTTCGCGATGTTCGAGAACGCGGCGGACGAGATCGTTGGTCACGCCGATATACAGCGTGCCTTGCGGTCGGCTCGCGAGGATATAAACGAAGTAGAGATGGTCACGCTGCACGGTCCGGTATCATGGTTGCATCCAAGAAACAACCTATACAAGAATCGGAGCGCGACCTAAATCATACAAACCTGTCATCCCGGCCGAGCGTAGCGAGCGCCGGGACCCATCGAGGAAATGTCATGATGGGTCCCGGATCGCGCCGCTTCGCGACGCGTCCGGGATGACAATCTTTGATTGCGAAAATACTGGATTTCACCCCCCTTAACCCTGCCGCGCTTTCGCGCTGCAGCAAACTTGCAACAGTCTGTGGCATCGCTACACTGTGGCGGATTGTGGAGGGCCGCTCATGGGTTAGCGGGTCTTCTCGCGCTTCAGACGAGAACGAATGGCGACGGTCAGCACGATCCCGGTGCCCGCAGACGGATTGATCGGCGTGATCCGCGCCGTGTCGCGGCCCTCGCGGCTGGCCTTTGCGGTTGGGCTGCTGGCGATCCTCTCCGGCATCGCCACCTATGCGACGCTGACCGGGCTGGTGCCCTATCACCCGACGCCGGCGCGCCTGATCGGGCTGCTGCTGATCAACCTGACGCTCGGCCTGTCGCTGGGCGCGCTGATCGCCTGGCGGCTGGTGCGGCTGTGGAGCGAGCGCCGCTCGGGCAGCGCAGGTGCAAGGCTGCATGTGCGGCTGGTGGCGATGTTCAGCGCCATCGCCGTGGTGCCGGCGATCCTGGTCGCGATCTTCGCCGCGGTGACGCTCAATCTGGGCATCGAATCTTGGTTCTCGGCGCGGGTGAAGACCGCGCTCGACAACGCCGTCGGCGTGGCGCGCCAATACGTCATCGAGCAGGGCCGCGGCATCACGCTGGACGCCGGTGAGATGGCCGACGGCATCCAGCACGATCGCACGCTGTTCGACGAGAGCAACCACGTCAAGGTGGGATTGATGGTGGAAAAGCTCGCCATCATGACCAACGACCGCGGGCTGATCGCCTCGTTCCTGGTGGATTCGCACGGCAACGAACTGGCCTCGAGCGCCAAGCTCAAATACACCGCCGCGCTGAAGCCCAGCATCAGCGACATCGTCGACGCCAGGGCCGGGCGCATCGTGGTTGACGGCGATCCGGAGACCGGCATCGTCCATGCGCTGATCCAATTGCCGGCGCTCAACGACGCCTATCTGCTGGCGGTGCGCGCCGTCGATCCCAAGGTGTTCGGCTATTACAACCGCACCAAGGCCGCGGTCAGCGATTATCGGCGGCTGGAGCAGAACCGCTCCGAGGTGCAGCTCAATTTCGCCGCGCTCTATGCCGTCGTCTCGCTGGTCATCCTGATGGCGGCGATCTGGATGGGATTGTGGTTCGCCAACCGGCTGGCTCGGCCGATCTCCAGCCTGATCCGCGCCGCCGAGCGCGTGGCGCAGGGCGATCTGAAAGCGCAG
>JAATGL010000244.1 GCA_015654705.1 Alphaproteobacteria bacterium | reverse complement strand
CCGTCGTATCGCGCAGCGGTGTCAGGCTTGCCGTCAAATTCGGATTGACCGAGCGATAGGTGCTCGAATGGGCGTTCTGCCAGCTGATGTCGGCGACGCGCGCGGCGGTTCCGCCCTTGAGCTTGAGAACGGCGAGCGGCTGCCACTCGACATCGACATAAGCGGTTTGGTCGCTGGTGCGCACCGCCGAGGTCGTGAAGCTGGTGGAGTCGCCAGGGGCGCCTTGCTGGGTGCGTTCGCTGGAGGTGGTGCCACCGACCGTCACCTTGAAGGGAGCGATCGGTAGCGACAGGCTGGCATGGCCCGATTGGCCCTCGGTCCGTACCAGATGGGCGGCCTGGTCCGAGGCGCCGACGCTTTCGGGCGCGCGATAGGTCAGCGCCAAACGGTTTTCGCCGGCCACGTTCAGCGCCGCGCCCATCGGGCCGGAAATGTCGGCTTCGACCCCGGCGGCATCCTTGTGCCAGAAAGCGGTCTGGCCAGCCTCTTTGCCAACACTGGCAGTCGCTTCAGCTTTGACCGCACCGTCGGGCAGATTGAGGTTGACGGTCGCCCCGCTGGAGAGGTCTCGGCCGACCGGCACCTTGAGATCGACCGCCACCGGGCCTTGACCCAGGATCACGGTATCGCTGGTTGGCGCCAGTAGCACCGCGGCCGCTTTCACTTTTTTGCGGGATTTGCCGATGACCTTCGCCGCATTGACGGGCAGGGTGAGATTCAACGACGAGGCGCTCGGTAGACCATCGACCCAGACGTCGGGAAGTTGGCGAACCTCAACCGGAGATACCGGAACCGCGACCACATCGGCCGGGTCGTCCGCCAACGCTGCCGGCGGCCCCAAGAGGCACGCCAGGGCGACAAGACGCCGCGATTTGGTCCGAACTCCGTTCACTCTACGACCCAAACTCAACCGATCCGACCGCAACCAATCCTACTGCCATACCGTTACGGCCAAAACTTGACGTCAGCCAGCCGCTGGCAGATGGTCCCGCCCGCTTTTTGAGGAGCTTAACCCGTGTCCGCGCCAGCATCTGCCGATCATATCGTCATCACCCTGCCCGATGGCAAGACGCTGACGTTCCCGCGGGGTGTTACCGGCGGAGACATTGCGGCATCCATTGGACCGGGCCTAGCCAAAGCGGCGTTAATCCTGACCGTCAATGGTGAAGAATACGACCTCTTCCGTCCCATCGACCATGACGCGAATATTCGCATCATCACGAAAAAAGACCCGGAATCGCTGGCGCTGATCCGCCACGACGCCTCCCATGTGCTGGCGATGGCGGTGCAGGAGCTGTTCCCCGGCACGCAAGTTACCATCGGCCCGTCGATCGACGATGGCTTCTATTACGACTTCGCCCGCGACACGCCGTTCACGCTGGAAGACCTCGCCAAGATCGAAGCTAAGATGCACGAGATCGTGAAGGCCGATCTGCCGACCCGCCGCGAGGTGTGGCCGCGCGACAAGGCGATCGAGCACTTCAAATCCATCGGCGAAAAGTACAAGGCCGAACTGATCGAGGGCATTCCCGAAGGCGAAGACGTTTCGATTTATTGGCACGGCGACTGGCACGACCTCTGCCGCGGCCCGCACTTCGCCTCCACCGCCAAGATCGGCGACGCCTTCAAGCTGACCAAGATCGCCGGCGCCTATTGGCGCGGCAATTCCGATAATGCGCAGCTCCAGCGCATCTACGGCACCGCCTGGCGCGACCAGAAGGAGCTCGATGCCCATCTCGCGCGCCTGGAGGAACAGGAGAAGCGCGACCATCGCCGGATCGGCAAGGAGATGGAGCTTTTCACTTTCTCGCCCGATGTCGGCGCCGGCCTGCCGCTGTGGATGCCCAACGGCATGGTGATCCGCCAGGAGCTCGAATTCCTGGCGCTGCAGGAGGAGCGCAAGGAAGGCTATCGCCGCGTCGCCACCCCGCACATCGCGAAGGAGGCGCTCTATTACCGTTCGCGCCACCTGCCCTACTACAATGAGGGCATGTACGCGCCGCTCGATATCGACGGCGAGAACTACTACCTGCGCCCGATGAACTGCCCGCATCACCATCTCGTCTATGGCGCGACGCGGCATTCCTACCGCGAGCTGCCGGTGCGCATCGCCGAATACGGCCAGGACTACCGCTACGAGGCGTCCGGCGGACTGTCGGGGCTGATGCGCGTGCGCGGCTTCTGCATGAACGACGCGCACATCTATTGCCGCTACGACCAGGCGAAGGACGAGTTCATCCGCGTCCTGCATCTGCACGCGCGCTATTACGAGCTGATGGGCATCAAGGAATACTACATGCGGCTGTCGCTGCCGGACATGAACAAGCTCGACAAATACGTCGACGCGCCGGACAAGTGGATCGCCGCTCTCGACATCATCAAGCAGGCGATGCAGGAATCCGGCTACAAATACATCGAGGGCAAGGGCGAGGCGGCGTTCTACGGCCCCAAGATCGATTTCATGATCCGCTCGGCGATCGGCACCGAGTACACGATCTCCACCAACCAGCTCGATTTCCTGGCGACCGAGACCTTCGACCTCAAATATATCGGCGAGGACGGGGCGGAGCATCCGGTCTATGTCATCCATCGCGCGCCGCTCGGCACCCATGAGCGCTTCACCGCGTTCCTGATCGAGCATTACGCCGGCGCGTTCCCGACCTGGCTGGCGCCGGTGCAGGCGCGCATCGTACCGATCAGCGAGAAGGTCAGCGACTACGCCGAGAAGGTCCGCCGGACGCTGTTTGACGTTCCGGTGACAAACGGCACCGCCGGCCTGCGCGTCGACATCGATCTGTCATCGGAGCGCATGCAGAAGAAAATCCGCGACGCCCAGCTCCAGAAAATCCCGTACATGCTGGTGGTGGGCGAACGCGAGGCGGCCGAGGGCAAGGTCGCGGTCCGGCTGCGGTCCGGCAAGGACCTTGGCGCCATGCCGCTCGAGGATTTCATCGCCCGCATCAAAACCGAAGCCGAATCCCGCCGGGATGTGGCCGAATAACCCTTGCGAATCGCGCGCTGCGGCCTATTCTGCCGCCATCAGCGGTCTCGCGCGGACTGCCCGGACCCGAGGACGTTTCCCCCTGCCATGAACCGCTCGACGTTTCGCGAGGCACGGTGAAACCCTCGCGGGGCGATTCGGCGTCGGCGCGGGCATAGCAAAGGAGAGAGTCATAGTCCCCAGACGTTTTGCAGCAGGAAATGCGCCGCCGCCCGCCAAGGACGGCCCGCGCATCAATGAAGAGATATTCTCCCGCACCATCCTTCTCATCGGAGACGACGGGCACAAATACGGAGAAGTCGGCATCGACGAAGGCCGCGCCATCGCGGACGAGAAAGGCTTCGACCTCGTCGAGGTCTCGCCCGAGGCCAAGCCCCCCGTCGTCAAATTGATGGACTACGGGAAGTTCAAATACGAACAGCAGAAAAAGGCCGCCGAGGCGCGCAAGAAGCAGAAGGTCATCGAGATCAAGGAGATCAAGATGCGCCCGACCATCGACGATCACGACTACGACACCAAGATGAAGGCGATGCAGCGCTTCTTCGGCGAGGGCGACAAGGTGAAGGTCACGCTGCGCTTCCGCGGCCGCGAGATGGCGCACCAGCATCTGGGCATGGCGCTGCTCACCCGGATCCAGAAGGACACCGAGACTTTCGCCAAGCTGGAACAATATCCGAAGATGGAAGGCCGCCAGATGATGATGGTGCTGGCGCCGCGGTAAGAAGCCTCTACCGGACGGAGCGGTCAGGCTTGGCCGTGACGGATTAGGTCCCGCGGCGGGCCGAGCGGCTCGATATCGTCGTGATAGCCCTCGATGTGCGGCTGGCCGGACATCGCCTTATAGGCCACGCGCCCATCCTGCATCAGGAGCACGATTTCGGCCGCCCAGCCGCGGTCGATGGTGGTGCGCTCGAAGCCCAGCAGGTCGAGCATGAGGCTGCCGGCGCGCCGCCGCTTGAACCGCGATGGACGGAAGACATAGGCCGAGCAGCGCTCCTGCGCCGCGATGCAGTCGCGCACCGGCGCCGCCAGGCGATCGAACCTAGTGGAATCGCGCGGCATGAACCGCTCGATCACGCCAAGATAGGAAAGCGCTTCCGCGTGGGGCTGCACCGCCGCGTCGAAGCCCAACCGGGCCAGTTCCGCCGCGCCCGTGCGGCCGGGCACGATGCCGGCATAGGCGGCCTCGACTTCGCCATAGGTCCGGAACGTCCGATCCCGCGGCTGGTCTGCGCGCTGCGGCAGCAAGCCAAGCCCGCCGCAGCCGACGAATGACAGCGTCGCCGACAGCAAAACCACCAGCGCGGCGACGCGGCGCGATCTCTGTGCTCCGTCAACCATCCACCAAAACCGTTGAACTGTCTTCACGGTAGCGAGGCCGGTATCCGGTGCAAAGCCAGACTTCGAAAACTGGTAACCGGAGCGTGCCCTGGTGAAACTCTCAGGCGTCGGGCGCGCGCGAAAGGCACGCCGCCACGGTCTCGAAATCGCAATTTCCGCCGGTCAGGATGGCCGCGACGGTCTTTCCGTGTACGTCATATTGCCCGCCCAGAAGTGCCGCGAGGCCTGCGCTTCCGCCGGGTTCTATGATTAATTTGAGGTGACGCGCCGCATAGGCGACGGCGGCGGCGAGGTTGTCGTCGCCGACCGCGAGACCCGCCGTCATGTGGATCTCGGCGATCGCGAAGGGGAGCCGGCCGGGGACGGGCGACATCAGCGCATCGGCCAGGGACAGGGCGCCGCTCGGCGCGCCGACGCGGTTCCCCGCGGCCAGGGAACGGCGCATCCCGTCGAAATTCTCCGGCTCGACGCTGATCGCCTGCGTGCCGGGGCTGGCGCCGGACAGCGCCAACGCGATCCCGCTCACCAGTCCGCCACCGCTGCAGGGGACCAGCACCGCGTCGAGCCGCACGCCGCGCGCGGCCGCCTGGCGGGCGATCTCCAGGCCCGCCGTCCCCTGGCCTGCCATGATGCCGGCGTCGTCGAAGGGACGGATCAGCGCCGCGCCGCGCGCCGCGCAGAGGCGCTGGGCGATGGCTTCGCGGTCGTCGGTCAGCCGGTCATAGAACACGATCTCGGCGCCGAAAGCCTTCGTGCCCGCGATCTTGGCGCGCGGTGCATCCTTCGGCATGACGATGACGGCCGGCATCGCGAACAGCGCGGCCGCCGCCGCGACGCCCTGCGCGTGATTGCCCGACGAGAACGCGACGACGCCCCGGCTGCGCTCCCCTTCCGGGATCAGCCCGATGCGGTTGCAGGCGCCGCGGAACTTGAACGAGCCGGTGCGCTGCAGCGATTCCAGCTTCAGCAGCACCCGTCCGCCGAGCCGCGCGTTCAGCGCCGCGCTCTCGATCAGCGGCGTTTCGACGGCATGGGGCGCGATGCGCCGCGCTGCGGCTACGACGTCGGCGAATTCCGGCAATCCTGTGCTATCAACCATCGGCGGAGGATAGTATGCGCAAGGCATTCGCCACAGCCCTTTTGCCTTTTCTGCTGACGGTGTTCGAAGCGCACGCCGCGCCCGCGGTGCTGGCGACGATCAAGCCGGTCCATTCGCTGGTGGCCGCGGTGATGGCGGGCGCCGGCACGCCGGAGCTTCTGATCCAGGGCGCCCAGTCGGAACATTCCTACGCATTGAAGCCGTCCGACGCGGAGAAGATCGGCCGCGCCCGCATCGTCTTCGAGATCGGTCCCGATCTGGAGACCTATCTGGCGGGACCGCTCGCCACCCTGGCGGCGCGCGCCGATATCGTCGTGCTGGAGCATGCGCCGGGCGTCCGCCTGCTGGCGGCGCGGCGCGGCGGGCTGTGGGAGGACGGCAGCGATCCGAACGACGGTCCGACCGATCCGCATCTCTGGCTCGATCCGCAGAACGCCATCGCGATGACGCGCGCCATTGCCGCCGCCCTCGTAAAAGCCGATCCGGCGCATGGCGGGCTTTATGCCGCCAACCGCGACCGCGCGGTCGCGGCACTCACAGCGCTGCAACAAGCGATCGCGGCCGACCTGACACCGCTGCGCGCCCGGCACTATCTGGTTTTCCACGACGCCTATCACTATTTCGAAAAGCGCTTCGGCCTGACGCCCGCCGGCACCGTGACCGTGGCGCCCGACCGGCCGGTTGGACCGCGGCGCGTGGAGATGCTGCGCGACGCCATCCTGAGCGGAAAGATCGACTGCGTGTTCCGCGAGCCGCAATTCTCGCCGCGCCTGGTCGACACGCTGGTCGAGGGCAGCCATGCGAAGATCGGCGTCCTCGATCCCTTGGGCGCGGACCTGGTGCCGGGCGCGGAACTTTATCCGCAGCTGCTGCACGATCTGGCGCAGTCGCTCACGGCCTGTCTCGGCAAAAAGCCTTAGCGCGGCCGGGACGCGGGCGCTATGGTCGGCCACACCCGGACACTTCGTCCATCTTTCCACAGCGGAACATTGCGTGCTGAAAAGCTATCAGCTGCAGAATGGCGGCCTCAAGGGCACGGAGATTGCCGAAGGCATGCCGGTTCCGCCGGAGAGCCTGTGGATCGACCTGCTCAATCCCACCATCGCCGAGCGGCAGGCGGTCAACGGCCTGCTCGGGATGGAGATGCCGACCCGCGCCGACATGGAGGAGATCGAGGTCTCCAGCCGGCTCTACAGCGAGGATGGCGGGCTGTTCATGACCGCGCTGGTGCTGGCCAACAGCGAGTCCGAACGTCCGGTCGCCGACGTGGTGACCTTCGTGCTGGCGCGCGACCGGCTGGTCACCATCCGCTACATCGACCCGCAGCCTTTCCGCACCTTCGCCGCGCGCTGCGGCCGCACCATGATCAACGTGCAGACGGCCGAGGGCGTGCTCAACGCGCTGCTCGACGTGATCGTCGACCGCATGGCGGACGTGATGGAGCGCGTCAGCGTCGACGTCGAGGGCATCTCGCGCGAGATCTTCGACGCCAATCCGGCGCGCGCCAAGCGGCGCGATTTCCAGGGCATCCTGCGGCAGCTGGGCGCCAAGCACGACCTGACCGGCAAGATGCGCGAATGCCTGCTGACCTTCAGCCGCATGACGACGTTCCTGGGCACCGCGACCGAGAGCAAGGCCAACAAGGAGGCGCGCACCCACGTCAAGACGCTGACGCGCGACGCCCAGTCGCTGCTCGACCATTCCTCCTTCATCGCCACCAAGCTGGGCTTCCTGCTGGACGCCACGCTCGGCCTCATCAACAACGACCAGAACAACATCATCAAGATCATGTCGGTGGCGGCGATGGTTTGCCTTCCGCCGACGCTGATCGCCTCGATCTACGGCATGAATTTCCACAACATGCCGGAACTCGAATGGCCGTTCGGCTATTTCGCGTCGCTGATCCTGATGGTCGTGTCCGCCGTCGTGCCCTATCTCTGGTTCAAGCGGCGCGGCTGGCTTTGAGGGCATCCAGTTCGGCGACGAGGGCGTCTCCGAAGAAATAGGCCAGTTCGCCGCGCACGCCATCATAAAGCGATGGCCCCTCGCCGGCGCAGACCAGGCTGCGGTCGACCGCTTCCGACGATGCGACGAGACAGCCATGCTCGAAGGTCAGCGGAAACAGGATGCTCACCATCGGCTTGTAGAGGTGGTAGTCGAGCCCGTGTGCGGCGCACCAGGCATGGATCTGGCAGCCGCGCCCGCCGCGCTTGAGGAAGACGCAGCCGCCGTCCCGCGTGCGCGTGCGCCGGTTGCGGCCGGAGGGGAATTCGGCGTCTTCCTCGATCTCGTCGGTGAACCCTTCGCTCTCGGGAACGCCGACGAAATCCGCGAAGCCGCTTCCCAGCCCGCGCAAGGCGTCCGCGTTCGCCGCGTCGATATCGACGCCATAGGAGCAGCACTGGTCGTCGCAGAAGCCGCACGCCATGCAGTGGGCGAAATAGCGCAGGCGGAAAATCGCGCTGTCCACCGTGCGCAGCACGGGCGCCTTGAAGATCGAGGGATGGTCGCGCATGAGCGCGAGGATCGTCATCCGCGCAGGGCGGCCATGGCGACGCGCCCGATCAGTTCGTCGTAGGGAATGCCGGCCTGCTCCGCCGCCGCGGCGAATCCGGCGTCCGGCGAGATGCAGCAATTGGGATTGATCTCCAGCACCCAGGGCTTGCCGTCCGGATCGACGCGGAAATCGACCCGCGCATAGCCGCTCAGGCTGAACAGCGACCAGGTCGTCTTGGTCGCCGCGATCAGCGCCGCGCCCAGTTCCGGCTCCTCGCTCTCGGCGCCGAAGCGGCGCGCCGTGCTGTTCCAGTCGAAGGTGTCCTCTTCCCATTTGGCGCCGAAGCTGACCAGCTTGGGCTTGCCCTCCGGCCATTTCTCGAAGCACATCTCGGCCAGCGGGAAGACGCGCGGCCCGCCCTCGTCCGCCATCACGGCGATGTTGAACTCCCGCCCGTCGACATAGCTTTCGGCGAACCAGCGCCCGCCATAGCGCCGCCTGCAGTCCTCGGCGCGCGCCCGCACCTGCGAGCCCGGCACGACCGAAAGCTCGTCGATGCCGACCGAGGAATCCTCGTCCGCCGCCTTGACGATGTAGCTGCGGTCGCCGTCGAGCCCGGACCAGTCGGGCCCGGCGCACCAGTCCGGCGTCGAAAGCCCGCCGCCGCGCAGGATGTTCTTGGCGAAGGGCTTGTCGGTGGTCGCCGCGAAATGCGCCGCCGTCGCGCCGGTATAGGGCACACCCAGCCGGTCCAGCATGGCCGGCGCCAGCGAGGAATAGATCCCGGCGCCGAACACCGATTCGACTACATTGAACACCACATCGGGACGGTGGCGCTCCAGCAGGGCCTTCAGGAACGCCATGTCGGGCGCGAAGGCGGCGCGCGTCGCCTGGTGGCCCAGCTTCTCGAGCGCGCCGGCCACGGCTTCGGCCGAATAGAGCGTGTCCTGCTCGTCGGCCGGCGCGTCCGGCGCCACGTCGGAATGAAGGACCAGGACCCGCATGCGGATCAGGCCGCCACGCGGGCGCGCGTCTTCAGTTCGGGATGGCGCTTGAAGAACGCGCCCATGATCCGCCCGATCAGATCGTTGTAGGACAGCCCCTTGTGCCGCGCGATCAGGCACATGTCGGAATAGTCCGGGCGCAGGCCGGCCAGCGGATTGACCTCGATGAAATGATGCCGGCCCTCGGCGTCGCAGCGGATGTCGATGCGGCCGCCGTCGCGGCAGCGCAGGGCCCGCCACGCCGCCAGCGCGACGGCGCCGGCTGCCCTGGCGTTGTCGCGGTCGGCTTCGACGACCTTGACCTTGTCTTCCCAGTGCTCCTTGTTCTCGTAGCCGTAGCCCGAGCCGACCCAGTTCGCGATCGGCACGATCTCCGAGACGCCCAGCACCGCCGCGTCGTCGCCCGTGCCCACGATGCCGACGGTGAATTCGCGGCCGGGCAGGAAGCTCTCGACCAGCACCGGCTGCTGGAACCGGTTCAGCAGGGCGCCGGCGACGCGGCGCAGATCGCGCGCATTCTCTACCTTGGAATTGGCGTCGACGCCCTTGCCGGAGCCTTCCTGGACCGGCTTAAGAAACAGCGGAAAGGCCAGATCGATCTTCTTCACGTCGGCGAGCTTCTCGATCACGCGGAAATCGACGGTCGGCACGCCGGCGTCGCGCACCACGCGCTTGGCCATGCCCTTGTCCAGCGACAGCGCCAGCGTCAGCGCGTCGGAGAAGACGTAGGGGATGTCGTAGGCGTCGAGAATGGCGGGGACCTGCGCCTCGCGCGCCACGCCCTTCAGCCCTTCGCAGAAATTGAACACCGCGTCGAAGCGCTCGCCCTTGGCCAGGCGCTCGACCAGCCGGCGCACGCCGCCGATGCGCACCGGCATCAGCCCCATGCCGCTCAGCGCCGAGCAGATCGCGGCGATGGTGACCTCGCTGTCGAACTCGGCCGTCTCTTCCTCGCCATAGCCCATGGCGAGATAGTCGGCCCTCAGGTCGTAGGTGACCCCAATGCGCATGTGCGATGCCCCTTTGCCTACTCCGCCGCCATGGACTGTTTGTCCAAACCCAGACGCCCGCCCGGATCGGGATAGCGGTAGACCTTGCCCTCGAAATTGCGCAGCAGCAGGTCGTCGCCGTCGCGGCCGACCACGCAGTCGGGCGCCAGCTGGATCTTGCCGCCGCCGCCCGGCGCGTCGACCGCGAAGATCGGCGTCGCATAGCCGGTGGTGTGGCCGCGCAGCGCTGCGATGATCTCCAGCCCCTTGCTGACGGGGGTACGGAAAT
>JAATGL010000287.1 GCA_015654705.1 Alphaproteobacteria bacterium | reverse complement strand
GTGGACCGTTACATCGCCTGGCCCGGACAGGCGCTTTCCTACTATCTGGGTGAGATGGCGATCCGCAAGGCGCGCGAAAAGGCGCAGGCCGCGCTGGGCGCGAAATTCAACATCCGCGCCTTCCACGACACGGTGCTGCAACTGGGCTCCGTGCCGCTGCCGCTGCTGAGCGCGCGCATCGACCGTTTCATCGCCGAAGGCGGCAAGGGTCCCTATCCCGATCTGGAGCGGTGACGCTGCGGCAGCTTCGGCGTGATGACAAATGAACGCGATGGACCTACTCTCGCCTCCACAGACCATGGGAGGTCACGATGTCGGCTCATGCGATCGAGCGTGCGGCGCTTTCGGCCGCCTATGACACGCCGCTCGACAGGATCGACGTCAGCCGGCCCGAACTGTTCCGCACCAATTCCTTCTGGCCCTATTTCGCGCGGTTGCGGCGCGAGGATCCGGTGCATTACTGCTCCGAGAGCGCCTATGGTCCCTACTGGTCGGTGACCAAGTACAACGACATCCTGCATGTCGACACCAATCATCAGACCTATTCGTCCGAATCGCATCTGGGCGGCATCGCGATCCGCGACCAGCAGCAGGATTTCCTGCTGCCGATGTTCATCGCCATGGACCCGCCCAAACACGACCGGCAGCGCAAGGTGGTGAGTCCCATCGTCGCGCCGGAAAACCTGGCCAGGCTGGAAGGCACGATCCGCTCGCGCGCCGCGGCGATCCTCGACGAACTGCCGGTCGGCGAGACCTTCGACTGGGTCGACCGCGTCTCGATCGAGCTGACGACGCAGATGCTGGCGACCCTGTTCGATTTTCCCTTCGCGGAGCGGCGCAAGCTGACGCGCTGGTCGGACGTGGCGACCGCAATTCCGGGAAACGGCATCGTGGAGTCGGAGGAGCAGCGCCGGACGGAGTTGCGCGCCTGCGGCGAATATTTCACGCGCCTGTGGAACGAGCGCGTCAATAGCGAGCCCGGCGGCGACCTGATCTCGATGATGGCCCATTCCGAGGCGACGCGGAACATGGCGCCGATGGAATATCTCGGCAACATCATCCTGCTGATCGTCGGCGGCAACGACACGACGCGCAATTCGATCACCGGCGGGGTCGTGGCGTTGAACGAAAATCCGGATCAATACGCCAAGCTGCGCGACGATCCCGGCCTCATCCCCGGCATGGTGCCGGAAATCATCCGCTGGCAGACGCCGCTCGCCCATATGCGCCGCACCGCGCTTGCCGATGCCGAACTCGGCGGCAAGACGATCCGCAAGGGCGACAAGGTGGTGATGTGGTACGTCTCCGGCAATCGCGACGAAGAGGTGATCGAGAATCCCAATGCGCTCATCATCGACCGCGCGCGGCCCAGGCAGCATCTCTCCTTCGGCTTCGGCATCCATCGCTGCGTCGGCAACCGGCTGGCCGAGATGCAATTGCGCATCGTCTGGGAGGAAATCCTCAAGCGCTTCCGGAACATCGAGGTCGTGGGCGAGCCCGAACGCATCTATTCGAACTTCGTCAAGGGCTACGCGACGCTTCCGGTCCGTATCGCCGCCTGATGCGGGCGCGCCCGGTTGCCCTGCTGGCCTTGCTTGCACTGTGCGGATGCGCGTCGTCCGCGGGATATCCGCAAGCCTGCCTCTTGCCATCCCAGAAGCCGATGGTCGAGGCGCAGTTGTTCTTCGGCCGCGCCGTCGAGGGCCGCGGCCCGGTCAGCGATGCCGAATGGTCCGATTTCGCGGCCTCGGTGGTGGCAAGGAATTTCCCGGATGGCTTCACGGTCAGCGACGGTGACGGCGCATGGCGCGATCCGAAGACCGGCGCCGTCACCCATGAACAGACGAAGATCCTGATCGTCGCCGCTGCTGCGACGGCACCGTTGGCGTCGAGGCTCGCCGACGTCATCGCGGCATACCGCGCGCGCTTTCACCAGCAATCGGTCGGCGTGATCACGCGTCCGGTCTGCGCCGCGTTCTGAATGCGCTATTCCAGCGGCGGCTCAACCGCATGCCGGCTGCGCATGAAACCGACCGGAATGCTCGCGGCGTAAAGCAGGAATCCTGCGATCAAGGTCGCCCAGGGCCAGTTGATCAAAAGAATCACGAAAGCGCCGAACCCCGCATAGGCCATCGCACGGTAATGCCTGGGCAGGCGCATATATTTGATCGAAGGCGTGGGCATGCGGCTGACCATCAGCGCGGACGCCAGCACGACGATGATGCTGCTGAGAACCGGATTGCGCACGATATCGTCACCGAACTGGAAACTGAGGAGCATCGGCAGGACGACCAGAAAAGCCGCCGCCGGCGTGGGCAGGCCGGTGAAAAAGGGATTGGCCCGGGTCGCGCCTTCGTCGCGCGCGCTCTGGATGTTGAAGCGCGCCAGCCGGATCGCGCTGCAGGCGAAGAAGATCAGCGCCGCTGCCCAGCCGGCATCGCCCATGCCGTTGAGGCTCCACAGAAAGACGATGACGCCCGGCGCCACGCCGAAGCTGACCAGATCGACCAGCGAATCGAGCTGCGCGCCGAAGCGTGTGTCCGCGCCGAACATTCGCGCGGCGCGGCCGTCCAGCATGTCGAACACCATCGCGGCGATGACCGCCGCCACCGCGTGTTTCCAATCCGAGCTCAGCGCGAAGCGGATCGCGGTCGCGCCGCAGCACAGGCCGAGCAATGTGAGAATGCTGGGGACCAGCTTGGCGAAGGACAGATCCTCCAACCGCTCAACCACGCGCTGGCGCGCGCTCGACAGGTCTTCGAGGCGCCCGGCCATGCGCTGTCGGGCCGTCATCTTCTCAATCGGCAATAGGGTTGTCTCTCCTCGCCACAAACGCCAGGACGGTCTCGCCCGCTTTGACGCGTTCGCCCTTGTGCACTCTTATTTCGGCGCCGGGCGGCAAATAGACATCCAGCCGGCTGCCGAACCGGATTATACCGAAGCGCGCGCCTCGTTGCACCTGCGCGCCTTGGTTAAGGTCGCAGCGGATGCGCCGCGCCACCAGCCCGGCGATCTGCACGACGGCCAGTTCCTGACCATCCGGCAATCGCAGCCCTATCGCCATGCGCTCGTTGAATTCGCTGGCCTTGTCGAAGGAGGCGTTGAAGAAACGCCCCGGCCGGTAGACGCGCGCCGTCACCGTGCCGCCCGCCGGCACGCGGTTCACATGCACATTGAACACGTTCATGAAGATGCTGAGGCGCGCCCGCGTCTCGCCGCCCATGCCCAGCTCCGCCGGCGGAGCGGCCTGCACCACAGGCAGCATCACGCCATCGGCTGGCGACACGATGAGGCCTTCGCCTGCCGGCACGCGGCGTTCGGGATCGCGAAAGAAGGCGACGCACCAAAGCGTCACCGGCACCAGCAGCCAGCCGAACCAGCCCGCCACGGCGAACAGCAGCGCGTTCAGCGCGACCGCAATCGCGATATAGGGCCAGCCGTCGCGATGGATCTTCAAGCCGTCCAGTCCTCAAGGCAGACAAAAAAGGGCGGCCTTCATAGACCGCCCTTTTTCAAACGCGAAATCGGCAGGTCTCAGGCGCGCTTGCCCGAGAACGGGAAGGAGCCGAACGCGCCCGCCTTCACATTGCCCGAAATGGCATCGCCGCTGACGGTGCCGGAGAATTCCAGCGTCATCGGCATCGGCGAGGTGATGTCGATCGACCAGGACACGCTGTCGCCCTCGGTCTTGCCGTTGGCGATGGCCATGGAGCCCTGGCGGCTGGACTGCGTGCCGGTCAGCGCGCCGCCCTCGGCCTTCAGGTCCAGATCGGCCGGCTGCGCGCCCATGGGCGAATTGATGGTGATGCTGTATTTTCCGTCGACGGCCATGCGGTTTCTCCCTTGAAAGAGCGTATCTAAAAGATGACTGCCCCGTCACGCAAGCCTTGGGTGCCCCATCGAAAACTTGCGTAGGCTTGATATATCAAGCAAAGGGCCGACCGGCCTTGGCATAAGCCGCGGCCGAATTGTAGATATTGACGGCCATCAGGCTGGTTTCGGCGGCCGCGCGCATTTCATAGACCGCGGCGACCTTGGCCTGCACGGCCGGATCGGATGGCGCCGCCTCCAGCGCGAAATCGGCCAGATGGCAGGCGAGCCTCAGATCGCCGCTTCGCGCCAGAGCCTCGGCCCGGTCGGCAAGGGCGATGGCCCCGCCGCAGAGCGCGGCGATCTCCAACGCCAGCGTGGCGCGCGGCGCGGGCTTGAGTTCGCTGGGCCTGCCGCTCCACCAGCCGCCATAGAAGCGGATCACGTTGCGCACCAGGAATTCGGTGTCGTCATAGATCGGCTGCAGCCAGGGCGAATCCGATGTCGGCAATGCGATTCCCGTGACGATGTCGACATGCGGCGGCGAGCCCGCCTCCATCGCCGCCAGCGTGCGGGAAACGATCGTCTCCAGGAACCCGGCCGTCTCCGTCAGCATACGGACGATCATCGCCGGATCGCCGATCACCGGCCCGCCATGGCCCGGACACAGGGCCTGCGGCGCGCCACCGGCCATCTCGCGCAAACCTTTCGCGCGATCCCAGGGATAGCGCTGCACCTTCTGCGGATTGCCGTCATTGGGCACCGCCCAGATGAACAGATCGCCCGGGCACAGCACGCCGCGCTCCGGGCACCAGACCCAGGTATGATCGTCGGTCTCGCCGCGGCAATGGCGGAGTTCGAAAGCGACCCCGCCGACCGCGATGTCGAGACGGTCGTCGTAAAGCGTGTCGGGCGGGACCGGCGGTTGACCAAAACTGGCATAGGCCTCGTTGGATTGCGCTTCCACCGTGCCGCCGAACTGGCGTGCGTTGAGCGCCGCATTGTGACGCGCGGTCGCGGCATAGCGGGCGAAGCGCGCCGGCATGGCGCTGTGGGCGATGACGCGCGGCCGCTCCTGCCCCGGCAGCAGGAAGGCTTCGAGGCCGTAGGCATGGTCGACATGGCCATGGGTGTAGATGGCCGTATGGACCGGCGCCTGCGTCTTCTGGCGCAGCATGGCCGCAATCATCGGCGCGAACTGCCTGGTGCCGGTATCGACCAGAACCAGTCCCGCATCGGTCTCGAACGCCGTGCAGCCGGAAAATTGCGAGGCGAACCAGGTGCGCGGCGCCACCTCCACCGGCCCGCCGGTCCAGAAGAACTTCGCCTCCTCGGGCGTCTTGCCCCGCATCGTGCCGAATTTGGCGGCCGGATTCTCAGCCATGACGATCCCGTTATCTATTTCCGCGCCCCCATGCTAACCGAAGGCGCGCTCTCATCCATCGGAATCCATGACCGCCCATCCGACTGTTCGCCTCAAGGCCCGCGAAGGCCGCCGCATCCGTGCCGGCGCGCCCTGGGCCTTCTCCAACGAAGTCGAGATGAGCAACGCCACCAAGGCGCTGGCGCCCGGAACGGTAGTGAACGTGGCCGGCGATGACGGTCAGGTCTACGGCACGGGCTATTTCAATCCCGGCAGCCTGATCGGAATCCGCCTGCTCGGTTCGCGTGCCGATATCGTGCCCGATGAAGCGTTCTTCGCCGCTCGGCTGGCGCGCGCGAAAGATCTGCGCGATGCGCTTTATCCGCGGCCCTTCTACCGGCTGGTCCATGCCGAGGGCGATTTCCTGCCCGGCCTGACCATCGACCGCTTCGGCGATTGCTGCGTCGTGCAGATCACGACCGCCGGCATGGAGGCTCTGCAGAAGCCATTGCTGGCCGCGCTCGATGCGGTCGTCTCGCCGGAAATTGTGATCCTGCGCGCCGACACGCCCGCCCGGGCGCTGGAAGGCCTCGATTCCTATGTCCGTGCCGCGCGCGGCGAGACGTCCCGCATCGCGGTCGAGGAGAACGGGATTCGCTATTTCGCCGATCTCGCGGGCGGCCAGAAGACCGGCTGGTATTACGACCAGCGCGACAACCGCGCCTTCATGGCGTCCGTGGCGCGCGACAAGACGGTCCTCGACGCCTTCTGCTACACGGGCGGCTTCGCGCTGGCCGCAGCAAAAGGCGGGGCGCGCGAAGTGATCGGCCTGGACAGTTCGGCGCCCGCTCTCGCGCTGGCGGAAGACAGCGCCGCCGCCAACGGCGTCAGCGCGCTCTGCAAATTCGTGAAGGCCGATATTTTCGAGGAATTCGAACGCCTGGGCAACGCCAAGGAGACTTTCGACATCGTCATCGCCGATCCGCCGCCCTTCGTGAAATCGCGCAAGGATCTGGAAGTCGGCGCCAAGGCCTACCGCAAGCTGGCGCGGCTGGGCACGCGGCTGGTGGCGCCGAACGGCTTTCTGTTCCTCGCCTCATGCTCGCACAACATCGCGCCCGACCGCTTCGCGCAGGAATGCGCGCTCGGCATCGGCCGCAGCGAACGCCGCGCGCGCCTGATCCGCCAGACGGGTGCCGGCCCCGACCATCCGGTCCATCCGATGCTGCCGGAGAGCGCTTATCTGAAGGCGCTGGTCTTCGCGCTCGATTAAGGCGTGGCCTGCCGAGCCGCCTACTCCTGCCCTTCAGATCGTGATCTGCGTGCCCAGTTCGACCACGCGGTTGGGCGGCAGCCGGTAGAACCGCGCCGGCGCCAGCGCATTGGAGGCCAGCCAGGTGTAGAGGCCGATGCGCCAATGCTTGAGACCCGGATGCTCGCCCGGCACCAGCGTCTCGCGGCCGACGAAGAAGGTGGTGGTGTCGACGTCGATCACGAGGCCCAGCGGCCGGGCCTTCTGCAGCGCGCGCGGCACGTTGGGGCTTTCGAAGAAGCCGTAATGGATGCGCACCTCGAAGAAGCCCTTGCCGGGTTTCTCCACCTCGATGCGCTTGCTGTCGGGTACGAAGGGCGTGTCGTCGACGATGACGGAGGCCAGGATCACCCGCTCGTGCAGCACCTTGTAATGCTTGAGGCTGTGCAGCAGCGCGCTGGGCGCCACGTCGAGACGCGGCGCGAGAAAGACCGCGGTGCCCGCCACGCGCTGCGGCGTCTTGTCGGCGCGGGCCAGGAACAAGGGCAGCGGCAGCGACGCATCGCGCACCTTTTCCTGATGCACGCGCCGGCCCAGCCGCCAGGTGTCCATCACCACATAGACGCCGGCCGCGACCAAGAGCGGCAGCCAGCCACCCTGAACGATCTTGAGCGCATTGGAGGCCAGAAAGGCCAGATCGATGATCCCGAGCGCGCCGAACAGCACGATCACGATCGGCAGCTTCCAGTGCCACTGGCGGACCGCCACGATCGCCACCAGCAGGGTGCTGATCACCATCACGCCGGTGACGGCAATGCCATAGGCCGCGGCCAAGGCGTTGGACGAACGGAAGATCAGCACGATCAGGACGACGCCGATGCACAGCATCGCGTTGATGCGCGGCACATAGATTTGCCCCGACTCGGTGGCGGAGGTGTGGCGGATTTCCATGCGCGGCAGCTGGCCGAGCTGCACCGCCTGGCGCGTGATCGAGAAGACGCCCGAGATCACCGCCTGCGAGGCGATGATCGTGGCGATGGTCGCCAGCAGGACCAGCGGATAATGCGCCCAGCCCGGCGCCACGGAATAGAAGGCCAGGGGTGCCAGCTTGGGCGCGATCAGCAGTTCGGCACCCTGTCCGAAATAATTGAGCAGCAGCGCGGGCAGGGTGATGACCAGCCAGGCCAGCCGGATCGGCAATTTGCCGAAATGGCCCATATCGGCGTAGAGCGCCTCGCAGCCGGTCACCGCCAGCACGACGGAGCCCAGCGAAACGAAAGCCGTCCAGGGTTCGCGGATGAACAGCGCGATGCCGTAATAGGGATTGGCGGCTTTGAGAATCTCCGGCGCCTTGAGGATCGCGGCAAGGCCGAGCGCGGCCAGGGTGAAGAACCAGACGACCATCACCGGTCCGAACAGCTTGCCGATCTTGTCGGTGCCGCGCGACTGCAGCACGAAAAGCCCGACCAGGATGATCAGCGAAAGCGGCAGGATCAGCGGCTCGAACCGCGCATTTCCGACGCCCAGCCCTTCGACGGCGCTGAGCACGGAGATCGCCGGCGTCAGCATCCCGTCGCCGTAAAACAGCGCCAGCCCGATGATCGCGGCGATGCCGATGGCCGTCTTCGACCAGCGGCCGAGGCCCGGCGAGCGATGCGCCATCGCCGCCAGCGCCAGCACGCCGCCCTCGCCGTCATTGTCGGCGCGCATGATCAGCGTCACATATTTGAGCGTCACCACGATCGCCAGCGACCAGAAGATCAGCGACAGCGCGCCCAAGACCGCGAACGGGCCCGGCGCCGCGCCGCCGGCGGCCAGCGCGGATTCGCGCATCGCGTAGAGCGGGCTGGTGCCGATATCGCCGAATACGACGCCGAGCGCGCCGAGCGTCAGGATGGCCTTGCGGCGCGCCGAACTGCGTCCGCCCTTATGCGGCCCGACCGGCGCGGCGCGCGCGTTCACGTCTGGCCTTCAGGAGCTGTCATGCCGCGCGAACTTTCCGATGAATTCCAGCCGTGACGGTTCAGATGGTGATCTGCGCGCCCAGTTCGACGACGCGGTTGGGCGGCAGACAATAGAAACGCGCCGGCGACAAGGCGTTGCCGGCCAATTGAATATAAAGCCAGGTCCGCCAGCGGCCCAGCACCGGGTTCTGCGACGGCACCAGCGTCTCGCGGCCGACGAAGAACGTGGTGTGCTCGACATCGACCGCCAGGCCGAAAGGCCGCGCGCATTGCAGCGCCTTGGGCACGTCGGGCGTTTCGAAGAAGCCGTGGTGCACTTTCACATTGTAGAATCCCTTGCCGAGCTTGGTCACCTCGATGCGCCGGTCCGGATCCACCATCGGCGTGTCATCGACAACGACATGGGCCAGGATCACGCGCTCATGCAGCACGCGGTTGTGCTTCAGATTATGCAGCAAAGAACTCGGCACCACGTCGGTGCGGGCATTCAGGAAGACCGCCGTGCCGGCCACGCGCAGCGGCGTCTTGTCGGCGCGCTCCAGGAACAGATTGAGCGGCAGGGATTCGTTGCGCACGATGTCCTGATGCTCGCGCCGTCCGTAGCGCCAGGTCTCCATCACCATGAACACCGCCGCCGCGATGGCCAGCGGTAGCCAGCCGCCCTCGACGATCTTCAGCGAATTGGACGCCAGGAACGCCCAGTCGATCGCGGCGAGCAATCCGAACAGGCAGATCACATAGCGGATATTCCAGTTCCATTGCCGCGTCGCCACGATGCCGGCATGGAAGGTGTCGATCACCATCACGCCGGTCACCGCGATGCCGTAGGCCGCGGCCAGCGATGCCGAGCTCTTGAAGATCAGCACGATCAGGACCACGCCGATGCAGAGCAGCGCGTTCATGCGCGGCACATAGATCTGGCCGTATTCGGTGGCCGAGGTGTGGCGGATCTCCATGCGCGGCAACTGGCCGAGCTGGACCGCCTGCCGCGTCATCGAGAACACGCCGGAGATCACCGCCTGCGAGGCGATGATGCCGGCGATGGTGGCGAGCAGGACCAGCGGGAAGTGCGCCCAGTCCGGCGCCACCGAATAGAACGCGATATGCGCCTTGGCGGGCGCGATCAGGAGCGCCGCGCCCTGTCCGAAATAATTGAGCAGCAGAGACGGCAGCACGATGAAGAACCAGGCGAAGCGGATCGGCTGGCGGCCGAAATGGCCCATGTCGGCGTAGAGCGCCTCGCAGCCGGTGACGGCCAGCACGACGGAGCCCAGCGACACGAAAGCCGTCCACGGTTCATGCGTAAAGAGCGTGACGGCATACCAGGGGTTCACCGCTCCCAGGATCGCCGGCGCGCGGATGATCGAGATCAGGCCGAGCGTGGCCAACACGACGAACCACACCACCATCACCGGTCCGAACAGGCGGCCGATATGGGCGGTGCCGCGGCTCTGCATGGCGAAGAGGCCGATCAGGATGGCCAGCGTCAGCGGAACCACGAGCGGCTGCAGGGCGTGGCTTTCGACCGACAGGCCTTCGACCGCGCTGAGCACCGTGATCGCCGGCGTCAGCATCCCGTCGCCATAGAACAGCGCCAGTCCCAGGATGGCACCGAAGCCGATCATGGTCTTGATCCGCTTGCTGAGGCGGGGCGAGCGGTGCGCCAGCGTAGCCAGCGCCAGGACGCCGCCCTCGCCATTGTTGTCGGCGCGCATGATCAGCATCACATATTTGAGCGTCACCACGCTCATCAGCGCCCAGAAGATCAGCGACAGCCCGCCCATGACGGCGAAGGGGTGCGGGACGGACCCACCCGTCGACAGCGCCGTCTCGCGCATCGCATAGAGCGGACTGGTGCCGATATCGCCGAACACCACGCCCAGCGCACCCAGCGTCAGCGCGGCATTGCGCCGGAAAGAGACCGGCGCGGGCGCGTGGGCATGATTGCTGAGCGGCGTCGCATCATGGGCCGCCAGGGGATCGACATCCGCTTTCGCGGACGCGCTGTGATCGATGTCGTTCACGATTGGGTACGGCCAAAACTCATCTGTCGACGAGATTTAAACGCCAAGCTCGCCCCTTTGGTTTGCAAGCGCCGCCCCTCTGTTCGGGCGGGAACCAAGGAGATCCCGGCCAAAGAAGGCGCGGACCTTAAGCCTGCATCCCGCCCGGACAAAGAGGGGCGAGGCAGAATGGCGCAGATTTTTCTCTATGCTATTGAGAAATAAAGCTAATTCTCGCCCGAATCGCGTTCTGCGACACGCATCTTGTCGCCGTCCCGGCCCGGTCCGATGAAGCCCCGCACGGTATAGGTGCGAATGCCCCAGGCATGCGCCTCGATATTCCAGACCAGCACCTGGCTCCAGTCATTGTCCGGGCTGACATCGGCGACCGGGTCGTCCAGGTGGATGGCGCCGTTGTTGAGCCAATTGGCGTGGTCGACGCGGATTTCGCGCGCCGAGACGATGCGGCGGACGACGGCGACATGCCCGTGCTCGGCGCTGGAGTACCCCGCCAATACCAGGACCGCGCCGGCGCTGGGCTTGGAACTGCGGCGAAACCGGCCGGCCGCCTGGTCCCACCAGGTGAAGGCGTCGCCCCGGATGTCGATGCCGGAATGGGCACGGGCGAAGGGGACGCAGGAGGTCGGCTTGCCCGACGTCACCATGACGGCGCCGCGGCCGGGCGAATTGTCCGGAAATGCGGCGTCCGGCGAACTCGCGCAGCCCGCCAGCAGGATGCAGAAGGCGGCGGCCGGCACGAACTGAAGGAAAGACTTCACCATCCCAAAGCCTCTCGAGCGTTCAGCGGCCGGCAGCCGTGGAGACACTCTACGGATGCCGGTTCAAGGCAGCGTTAGAGAGATGCTTTGCATTTGAACTGTTAAGAATTCGGTAACGCTGAAAAATTCCCGCTGCTCAGTCGCGCGGGACGACGTCGCGCGCCGGCACCGCGGATGAGCCGCTGAGGCCCATCGCGCCGATCGACACCAGGCCGGCGACCGCGAACACGAAGAACGGCGCGCTCCACGCCTGTTCGGTGAAGGCGAAGATCGGCAACAGGACGCCGGCCACCAGTTCCGGCCCACCGCGCCAGCCGCCGACATAGCGTTCGCCGGCGCGCAACGTGCGCGTGAACACCATGCGCGTACTGAAGAACGCCTCGAACGTCGCACGCGTGTTGGCGAGGATCAGGCCGCTCGGGAAAACGATCGCGAGCAGCAGCGAAGGCGCCAGGAAGGGCGCGCGCTCGCGGCCGAGAATCACCTGGCCCAGATAGAGATAGCCGAGACTGGCTGCGAGACCCAGGGCCGACACGGAAAGGCCCAGCATCGCCACACTCTTGATGTAGACGACGCCCATCGCCATCAGCGTCAGGCTGATCACGGCACTGGAAAAGGCCAGGGCATAGAAGGCGAATTGGCAGATCTGGAAGCTCAGCACGAACTTCTTCCACAACGGCAGATCGCCCAGCCAGATCTGCGGCAGAAGCTTGCGGGCGCATTGCGCATGGCCCTTGGTCCAGCGGGCCTGCTGCGCGCGCCAGCCGGCGGCCGTTTCCGGCAGTTCGCCGGGCACTTCGAGGTCGGGAAGCAGCGCCGCGCGCCAGCCCTTCAGGGCGCAGCGCATCGACAGGTCAAGGTCTTCGGTCAGCGTGTCGCCGGTCCAGCCGCCGCCATGGTCGATGGCCTCGCGCCGCCACACCCCCGCCGTCCCGTTGAACGAAATCGGTAGCTCGGCGCGGATGCGGCCCTCCTGCTAGACCGCGAAATGGGCATCCAGCAGGAGGCCCTGCACCCGCGTCAGCCAGTTTTTCGTGCGGTTGGCATGGCCCCAGCGCGCCTGCACGAAGGCAAGGCCGGAATCGGCGACCAGCGCCGGCACCGTGCGGCGCAGGAAATCGGTGGGCGGCACGAAATCGGCGTCGAAGATCGCCACATAGGGCGCCTCCGAATGTTTGAGGCCGAACGCCAGATTGCCCGCCTTGAAGCCGGTGCGTTCGCCGCGATGCAGGATGTCGAAACCGGCGTCCTCCGGCACGACGCTGCGAATCGCGCGGGCGAGCGATTCGTGCTCGCTGGTGCGGCCGTCGTCGAGCACCTGGATCCTCAGCTTGTCGCGCGGCCAGTCCAGGCGGGCGGCGGCGGCGGCAACGCGGACCGCCAGCGCCCCCTCCTCGCAGACCGGCAGCTGCACCAGGACTTCGGGCAGCACCTCGTCGGGGAGGGCGGGCACGCGCAGGCGCGGCTGCGGGCGAAACTGGCGCACGAAGCCCAGCGCCACGAGCTGCGCGGACAGCAGGGCCAAAAGGACCAGCACGCCCGCCAGGACACATTGCAGGAACAGGGACAGGCCAATCACGGGTTCGGACCCCCACACTTTCGACGTTGGCGCCACCATGTGTCCGGCGGTCGCGCGATGGTCACGTTTGGGAGGTCCGGCACCGCCGGACCCTTAAGGAGGGATGAATTTGTTACGCCGGACCCGGCTTGGCAAGAGGCAGGCCCACAATTGCGGCACTCAGTCGAGTGTACGGCGGAACCGCAGCAGTGCCAAGCTGCCTGCCACGAGCAGAAAGAGAATGAGCGGCCAGGTGTCGGGCCAGATTTCGGCCAGGCCGTTGCCCTTGAGCAGGACGCCGCGCACCACCCGCAGGAAATGGGTGGAGGGCAGCGCCTCGCCGATCCACTGCGCCCATTCCGGCATGCCACGGAACGGGAAGGCGAAGCCCGAGAGCAGGATGGACGGCAGCAGGAAGAACATCGTCATCTGCATCGCCTGAAGCTGGTTCTGGGCGATGGTCGAGAAGGTGTAGCCGACAGCCAGATTGGCCGTGATGAAAAGCAGCAGACAAATGCCCAGCAGCGGCAGCGAACCGATCATCGGCACATCGAAGACGAATTTGGCGATCAGCAGCACCAGCACGCCCTGGATCCATCCTAAGATGATGTTGCGCGCGATTTTGCCCCGCATCAACTCCAGCGGCTTGACCGGCATCGCGAGGAGATTTTCGTAGGTGCCGCGCTCGCGTTCGCGGGTCAGCGCCAGGCAGGTCATCAGCACCATGCTCATGGTCAGGATCACGGCCAGAAGGCCCGGCACGACATTGTATTGCGTGATCGCCTCGGGATTGTAGAGCGGATGGATGATCACGTCGAAGGCCGGCGTGGCCACGGCGCGGGCCGCCAGCGGGCCTTTCAAATCGTCGCGCAACGCGTCGGTGAAGAGCTGGCTGAGCGCCGCCGTCGCGTTCGAGCCGGCGGCCGGATCGGTGGCGTCGGATTCCACCAGCAGCGACGGCTCGGCGCCGCGCACCAGGTCGCGCGAGAAATTGGCGGGGATCTCGACGATGAAAGAGACGTCGCCTTCGGCCAGCAGGCGCCGCGCCACGACGGGCGAATTGGTCGCCTTCACGATCTCGAAATAGGAGGAATTGGCCAGCGCGGCGACGATCGAATCGGAGAACACGCCGGGATCGGAGATCGAGACCGCGGTCGGCAGATGCTTGGGATTCACGTTGATGGCGAAGCCGAAAAGGAAAATCTGCATCATCGGCACGCCGACGATCATGCCGAGCGTCAGCCGGTCGCGGCGCATCTGGATGAATTCTTTGCCCAGCACGGCGAGCACCCTGGCAAACGAGAAGCGGTCGCTCATGGCGCGTTCCCGCTGTTTTCTTCCTGGAGCTGGATGAACACGTCCTCCAGGCTCGGGACGGCTTCGTGGATCGCAAGGCCCGGCTGCTGACGGTGCGGCGCCAGCGCTTGTTCCAGCGCGGCCCGGTCGCGGCCGCTGACATGCAGCGCCGCGCCGAAGAACGAAGCGAATTCGACACCGGGAAGGCTGCGCAGATGTTCCGCCATGACGCGCGCGCCGTCGCCCTCGACGATGAAGGTGAAGAGCTTGGACTGTTCGATGACCTCGGCGACCGTGCCCCGCGCCACGATGTTGCCCAAGCTGATATAGACGATGCGGTCGCAGCGTTCCGCCTCGTCCATGTAATGCGTGCTGACGAGAACCGTCAGGCCTTCGGTGCTCAGCCGGTGGATCTCGTCCCAGAAATCGCGCCGGGCCTTGGGATCGACGCCGGCGGTGGGCTCGTCCAGCAGCAGGAGCCGCGGCGAATGCAGCATGCAGGCGGCCAGCGCCAGGCGCTGCTTCCAGCCGCCGGACAATTCGCCGGCAAGCTGCGACTGGCGCTTTCGCAGGCCGAGGCGGTCGAGCGTCTGGTCGATCTTCGCCCTGCCGTCCGCCAGTTGGTACATGCGCGCGACGAAATCCAGATTCTCGCGGATCGAAAGATCCTCCCAGAAGCTGAACTTCTGGGTCATGTAGCCGACCGCGCGCTTGATCGCGTCGGACTGGGTGATCAGATCATAGCCGAGGCAGGTGCCTGTGCCGGCATCGGCGCGCAGCAGCCCGCAGAGCATGCGGATCGTCGTCGTCTTGCCCGAACCGTTGGGCCCGAGAAAGCCCCAGACCTGGCCGTCGGGCACCGCGATGTCGATGCCGTTGACCGCGATCTTCTGGCCGAACCGCTTGGTCAGCCCGTGCACGTCGATGGCGAGACCCTGCGCCATCAGAGCGGACGGACGTCCACCGGCTGGCCGGGATGCAGCGCCAGCCCGCCCGGCGCGCGCGCTTCGACCTTGAAGACCAGTTTCTCGCGCACGCCGACGGAAAAGATCACGGGCGGGGTGAATTCCTCCTGCGCGGCGATGAAACTCACCGTGGCGACGATGTTGGCGGCGCAGCCGTCGCAGGCGATGGCGACCTTCTGCCCGAGTTTCACATGGGCGAACTCCGTCTCCGGCACGAAGAAGCGGATATAGACGTTTGCCGGCGGCAGGATGGAGATCACCGGCGTCATCGCCGGCGCGTATTCGCCGGGGCGGAAGAAGACGTCTTGCACCCGGCCTGACGCACGCGAAACGATGTCGCGCTCGGAGAGCTGATAGGCGGCGTTGGTCAGGGAGGCGCGCGCCTGATCTTCGCCGGCTTCGATCTGCGCGACCAGCGCGGCGGCGCTGTCCTGGGCCGATTTCGCCTGATCATAGGCCTGCTGCGAAGTGGCGCCGGCGCGCAGCAACCCGGTCTGCCGGACCAGTTCCTTGCGCGCGAGAACAAGGCTGGCCCGCGCCTGGCCCATCTGGCCCTGCGCCTGCGCGATGGCGGCCGTCGCCTGATCGCGCGCCGCGGCCTGGCTGGTGTCGTCGAGCGTGAACAGCACGTCGCCGGCCTTGACGTCGGCGCCGCGTTCGACGCGGAGCTTTGCCACCCATCCCGCCTGCGGGGCCGCGACGAACGCCGTGTCGCCTTCCGCATAGCCGAGCCAGGCGCGATCGTCGCTCCGCCCGCAGGCCGCCAAACCGATCAGCAATACCAGCGCGAGATGCTTTTTCATGCGGGGTCACCTTCGGCCGCCAGACCGCGCAGCAGCACGTCCAGATGCGTGTCGATCAGGCCCTTGTAGTCGTAGGGCTCGGCATCGAAGCGCGCGAAGGTCGTGCGCCACATCGCGCCGAGCAGCACTGGCGCGACGCAAAGCCGCGCGACATGGGTGACGGGGACGCTGCGGAATTCGCCTTGCGCGATGCCGCGCTCGATCAGACCGGACATCAGCGCGAGCCCCCTGTCGATGATCTCGTCGCGATAGAAGCGCGCCAGCTCGGGAAAATTGCCGCTCTCGGCGATGATGATCTTGGGCAGCACGACACGGTCGCTGGTGGTCAGCAGGCGGGTCATGATGTCGAGGACGAAGCGCAGCAGGTCGCGCGCCGAGCCCTGGAAGTCGCGCGCCTCGGCCGTGGCGCTGGTCAGCGTGGCGCCGATCGATTCGCGCACCAGCGACTTGAACACCGCTTCCTTGCCGTCGAAGTAAAGATAGATCGTGCCCTTGGTCACCCCGGCACGCCTGGCGATGTCGTCCATGCGGGCACCGGCATAGCCCTTCTCCGCGAACACTTTCAGCGCCGCATCCAGGATCTCGCTGGGCCGCGCCTCCTTGCGGCGCGTCCAGCGCATCGGGCCGCCGGTATCGGAGGAAATTGGTTTCACACGCGCCCTTCCATAAATAACTGACCAGTCATTTATCAATAAATCTGCGAAACGTCAATGCCATTACGCCGGAGGACGTGTCAGTCTTCGTTAAACCGGCGAATGGGAGCGTTGCTGATGAAGTCCAAGATTCTGCTCGTGATTGCCGGTCTGGCACTGGCGGGATTGGGCGGCTGCGAGACGGCCGCCACCTATGGACCGCAGACATCGCCGCGCTCGCCCGGCTATACCGACAAGCAGCTCGCCTCCAACCGCTACCGCGTCAGCTTCCACGGCAATTCCGCCACCAGCCGCGAGACGGTCGAGGATTACCTGCTGCGTCGCGCCGCCGAGGTGACGCTGAAGGCAGGCTATTCCTGGTTCATCTTCGATTCGCGCGATACAAAGGCCAAGACACGCTATTTCACGGATTTCGCTGGCTGGCCGGGCTGGCCCGGCTATGGCTGGTACTGGCACAGCTGGGACTATGGCGGGTCCGCCGAGACCGTCCCCATCACCAATTATGTCGCCTATGCCGAGATCGTGCTGCTGAAAGACGACCAGGCGAAGAACGAGGCGCGCGCGCTCAAGGCACAGGACGTCCTGGATCATCTGGGTCCGCTGCCGGCGCCCGCACCGTAGAGTCCGCCGCCGGCCGGCGCAGCCTCATGCGCGCGCGATCGCCTTCGCGCGCCAAGGCGATGCATTCGAAGCCTTCCTGCCGGCACATATGCGGCACGTCGAGCGGCGCCAAAGGATCGTCGGTGAGAATCTCGATTTCCGTGCCGGGCTCGGCGCGTTCGAGCGCGCGCCGGGCGAACAGCGCCGGCAGCGGACACTTCAATCCGCGCAGATCCATAATTGCCGCCGCCATCGCCTCGCCTTGACGCCCTGCCGTCCCAACCTATTCTCGCGGCGGCGAGAGGGCGAGTCACCGATGGAATTGCTGCATGGTCTTGCGCGTGAGTACACCTATATCAGCACGATCGGGCGCACCTTCTATCTGATGCGCCACGTCAAGCCGGACAGCCGCCGCACCATCAGCGACATCGTCGAGGATTTCGCGCGCGACAAGCCCGGCAACATCGCCATCCTCCACCAGGACCGCACGCTGACCTATGCCGATCTGGCGGCAGGCGCCAACCGCTATGCGCACTGGGCGATGGGACAGAGGATCAAAAAGGGCGACGTGGTCGCGCTTTTCATGGAAGGCCGCCCCGAATATCTCTTTGCCTGGCTCGGCATCGTCAAGCTGGGCGGCATCGTCGCCCTCATCAACACCAATCTGCGCGGCGCGCCGCTGGCCCATTCCATCGCCATCGCCAGGGCGCGGCATATCATTCTTGGCAGCGAACTGGCCGAGCAATATGGCGAGGCGGCCGTGTCGATGGAGTCGAGGCCGGTCGCCTGGGCGACCGGCGGGGCGGCCGCCGGCAGCGAGGATCTGGACGCAGCGCTGGCCGAGGCTTCGCCCGCGCCGCTCGACAGGGCGGTGCGCGACGGGCTGACCGCCAAGGACAATGCATTTTACATCTATACGTCCGGCACGACCGGCCTGCCCAAGGCCGCCAATTTCAGCCATATGCGCATGCTCTTCATGATGTACGGCTTCGCCGGTGCCTTGAACGCGCGCGAGAGCGACCGGATGTACGACACGCTGCCGCTCTATCATTCGACGGGCGGGGTTTGCGCCGTGGGCGTGGCGCTGACGACCGGCGGCTCGCTGATCATAAGGCGCAAATTCTCGGTGCAGGAATTCTGGAACGACTGCCACCGATACCGCCCGACCCTCTTCCAGTATATCGGCGAGTTGTGCCGCTATCTGCTGAACGCGCCGCCGGGGCCGCATGAGCGCGATCATGCGATCCGCGCCATCACCGGCAACGGATTGCGGCCGGAGATCTGGAACGCCTTTCAGAAGCGTTTCGCGATCCCGAAGATCATCGAGTTCTACGGCGCCACCGAAGGCAATGTCTCGATGCTCAATTACGACGGCAAGCCCGGCGCCGTCGGCCGCGTGCCGCGCTACATGCGCGGCATCATCACCACGCGCATCGTGAAATTCGATCTCGAAAGCGAAACGCCGATCCGCGACGCGCGCGGCCGCTGCATCGAATGCGCCGACGGCGAGGTGGGCGAGGCGATCGGCCGGATCACCGACGAGCCGGGCCGCAATTTCGAGGGTTATACGCAGCACACCGACACGCAGAAGAAGATCCTGCGCGACGTGTTCGAGAAAGGCGATCTGTGGTTTCGCACCGGCGACCTGATGCGCCGCGACGAGCACGGTTATTTCTATTTCGTCGACCGCATCGGCGACACCTTCCGCTGGAAGGGCGAGAACGTCGCCACCAGCGAAGTCGCCGAAGCACTGGGCGTCGTGCCCGGCATCGCCGAAGCCAATGTCTATGGCGTCGCGGTGCCCGGCCAGGACGGGCGCGCCGGCATGGCGGCCCTGGTCGTGGCGCCGGGCTTCGACCCGGCGACGCTCGGCGAAAGCCTCAAGGAAAACCTGCCCGCCTATGCGCGCCCGATGTTCCTGCGCCTGAGGCCGGAAATGGAGATCACCGGCACCTTCAAGCAGCGCAAGGTCGAACTGGTGAAGGAGGGCTTCGATCCGCGCACCATCGCCGATCCGCTCTATTGGTACGATCCCATCGGCGGCCGCTACGAACGCCTGAGCGAGGCACGCTATGGCGATATCGTCTCGGGCAAGGTGAAGCTCTGAGCGCCCGCGCTTCTACTCCAAGAGCGGCTGCGCGGTCGTCGCTTCGGACGTCACCAGCGCGCGATAGGCAAAGGCGCTCATGCCGGCGAACAGCGCGTAAATGATCAGGCCGAAGAGCAGGCCGAGCGGATAGAAGAGATACCAGTAGCGCCGCATCGTCTCCAGCGCGTGCCGGGTCATCTCCTGCTGATGTTGGACAAAGGCCGCCATCTCCTGCGGCGTCGTGTTGGCATGCATGGGGGGCAGGAAGTCCCGGCCATACAACGCATAGATATAGGCGAACTCCAGGACCAGGAGCGGGATGAGCACGGACAGCAGGACCAGGAAAATGCGCCAGAAATTGCCCTGCGTGAGCTGCCACGCCCGGATCAGCGAAATCCGCTTTTCCGCGACGACGACCCGGCGCCAGCAGAAAAGAAAGTCGAACCGCGGTGTAGACAATGGCGCAGAAGATGGCGACGACGAGCGCGACAATCGCAATCCCGGTGATGAGTTTCATCGCGGCGCCCCCCGACTGGCCGGCGACGAAAGCGACCGCCACGCCGCCCACAAGTCCCGCCACGAAGCAGGCAAAGTAGATCGCGATCATCACCAGCACGTAGAGCAGATAGGAGGCCATCAGCCGCCAGGCGGCCGCGCCGAACGGAAATTGCAGAAAGGCGTTGCCGGTTCTCAGGCCGAGTGCTTCCTTCGTGAGAGCCGCGATCTTGCACGTCAGGAGGACAAACGAAACGACGAAGGCCGCGAACAGGAACGGCATCGCGGACATCCGCGCTTGCGGCTCGCCGGACGCCATGTTCAGCATGGCGCTCACATACGGGCCGTAAAAGAACCAGGTCAGCACCCAAAGGACGGCGACTGCAATCCACACCGCGCCCAGATTGTTGACGATATTGCCGAACGCAAAGCCGTAAGTGCGCGAAATCGTGGCACCCACCGGAATCTTGCCTGTCATGCTATCCCCCGCCGAACGGGGCCATCCTACCGCATTCCGCGCCGGTTTTCTAACCCGGCGGATCGTCTGGCGCCGCGGCCGCCGCCCGCTGGGCTCATGCGAAACCTTAACGATTTGCTGACGATAACGGAGCATAACGACGCGTGGTCGTTGAACAGTCCGTCCCGCGTCGTCACGGTATCGATCGCTACTGCGAACGGACATGTCGATGGAGCCTGAACGGAGTTATGGCCACCGCACAATCCCTGGATCCGGACCGCCATCAGGCCGCTGATCTGCCGTCGGCGCTCAATGCGCATGCCGAGGCGATGGGCTGGCATTTTCGCTGCGATCCGGCGCTCAATTTCGTCAAGCCGGAGCTTGGCGCTTTGTGCGAATTGTGGCGGGCCAAGGCCGGCAGCGGCGGGCCGCCTTCGCGCGCCGCCTTCGATATGCGCGTGCTGAGGCCGTTTGTGCGCAACATCTCGCTGCTGGAGCGCATCGGCCCCGAGGGCCGGAGACGGTATCGCTTTCGTCTCTTCGGCTCGAGCTTGGTGCAGCTCTTCGGGGAACATACCGGCCATTATCTGGACGAGATGGTGTCGCCCGTGCTGCTGGAAAACTGGATCGCCTGCTATGACACGGCGATCCGCTACGGCGCGCCGCTGCGCTTCCTCAATTACTATCGCATCCCGAGCAAGGATTTCCTCAAGGGCGAAATCTTCGCCGCGCCGCTGGCGGCCGATGTCCCGGACCAGCCCCTGATCCTGGCCGCGACCTATGTCGGGCTGAAGGACGCCACCCATCCGCCCGGCATTGGCCGCGGCTGAGAGTTTTCAGGTGAATTCGGCGCCACACGCCGTCGCCGAACTGGAAGCGGCGGCCGGAATGAGACTAAACTGAGGTTCGACACTCCAAAAGAAACACGCAGCGAGGGATTACCATGACGCTTTCCATGTACCAGGCCTCCGTGCCGGTCTATCTGCAATTTCTGAACGCCACCTCCGCCGTTCTCGCCAAGGGCGCGGCGTTTGCCGAGACCCGCAAGATCGATCCCACGGTGCTGCTGCAGACGCGGCTTTATCCGGACATGCATCCGCTGGTGCGCCAGGTGCAGATCTTCACCGACCAGGCGGTGCGCGGCGCCTCTCGGCTGGCGGGCGTCGAACCGCCGTCGTTTCCCGACACCGAAACCACCTTCGAGGAGCTGAAAGCGCGCCTCGACAAGGTCACCGCCTATGTCCAGAGCCTGACGGCGGCGCAGCTCGACGGCAGTGAAGACCGCGAGATCGTGCTGAAGACGCCGCGCGGCGACCTGAAATTCAGCGGCCAGCAATTCCTGCTGAATTTCTCGCTGCCCAACTTCTTCTTCCACGCCACGGCGATCTACGCGATCCTGCGCCATGTCGGCGTCGAACTCGGCAAGGTGGACTTCATGGGCGGCGCGCCGAGGTAATCGGCAACCCTCCATGCCGCTTCGCGAGGGATTTCGTCTTTAAGCGAAATCCCTCGCCAGCTCCGCCCGCGTCGCGGCCGGAATCACCGCCATGTGGCCGTAATTGGGGTGCGAGAAGCCCAGCACGGCCGTGCCTTCGCCGCTTCTGAACCTGGCGATCTGCGGCGGGGTGAAGACGAAGCGCAGCCAATGCACCGATGAGGTCTTGCCGTCCGGCGTGGTGCGGTCTTCATATTCCGTCGGCGAACCCTGGATACGCTCGCCGCCGAGTTCGATGAAGGCGGTTTCCTCGATGCCGCCCAGCGTGCGCAACAGAACGTCGCGCCGCACCGCGTCCTCGATCTCCAGCATCAGCGTGGCGATCAGTTCGGCGCCCTGCGGGATCAGCGGATTGTAGGCTTCGAGTTCGCCGGCGATCTGTGCCGGGCCGCCTTTCTCGATGCGCAGCATCTCCTGCACCTGCAGCCACATCGTCTGGTAATTCTCGAAATAGAAGGTGGCGAAGGGGCCGACCTCGACGCGGCGATTCTTCTTGGTGGCGATGGATTGCGCGCGCAGTTCCTTGCGCCGCGCCAGATAATCGGCATCCGAGAGAATGTCGGATTCGACGATTCCGCGCTGTTCCGCCGGCATCTCAGGCCTCCATCAATCCGAAGGCGCGCGCCATGATCTCGATGGGATGCTGCGGCGCGTGCACCTTTGCCTCTTTCCCGTCCTTTTCGGCCGCCTGGCGCACATGCGACACGATGTGCTGGGCGGCCAGCGGGCAATCCGAGACGATGTGGCCCCGCGCCTGCGTCGCCGCGGCGCGGAACACCGGCCGGCCCACCTTCACCGCCACATCGTGCGTCGCCTTCATCACGCCAAAGGTGCCGCCATGGCCGGAGCAGCGCTCGATCACGTCGATCGGCGTGTCGGGAAGGAGGCGCAGCATCTCCGCCGCTTTGGGACCCATGTTCTGCGCCCGCGCATGGCAGGCCATGTGCACGCTGATCCCTTCGGGCACCGGGCTCAGGCCGTCGGGCAGACCCTCTTTCTTGGCGATGTCGACGACATATTCGTCGATGTCGAAGACCGCTTTCGCCAGCCGCTTCACGTCCGCATTTTCAGGCACGATCAGCGCCCATTCGGATTTCAGCATCAGCCCGCAGGAGGCGGTCAGCGTGACGATGTCGTAGCCCTGGTCGACCAGCTTGACCAATTCCTTCGCGACCTTCGCCGCGTTGGCGGCCATGCGATCCATCTCGGCCTGTTCGAGAAAGGGCATGCCGCAGCAGCCGGGATAGGCGACGACGGTCTCCACCCCCAGATGGTTCAGCACGGCGCGCGCGGCCATCCCGGTCGCGGGCTTGTTGTAATTGACGAAGCAGGTCGCATAGAGCGCGGCCTTGCGCTTGCCGAAAGCGGGCGCGGATTTGTTGGCGGCGACGGGCTCCTGCCGGTCGGCACGGACGAAAGTGCGCGACGCGTATTGCGGCAAGGTCGCCTTGGCGTCGATGCCGGCGACCGCCTCCATCGCCGGGCGCGTCAGCGTGTTGGACTTTTCCGCCGCCCAGTTGACGAGCGGCGAAATCTTCGTCGCCAGCCGTCCGTTGCGGTCCATTTCGCCCAATTGCCGGGCGGTGAAATCCTTCTTGCCCGCCTTCGCCTCGGCCGCGCGATAGCGCAGCATCAGATGGGGAAAATCGACGTTGAAGGAATGCGGCGGCACATAGGGGCACTTGGTCATGAAGCACATGTCGCAGAGCGTGCAGGCCTCCACGACCTTGGCGAAATCTTCCGACTTCACGCCCTCCACGTCTTAGCTCGGCTTGGAATCGATCAGGTCGAACAGGCGCGGCAAGTAATCGCACAGATGGAAGCAGCGCCGGCAGCCAAGGCAGATGTCAAAGACGCGGCGCATCTCGGCGTCGAGCTTCGCGGCGTCATAAAAAACGTCGTCGCGCCACGCGATCGGATGACGGGTCGGCGCGTCGAGACTGCCTTCGCGGGATGTCATTGGGGAATGGCGGTTGGGTGGAGAGGAGCGCGCAGCGAATGGCGATGATTCGCCATTCGCCGCACACCATTCGCGTCTTTTTACTTGCCCAGCGAGTCGAGGGCCTTCTGGAAGCGGCCGGCGTGGGATTTCTCGGCCTTGGCCAGGGTCTCGAACCAGTCGGCGATTTCG
>JAATGL010000152.1 GCA_015654705.1 Alphaproteobacteria bacterium | reverse complement strand
CGCCCGCGGACAAGAAGATCTTCAACAACGCCGCCCAGGTCTGGAACCATGATTTCTACTGGCGCAGCCTGACGCCCGACAAGACCGAACCCTCGGGCAAGCTGGCCTCCGCCATCGCGCGCGATTTCGGCGCAACCGCCAACCTCATCGCCAAGCTGGCCGAGGCCGGCAAGGAGCAGTTCGGCTCCGGCTGGGCCTGGCTGGTGTCGAAAGGCGGCAAGCTCGCCATCGAGAAGACCGCCAATGCGATGAACCCGATGGCGAAGGGCGTCAATTGCCTGCTCACCGTCGATGTGTGGGAGCATGCCTATTACCTGGATTACCAGAACGAACGGCCGCGATATCTCGAAACGGTCCTGGCGAAACTGCTGAACTGGGATTTCGCCGCGGACAATCTGGCGAAAGAGGATCAGGCGGTGCGGGCGGCGGCGGAATAGTCGCCGCGCCGCACGGGGCCGCGCGGGCCATCCGGCCGGGCGATGTCCTCGCGCATGTGCAGCGCGTAGACGCGCAGGCGCGCGGCGCCCTTGCGGTTGCCCAAAGCGCGGATGGCCTGCGCCATCCGATCAAACTGATCGGCGACGCGTGCATAATCCGGCTCGGATTGCTGGTGTCTGAGGTTGGGGATCATTCTGCCCCTGCATAGCCACCCGCCGGGAAATTTTCCAGTCCTCCCGTGCGACAGGGGTGTCGCGCGCTACTTGACGTTGACGTAAGGGGAAGCGGATAATCCTGCCCGGCAATTGTCAGGGAGGCGGGCGCAAGAGGCCAAAGACCCCGGGGCCCGAACGCATATGACGCTGCAGCGCAGCTACTCGATTCGTCAGCTCACCAAGGAATTCTCCGTCACGGCGCGCACGCTGCGCTTCTACGAGGACGAGGGCCTGATCGCGCCCGAGCGGCGCGGCCAGACGCGCCTCTATTCGACGCGCGACCGCGCCCGCATCATCCTGATCCTGCGCGGCCGGCGCGTCGGCTTTTCGCTGGCCGAGATCCGCGAGATCCTCGATCTCTACGGCATGCAGGACGGCGGCATCGCCCAGCTCGTGCATACGCGCCGGAAATTCGGCGAGCGCATCGCCTCGCTGGAGCGGCAGAAGATCGACATCGAGGACTCGCTGACGGAGCTGCGCCGCGGCATCGCCGAGATCGACACGCGGCTGGCCGGCCACGCCCAGCCGCACGCGGCGTAGACCTCAGCCTGCGCCGAGCGAGCCCCGCGCCTCGTCGCTGAGGCCGCGCGGCCCGAACGGATTGCGCACGGTGATGGGGCCCAGCCGCGCGCCATCCCGCAAAGCCGGCGCTGGCTGCTACCATCGACGCAACGCCATTGGAGAAACGACCATGACCTACGGACCTTTTGAACAGATCGCGGTGCATGTCGAGCACGGCATCCTGATGCTCACCCTCGACCGGCCGGATAAGCTCAATGCCTATACGGCGGTGATGCAGCGCGAGCTGATCGACGTGTTCGGCGAGGTCAACACGGACGACGCGGTCCGCGCGGTGATCGTGACGGGCGCGGGGCGGGCCTTCTGCGCCGGCGCCGATCTGTCGTCCGGCGCCGACACCTTCGACGCCACAACCAATCCGGCGCGCGCCGACCGCAATGTCGGGCCGGTCGAGACGGTCGACTGGAGCGACGAACGCCTGCGTGACGGCGGCGGACGCGTGACGCTGGCGATTTTCGAATGCCTGAAGCCGGTGATCGCCGCGGTCAACGGCGCCGCGGTCGGCATCGGCGCCACGATGCAATTGGCGATGGACATCCGCATCGCCGGCCGCGAGGCGCGCTACGGCTTCGTCTTCGCGCGGCGCGGCATCGTGCCGGAAGCGGCGTCGAGCTGGTTTCTGCCGCGCCTGGTCGGCATCTCCAAGGCGCTGGAATGGTGCTATTCGGGGCGCGTGTTCGGCGCGGAGGAAGCGCTGAAGGCCGGCCTCGTCAGCGAGGTGGTCGACCACGAGGAACTGCTGTCGCGCGCCAAGGCGATCGCGCGCGAGATCATCGAGAACACCGCGCCGGTCTCGATCGCGCTGACCCGCCAGATGCTGTGGCGCGGCCTGACGATGGATCACCCGATGGAGGCGCACAGGATCGACAGCCGCGGCCTCTATGCGCGCGGCGCCTCCGCCGATGCGCGCGAAGGCGTCGCCTCCTTCCTGGAAAAACGCCCGCCCCATTTCCCGCAAAAGGTGTCCGACGACATGCCGTCCTATTTTCCGTGGTGGCAGGAGCGGAAATATTCGTGACAAAAGGCGCGCCGACAAAACGGTTGCATCGCCGGAACGGGACGGGCACAAGGCGCGAGCGAGGTGCTCCATGACCAATACCGATCCGGCCGACGCGTCCACCGGACGCTTCACAAGGCAGGACATCGCGCTTGCCTGGCGCCTGTTGCGCGGCGGCAAGCCGGACGCGGCCGAACTCGACCGCCTCGCCGCCAACAGCGCCAATATCGAGCAGCTTCGCCGCAACCTGGTCGGACAGGCGGGCGGCAAGCTCCACTCGGTCTTCCAGGAGACCGTCCAGCAGCGCTTCCTGAAAGCCCCGCCGCCGCAGGTCGAGGTCGATGTGCCGCCGGAGGTGCTCGACGCATTGCTCGCCCATGTCGAGAATGTGTGGCGCGGCTTCGGCGAGAGCGATCCGTTCTGGTCGGTGCTGACCAAGTTCAAACCCGCCGGCGCCGAGGTCGACAAAGCTACGTTCTACGCCACGGGCAAGAAGCGCGTGGAGAAGTTCGATGCGGCGCTGGCGCGTGCGGGCGTCGACAGCGCATCGCTCAAGACCTGCCTGGAGCTCGGAAGCGGGGTGGGCAGGCTGACCCTGTGGCTCGCCGACCGCTTCGAGCACGTCATCGCCGCCGACATCTCCAGTTCGCACCTGGCGCTCGCCGAGGGCGAACTTGGCGCGCGCGGCAAGACCAACGTCACCTATCTGCGTGTCGCCAGCATGGCCGAGCTCGCCGAGGCGCCGCCCTTCGATGCGTTCTTCTCGATCATCTCGCTGCAGCACAGTCCGCCGCCGGTGATCAAGCATGTGCTGAGCATCCTGCTCGGGCGGCTCAGTCCCGGCGGCGTCGGATATTTCCAGCTTCCCACCCTCATCCCCGAGCAGAGTTTCGACGCGAAGGCCTATCTCGCCGATCTCAGTCCGCACGAGCAGATGGAGACCTTCGCGGTGCCGCAAAAGGTGCTGTTCGCGCTGTTCGACGAACTCGGCCTCAAGGTGCTCGAGGTCCGCGAGGACAACCAGTGCGGCCCGAACAAGCTTTCCAACACCTTCCTGGTGCACAAGCCGCAGCGCTGACTTCATGGGGTGTCAGGCACGCCGCGGCGCGGTGTCGGAATGGCCGGTGCGCGGCGCCTAGAAGAGGCGGACCAGCGCGCCCAGCAGGTAACGCATCCAGCCGAACAGCGGCGGCGCGGCGAGGATCGGCGCCTCGCCCCCCGCTCCGTAGCGGCCGGAAACCAGATGACCCAGCATTGTCAACGTGCCCTTTGCGGCAACAATACCGTACACGGATTACATGACAGTTTGACGCGCGTCACAACGCGCGCGCCGTCCGGCGTTCACGATCGGCGCCAATGGTTAACGCGCTGTTAAGGAAGATCGCGGCGGCTCAGCGCCCGCCGCCCGGATTGGCGTCGGGAAGCGGCCCGTTCGCCTGGCCGGTCGGCGCCATTCGCCGGCAGGCGGAATGACCGGCGGCCCAGCCGGCGTGATAGGCCTTGTCGCTTTCGTAGAGCGCGTCGTCGCGCACCATGTCGCCGTGACGCATGTCGGCCCCTTCGTCGGTCGCGGTGGCGCAGCCGTCGTCATAGCCGACGCGGAAATTGGGATCGTGCCGCACCGCGCGATCGGCCGGCGTATCGAAGAACACGCAGCCCGTCAGCAACAGCATCGCGAGCGCGGAGAGAAGCAGCCGGTCCGGTCGAAGCATCGTCTCTGATCCGCGCGTTGCGGCGCCGAGGTTAGAGCCTATCGGCGGGCGCGTCACCTGCCGGAACGAAAGCGACAGGGACGCGTTCAGGCAGGGACGTCAACAAGGGAAACAACCATGACGACAGCCAACGGTCACACCAGCGCAATCCTGGCCTCCAAGGTCAAGGGAACGAATGTCTACAACCAGACGGGCGACAAGATCGGCCATGTCGAGGACGTCGTGCTCGACAAGGAATCCGATTCCATCATGTTCGCGGCGCTCGGTTTCGGCGGCGTCCTGGGCGTCGGCGAGAAATTCTATCCGGTGCCGTGGTCGATGCTGACCTTCAGCAAGGACAAGGGCGGCTATGTCGTGCCGATCGCCAAGGACACGATGGAAAAGGCGCCGACCTACCGCCTCGAAGACCTCACCAAAAGCGACGGCGATTTCGGCAAGATCCGCGAGACCTCCTACGACTACTACAACGTCAAGCGCGACTGGTAAGCCAGCATCTGCCGGCTTTTTCGCGGACCCGGTCGCATCGGCGGCCGGGTCCGTGCCGTAT
>JAATGL010000198.1 GCA_015654705.1 Alphaproteobacteria bacterium | reverse complement strand
GAGGGGGCTCAAGACACAGGAATTCTCGAATACTTGGCTGGCTTCTCCCAGGATCTTTGCGATCGGTGGAAAGGTGCCCTCTTCGCTCTCAACCCATCGAACCCGGACGCGGGCAGACATTTCTGCACAAGTGTCCGCGAGATATTCAATGAAATTCTGAGCCGGTGCGCCGACGATGATGATGTCCGTCAAGCTGACGCGAACTGCGAGCTGACGCAGCAGGGCACGCCGTCCCGACGGGCCAAGATTCGCTGCCTCTTGCGGAAGAAAGGTGCCGATTCGCCGGAGATGCTCGGGTTTGTCGACAAAGACATCGAAGATATTCTTCAGTTGTTCAAGGTGTTCAACGAAGCGACACACGGCGAAGCTGGGAAGCACGGCTTTACCAAACTGCAGAACATCCGGAAGCGTGTTGACGGCGGCATCATGTTTCTAGCCGCCATTGCCTTATAAGCTTGAGACAGTTGTCCACTTCAGGGTCGTAGATTGCTTTCAGCGGCCCTCCGCAAGCATCCATTGGCGATCGGTTGCTGCACCCCTGGACACCGCATCCACGGCCAATAACTGGCTGTGCTGTGATCGGAACCTGTGCAAGCATGCTTACAACCAAGACTTGTGGGGTCGGCAAAGGTGAGTCTTTTTTCGAAGGAGCTGGGCACTATCGACTTGCCGCCGCTACCAGAGCGGAAATCAAAGGCCGGTGGAAATTGGATTGTGCAGAGGCCCTTTCGAGGCGCCCGCGCAAGGGCTCGGATTTCCCCCTCGCTTTTCAAAGGCCATGACCTCATCACCACGGACCTAAGCGGCCCATACAAAGATATCCTTCTCAGACATAAAGGGGCAAGGCGGGTCGAGACGGACTTACCGGTCGTGACCACCTCTGTTGAGGTCACCTACGACGTGCAGCCCGCGGAGTTCTCGGTCCATTGGGACAGACTAGGTTGCCTTGAAACCTACGCAGACACGCCCGAGAAGATCCTGGACGCTTGGGTAAACAGCTTCAGCTTCCACACCGAAGACGATGAAGCCGGCCGTGCCGGGCTGCGCATCCCGCAAATCGCAGCTCTGCATGCGATCTCGGCGCACTTCGCGGTAGGGACGGAATTCGAGCCAGCCATGGTCGTCTTGCCGACGGGGACCGGCAAAACTGAAACGATGCTCGCCACGCAGGTCTATGGGCGGCTGCACCGGACTCTCGTTCTCGTACCGAGCGATACACTGCGCTCACAGATCTCCGGGAAATTCATCAGTCTGGGCGTGCTGCCTGACGCAACTGTCGTACCGCACGAGATCGCATGCCCACGTGTTGCCGTCATCGCGACTGGGATCAAGACGGTCGAAGATGCTCGCGAAATCCTTAAGCAAGCCAACATCTTCGTCGCTCTTCCGAACAGCCTCGAGGCTTCCAACCAAGAAGCTGTCGCCGCACTCATCGAAGGTTCGACTGATCTTTTCGTGGACGAGGCTCACCACGTTTCAGCGGCCACCTGGCTTTCCATACGCGACCGCTTTGAAAAGAAGAGAATCCTCCAGTTCACCGCAACGCCGTTTCGGCGTGACACCAAGCGCGGCGATGGGAAGATCATCTTCAACTACAAGCTGGGCGATGCGCAAGCGGCCGGTTACTACCGCCCGATCAATCTTCAAACTGTAGAAGAATACGGCGATGCGCAGTCCCGTGATCGCGCTATTGCCGAAAAGGCCATTGCCGCACTCCGTCATGACCGAGACGTTCTGAATCTCGATCACTTGCTCATGGCACGCACCAGGTCGAAGGAGCGTGCGGAGCAAGTTTGCGCGATATACGCCGCTCTTGCTCCAGATTTAAAACCGATATTCGTGCACTCTGGTCTAGGCACCCTCGCGACGAAAGAAGCGATGGATAAGCTGTTCGACCGCGGTCCGAACGGATCGCGGGTGGTCGTCTGTGTCGACATGCTGGGTGAAGGTTTCGATCTCCCCTACCTCAAAATTGCGGCGCTGCACGACAACCATAAGTCCTTGGCCATCACCCTTCAGTTTATTGGCCGGTTCACTCGCAAAGGCGATCCGGCCAAGATCGGTGAAGCAACAGTTGTAACGAACATCGCAGACCCTGAAGCCGAACGGAAGCTGGCGGACCTCTACGCCGAGGGCGCGGATTGGGACCGGATCATCAAACGGCTGAGCGAAGAACGAATTGCGGAAGAGCTCCGCTTACAAGACGTCGTATATGGCCTTAAGGGCGAAGGCACCCTCCACGACCAACTCTCGCTATGGAATTTGCGGCCCGCGCTGTCCGCGCAGTTTTTCCGCACGAAGTGCGACGCGTGGAAGCCCCTAGCGTACCAAGAAGTTCTGCCCAAAGGCGCGGAGAGCTGGTTCTCATATAGCGAGGAGGACGAGGTCCTGGTGGCCGTCAGCCATAGGGGTCGATACACGCCCAGACTACAGTGCATTCCGCCTCTGACCATTCGTCGGTTAATCCACCGTCAAAGGCACCGTCGAGAGATGGCGTTGGCCACGTCTCGCCGCAGCCTAGATTTAAGTGACACTAGAAAAATCAGCGCCTTACCGGGAATGGCCACCCAATTGACAATGTATCGCCGATGGTTGTCGAGCTATCCCGTAGCCCTCCACCTTTCCTACGCTAACCTACTCCAAAGCCCTCCAGGGTATCCCAGACCCCTCACTCCCACTCGATCGTTCCCGGCGGTTTGCTTGTCACGTCGTAGACGACGCGGTTGATGCCGCGGACTTCGTTGACGATGCGGGTGGAGACGCGCGCCAGGAAGCCGTGATCGAAGGGATAGTAATCGGCGGTCATGCCGTCGCTGGAGGTGACGGCGCGCAGGGCGAGGACGTAATCATAGGTACGGCCGTCGCCCATCACCCCGACGCTGCGCACCGGCAGCAACACCGCGAAAGCCTGCCAGATTTCGTCATAGAGACCGGCCCTGCGGATTTCATCGAGATAGATGGTGTCCGCCTTGCGCAGGATTTCCAGCTTCTCGCGCGTGATCGCGCCGGGAATGCGGATGGCGAGGCCCGGCCCGGGAAACGGATGGCGGCCAACGAACGCGGGCGGCAAGCCGAGCTCGCGGCCGAGCGCGCGCACCTCGTCCTTGAACAGTTCGCGCAACGGCTCGACCAGCTTCATCTTCATCCGTTCGGGCAGGCCGCCGACATTGTGGTGCGACTTGATGGTGACGGACGGCCCACCGCTCGCCGAGACGCTCTCGATCACGTCGGGATAAAGCGTGCCCTGGGCCAGGAATTTCGCGCCGCCGATCTTGTGTGCCTCGCCGTCGAACACGTCGATGAAGGCGGCGCCGATGATCTTGCGCTTCTGTTCCGGATCGCTGACGCCGTCGAGGCGTCCGAGAAACAGGTCCGCCGCATTGGCATGGACAAGCGGGATGTTGTAGTGGCCGCGAAACAGCGAGACGACCTCTTCGCTTTCGCCTGCGCGCATCAGACCGGTATCGACGAAGATGCAGGTGAGCTGGTCGCCGATCGACTCATGGATCAGCACGGCCGCGACCGAGGAATCCACGCCGCCCCACAGCCCGCAGATCACCCGGCTCTTGCCCACCTGCGCGCGGATGCGCCTGATCTCGGCCTCGCGGAAGGCCTGCATGTTCCAGGTGGCGGGAACGCCGGCGATGTCGCGGACGAAATTCTTCAGGATCACGGCGCCGCGCGGCGTGTGCGCCACTTCGGGATGGAACTGCACGCCGTAGAAACGGCGCGCCTCGTTGGCGATCGCCGCATAGGGCGAGTGCGGCGAGGTGGCGATCACCGCGAAGCCGGGCGGGATCGCTGTGATCTTGTCGCCATGGCTCATCCACACCGGTTCGTTGCCCGCGTCATCGCCCAGTCCCGCCAGCAGCGGCGACGCCGTTTCGATATGGATATCGGCACGGCCGAATTCGCGGTGATGGCCGGCCTCCACCTTGCCGCCCAATTGCGCGCTCATGGTCATCTCGCCGTAGCAGATGCCGAGCACAGGCACGCCCATCTCGAACACGCGCCCGGGCGCGCGCGGCGTGTCGTCCTCCGTCACGCTGGCCGGCCCGCCGGAAAGGATGATGGCACGCGGCGCCGGATCGCTTGAGAGCGCCGCCTCGGCCTTGTTGTAGGGGACGATCTCGCAATAGACGCCCGCCTCGCGCACGCGCCGTGCGATCAGCTGGGTGACCTGCGAGCCGAAATCGATGACCAGAACGGGAGCTGCCATGGCGGGATTTATCCGATGGGGTTCAGGCCTGTCCAGCAAATGTCGCGACGCCGCTGGATCACGCGCATCTTCTATGCATTTCTCGCAAGGACGGCGGTGAAAAAGCCATCCGTCGCGCTTGAAAGCGGCGAGGCGGTGAAGAACTGCGCCGTTGCCGGCGGGACGGCCGTGCCTACCGATTCGCGCCAGATTTCGGCGGCCGGCAGCACCGTGAGATCGCCGAGCCTCTTGCCGAAAACGCCGATCCGGTCGTTGTTCTCGCAGGGCAGGATGGAGCAGGTCGCATAGACCAGCCGGCCGCCGGGGCGCACGAATGCCGCCGCCTTTTCAAGCAGCATGTCCTGCGTCGCCATGAGTTCGCCCAGGCGTTCGGGCGTCAGCCGCCAGCGCAGTTCCGGCTGCCGCCGCCACGTGCCCGTGCCGCTGCAGGGTGCATCGACCAGGACGACGTCGAACAGGCCGTCCGGTTCGCGCATCGTCCGGATGATGGTGGCGCCGGCGCGCGCCGCGCGGCGCTCGAGTTCGACGAGCGCCTCGAACCGGATATCGCTGGCGACGATCTCGCCGTCGTTGCGCATCGCTGCCGCCAGCGCCAGGGATTTGCCGCCGGCGCCGGCGGCCAGATCGAGCACCCGCATTCCCGGCCGCACCGCACAGAGCCGTGCGGCGATCTGCGCCGCGTCGTCCTGGAATTCGAAGGCGCCGCTTTCATATAGCTTGCCGCGCCCGAGCGCCGCGGAGCCTTCGCCGGACGGAATGCGAATGCCTTCCGGCACGCGCGCGGATGCTTCGGCCGGATAGTTCTCGGCCCGCAGCGCCGCGAGGACCTCATCGCGGTCGGCTTTCAACGTATTGACGCGCAGATCGACCGGCGCGCGCCCCTGCATCGCCATCATCTCGTCGAGCAGCCGGTCGGCGAAGGCTCGCTCCAATTCGCCTTGCAGAAATTGCGGATATTCGCCGCGAACGTGTAGCGGCGGTTCCGCGACGGGCGGCGAAGCGATGGCGGCACGTTCGTCGTCGCTGAGTGCCGCCGGGCCATAGCCGGCGCCGCTGAACAAAGCCCCGATCTCTTCCGCGCCGGCGCCATCTTTCAACAGGGATGCAATCACCAGCGCGCGCGCGTCCTGGCGGCCCATGCGCCAACCCAGCGAAGCGCGATGGCGCAGGATCGCGTAGACCCGCTCGCCCACCGCCGCACGATCCTTCGAACCGGCAAAGCGGTGCATACGTCCCCAGTCGCGCAGGTGGCGGTCGACGGGCTGGCTGGTGCGGTCCAGCGCGCCGATGATCTCGACGACGGCTTGCAGGCGGGCGGCGGGGATCATGGCGCGGTATATCGTGCGAATGCGCCAGTACAAAACGCGCCGGACAAGGTCCGCTACTGCCCGCCGGGATAGTTGGGGCTTTCGCGCGTCACGATCACGCCGTGGACGTGGCTCTCATTAATGCCGGCATTGGTGATGCGCACGAAGCTCGCCTTCTCATGGAAATCGGCGATGGTGGCGCAACCCGTATAGCCCATTGCCGCGCGCAGGCCGCCGATGATCTGGTGCACGACGCTCGCGACCGGACCCTTGTAGGGCACCTGGCCCTCGACTCCTTCGGGCACCAGCTTCAGCGAGTCCTTCACTTCGGCCTGGAAATAGCGGTCGGCCGAACCCCGCGCCATCGCGCCCAGCGAGCCCATGCCGCGATATCCCTTGTAGGAGCGGCCCTGATAGAGGAACACCTCGCCCGGCGCCTCCTCCGTGCCCGCCAGCAGCGAGCCCGCCATCGCCACATGGGCGCCGGCCGCGATCGCCTTGGCCAGGTCGCCCGAATATTTGATGCCGCCATCGGCGACGACGGGAATGCCGGATTTGCGCGCTTCCGACACAGCGTCCATCACCGCGGTCAGTTGCGGCACGCCGACGCCGGCCACGATGCGCGTCGTGCAGATCGAGCCGGGCCCGATACCGACCTTCACCGCGTCGGCGCCCGCCTCGATCAGAGCGCGCGCGCCCTGGGCGGTCGCGACATTGCCGGCCAGCACCTGGGTGTAATTGCTCTCTTTCTTGATGCGCGTGATGGTGTCGAGGACGCCGCGCGAATGGCCGTGCGCGGTGTCGACCACCACGACATCGCATTCGGCCTCCACCAGCGCCAGCGCCCGCTTCAAGCCCTCTTCGCCGACATTGGTGGCGGCGGCGACGCGCAGCCGGCCGCGCTCGTCCTTGCAGGCGTTTGGATGCTGCTGCGCCTTTTCGATGTCCTTGACCGTGATCAGGCCGACGCAGCGATAGGCGTCGTCGACCACGATGATCTTCT
>JAATGL010000251.1 GCA_015654705.1 Alphaproteobacteria bacterium | reverse complement strand
TCGTCGAGCCGCGCGATGCGGCGGTAGAGATTGTCGCTGCGCGCCAGAAGATCGCGCAGCGTGTCCGGCAGCAGATCGATGCCGTCCGCGCCGCCGCCGAGGCAGATCTCCTTCGAGCCCAGGCGGTAGCGTTCGTCGCGCGCGTCGTCGGCATCCATGTCGCCGTCATGCACGGCGCGCTGCACCAGCAGCCAGCTCGCCGCCTGCATCAGCCGTGTGGTGACGCGCATGCTTTCGCCGGCATAGAGCATCGCGATCTTGCGCGGCAGGTCGCGCGATTCCTGGCGCCCGCGGCCGTCGAGATAGCGCGCCGTCTCCTCGACCAGCGCCATGCCTTCCTCGAAGGTCTTCTCGAACAGCGCCGTGCCGGTGAAGGCCTGCGGCGTCAGATCGTGCAGGCCCTCGCCGTCGCTTCGCACCAACATCGCGCTTCGTCCCCAAACCCGCTTTATTGCCGGCGAGGCTACCAAGTCGCGCGCCTCGCGCAAGGTGCGCGCCCGTTTAATCGCGATCATGGTTGCCCGCGAGCAACGTTAAGCCTGTGGGCATTAATCATCGCGAGCGTCGCATATCCATTCGCGGCGGGCGCTCAGCCGTTTTTGAAGAAGGCCGATGCGGCGTCCTTGGTGGCGCGGCGGGCGGCGATGGCGTCGCGGCAGCGCGCGATCTCGCCCTCGAGATCGGCGATGCGCGCGCCGAGTTCGAATTCGGACAAGGCCGAAAGATCCTGGCCGAGCACGATCTCGGTCACTTTTTTCTTCAGCGGCAAATCGTCGGGATCGATCGGCATGGCTTGCGCGCCTTCGTTGCAGCGCTATTTTCCGACGCCGGGCGCCGGCTTGCAAGGAAGCGAGGACAACCATGAAAGCGATCCGGATCGAACATCCCGGCCAGGGCTATGGCCTCGCGGTGGCGGAGATCGAGCGGCCTTCGCCGGCGCCGGGCGAGGTGCTGATCAGGGTCGCGGCCGCCGGCCTCAACCGCGCCGATCTCGCCCAGGCTATGGGAATGTATCCGCCGCCGCCGGGCGCGCCCGAAACGCTCGGCATGGAAGTCTCCGGCGAAGTGGCCGCGCTGGGCGACGGCGTGCGCAGCTGCGAGATCGGCGACGCGGTCTGCGCGCTGATCCCCGGCGGCGGTTATGCCGAATATGCGACGGCGTCGGCGCTCTGCGTGCTGCCGGTGCCGAACGGGGTTTCGGTGGTGGACGCCGCAGCCTTGCCCGAAGCCCATTTCACCGTCTGGACCAACCTGATCGACAGCGCGCGGCTGAAACCCGGCGAGAGCGTGCTGATCCATGGCGGCTCCAGCGGCGTCGGCACGGCGGCGATCCAATTGTGCGCCGCACGCGGGCACAGGGTGTTCACCACCGCGGGCAGCGCCGACAAATGCGCGGCCTGCGAAAGGCTGGGCGCCGCGACGGCGATCAATTATCGCCAGACCGATTTCGTGGAGGTGGTGAGAGCCGAGACGGAGGGCCGCGGCGTCGACGTGGTTCTCGACATGGTCGGCGGCGACTATATCCAGCGCAACATGAGCGCGGCGGCGCCGTGGGGCCGCATCGCCAACATCGCCTATCAGAGCGGCATGAGCGCGACGGTCAATTTTGCGCCCATGCTGATGAAGCGCCTGTCGCTGCTGGCGACCACCTTGCGCTCGCGCACCCTCGCGGAGAAAGGCGCGATCCGCGACGCCCTGCTGCGCGACGTCTGGCCGCTGATCGAGGCCGGAAAGATCAAGCCCGTGATCGACCGCCTCTTCCCCCTCGCCGACGCCCAGGCCGCCCACGCGCGGATGGCGAGCAGCGAGCATGTGGGCAAGATTTTGCTGACCCTGTGAACAAAGGGCTTTTCCCGGCCCCCGCGAACCGCTAGAAGACCCTTCTTCCTCGAAACCTAGAACTCGAGCGAAGGGACGGGGTGGAAAGCCCTGCCCGGGAAAGGGAACGCATATGGCCGTCGAGAACAAACCGCTGATGCCCAAGGCGACCGCCGTCTGGCTGGTCGACAACACTTCGCTCACCTTCGAGCAGATCGCCGATTTCTGCGGCCTGCATCCGCTCGAAGTGAAGGGCATCGCCGACGAGGATGTCGCCAAGGGCATCAAGGGCCAGGATCCGGTCAGCGCCGGCCAGCTCACCCGCGAGCTGATCGAGAAGGCCGAGGCCGACCCCAAGCTGCGCCTGAAGATGGCGGCGCCCAAGCACAAGATGCCGGCGGTCAAGCAGAAGAAGGCGCCGCGCTACACCCCGGTCTCCAAGCGCCAGGACAAGCCCGACGCGGTCTACTGGATCCTGCGCAACCACCCCGAATTCGCCGATGCCGACATCATCAAGCTGATCGGCACGACCAAGGCCACGATCCAGAAGATCCGCGAGCGCTCGCACTGGAACGCGACCAACATCAAGGCGGTCGATCCGGTGACGCTGGGGCTGTGCACACAGCTCGAACTCGACCTGGCGGTGACGCGCGCCAACGTAAAGCGCGAGCGGCTGCTCAAGAAGGCCGAGAAGAGTGGCGTCCGGCTGAAGCCGCTGGATGAGAACGTGCCGCCGGCCGTGATCCCCGCCGACAGCTCCGATGAACCGGTCGACGAGACCGCCGAGCCCTAGGACCGGCGCGGCACTCCATAGCGCCTAGGCGCCGCGGCGTTTCATTCGTCGCTGCCGACCGGCACCAGGAGATTGGTCTGGTGCCGGCGCAGCATGAAGATGCCGACCTCGATCGCCAGCGCGGCGAAGAACGGCGACAGCGCGATCGCCGCGCCGTCCTCGTCTTCCTCGGCCTTCCACAGGGCGCCGAAGGCACACAGGCCAAGCGCGATCATCACCAGTTTGCGCATGTCGATTCTCCGTGGCAGCCCTGGCGTAACGGCGGCGTCAGGGAAAAAGTTCCGCCGCCGCGGCCTCGTTCGGTCCGCGCGGATCGAGGCCAAGCCCGGCCTGCGAGCCCTGCTGCGGCATCGGCTCGAAGCGGTCGCGCGTCTCGCCGATCAGGGTTTCGCGCATCCGCAGCCGCACGATGACGAACAGCGCCATCGCGCTGTGGATCGTCGCGGTGTAGAGGAACAGCGCCGCGGTGCCGAAATGATCGATCACCACCGCGGCCAGGGTCGGTCCGAAGCAGGACGACAGCGCGTTCAGCATCAGCAGGGTCGCCGAGGCCTCGACGAAGGATTCGCGCGGGATGCGGTCGTTGGCATGCGCCACCGACAGGCCGTAGAACGGCAGCGCCGTGATGCCGAACAGCCCGATCAGAACGAGCAGTTCGGCGCGGCCATGCCCGGCGAACAGGTAAAGCAGCACGCCCAGCACCGCCGAGGCGGCGCAAATCGCCGCGATCACGTAGCGCCGGTCCATGCGGTCGGAGAGGCGGCCGAGCGGAAGCTGGATCAGCGCCCCGCCCAGCGTCAGCACGCTCATGAAGATCGCGAGCCAAGTCCGCGTCAGCCCGTGGTCCTGCGCGAACACCGGCGCCAGCGTCCAGATCGCGCTGTTGGAAAGCCCCACCGCCACGCAGCCCATGACGCCGACCGGCGAGATGCGGTAGAGCCGCAGGGGCCTCAGCCGCGGCACCGCGGTCGCCTGCGGCTGCGGCAGCAGCGTCAGGCTCACCGGGATCAGGCAGAGCGCGTAGAACACCGCCGCCAGGCTGAAAAGGGTGAAGCTGGTCGGCCGGTTCGAGGCGAACAGCATCTGGCCGACGATCATGCTGGCATAGTTGACCGTCATGTAGGCGGCGAAGATGCGGCCGCGCTTCTCGTTGCTGGCGCGCTCGTTGAGCCAGCTTTCGATCGCCATGTAGAGGCTGGCGGCAGCGAAGCCGAAGCCGACGCGCATCACGATCCAGAAGAGCGGACCGATGAAGATCGATTGCAGCAGCGTGGTCGCTGCCGCCAGGCCCGCGCCGACCGCGAAGCTGCGGCTGTGCCCGGCGCGCGCGAGGAGCCTCGGGCCCACGAAGCAGCCGGCGACGAAGCCCGCGAAATAGGCCGAGCCGATGACGCCGATGGTCAGGTTTGAAAAGCCCGCGATATGCGCGCGCACCGGGATCAGCGTGCCGAGCAGCCCGTTACCGGCGATGAAAATCGCCGCCGAGAACAGGATGGCGCCGATCAGAAGGATGTCTTTCCGCATGCCGGGCCCTGCGCCGCCGCTATCGCGCGGGGCGCAATCTCCCGTCAAAGCATGGCCAAAATGCGCCGGATGCGACAGAGCCCGACCGTTCTAAAATACGTAGCGCACCACCAGGAAGCCGATCACGATCAGCGCCAGGAAGGCGATGAGCACCAGTTCCAGGTATTTCTCGATGAAGCGGCGCACCGGTTCGCCGAAGATGAAGAGCACCGCCGTCTCGGTGAAGAAACGCACGCCGCGGGTGATCGCGGAGAACAGCATGAAGAGCCCGAAATTGAATCCGGCGAAGCCCGAGGCGATGGTCACCAGCTTGTAGGGGATCGGCGTCAGCCCCTGCACCATGATCCAGTAGCCGTACTTGGCATAGGCCGCGCGGAAGGCGTCGATGCCGCCGCCCATGCCGTAGACATGGATCAGCCACTGGCCGACCGAATCGAACAGCAGCGCGCCGATCGTGTAGCCCAGCGCGCCGCCCGTCACCGACCACAGCGTGCACCAGCCGGCGACCAGGAAAGCGCGGCGGCGGTTGGCCAGCACCATCGGCACCAGCATGATGTCGGGCGGAATGGGAAAGAACGAGGCCTCCGCGAAGGCGATGACGGCCATCGCCGCCCAGGCGTTGGGGCCTTCGGCGTTGCGCATCATCCACGCATAGACCGCGCGCAGGCCCCGCGGGCGGATCGCGGCGTCAACCGGTTGCGACATGGGCGTTCCCTGTTTCCGGCGCCTTCCTAGCACAGGGCGCGGCCGTCCCGTCCATGCGCTTGCCGCTCAGGCGCGCATTCACTAGTTTTTCGCCGCCAAAGGCGGGACAGCATGGCCAAGCGCAAGACGCCCAAAAAGCCGGCCAAGAAGAAGACGAAGAAGCGCGCGCCGGCGAAAAAGCCGGCCGCCAGGAAGCCGCGGCCCAAAACCGCGCCGCCGCGCCCGG
>JAATGL010000290.1 GCA_015654705.1 Alphaproteobacteria bacterium | reverse complement strand
TTCAGCGAGATCGAATTGACGATGCCCTTTCCCTGCGTGCATTTGAGGCCGGCCTCGATCACGCTCCATTTGGAGCTGTCGATCATCACCGGCACGCGGCTGATATCCGGCTCGCCGGCCATCATGCTGAGGAAGCGGCGCATCGCGGCCTCGGAATCGATCAGGCCCTCGTCGACATTGACGTCGATGATCTGGGCGCCGTTCTCGACCTGACCGCGCGCGATCTCCAGCGCGCCTTCGTAATCGTCGGCGGCGATCAGCTTGCGGAACCTGGCCGAGCCGGTGATGTTGGTGCGCTCGCCGACATTCACGAAATTCAGTTCCGGCGTCATCGTGAAGGGCTCGAGGCCGGAGAGGCGCATGTAGCGCGGCTTTTCCGGGATCGCGCGCGGCACGACGCCGTCGACGGCCTCGGCGAAGGCCCTGATGTGCTCCGGCGTCGTGCCGCAGCAGCCGCCGATGATGTTGACCAGGCCGGACCGCGCGAACTCGCCCATCAGGCCCGCCATGTTTTCCGGCGTGTCGTCATAGCCGCCGAATTCGTTGGGCAGGCCGGCATTGGGGTGGGCGCTGGTCAGCGTGTCGGCCGCGGCGGCGAGATCGGCGATATAGGGGCGAAGCTCCTTGGCGCCCAGCGCGCAATTGAGCCCGATGGCGAATGGCTTGGCATGGCGCACCGAATGCCAGAAAGCCTCCGGCGTCTGGCCGGTCAGCGTGCGGCCCGACAGGTCGGTGATGGTGCCGGAAATCCACACCGGCAGGCGCTCGCCCAGTTCCTCGAACGCTTCCTCGATGGCGAAGATCGCGGCCTTGGCGTTCAGCGTGTCGAACACCGTCTCGATCATCAGGATGTCGGAGCCGCCGCCGATCAGCCCGCAGGCCGCCTCGAAATAGGTGCGGCGCAAATCGTCGAACGTGATGTTGCGGAAGGCGGCATCGTTGACGTCTGGCGAGATGGAGGCGGTGCGGTTGGCGGGCCCGATGACGCCGGCGACCAGACGCGGACGCGCGGCGGTGCCGGCCTCGTCGCAGATGCGCCGCGCCAGGCGCGCGCCTTCCTCGTTCAGTTCGCCGACCAGATGCGCCAGTCCGTAATCGGCCTGCGAGGTTTCCGTCGAGGTGAAGGTGTTGGTTTCGATGATGTCGGCGCCGGCGGCCAGATAGGCATGGCCGATCTCGCGGATGATATCGGGCCGCGTCAGGGTCAGCAGGTCGTTGTCGCCCTTGAGTTCGCTAGGATGATCGCCGAACCGGGACCCGCGGAAATCGGCTTCGCCCAGCCTGTAGCCCTGGATCATCACGCCCCAGGAGCCGTCGAGCAGCAGGATGCGTTTTTTCGCTTCCTCCTTCATCCATTGAATGCGGGCGGCGCGGTCGAAGCTCATGGTCTTTCCTTCGGCTGCAAATCCAGAAGCCGGCAGGCGGCATAGGTGAGGTCGGATTGGTTCAGGGTGTAGAAATGGAACTGATCGAAACCGCGGGCGTGCAGTTCCGCGACCTGCTCGGCCATCACCGCGGCGGCGATGATGCGCCGGCTTTCCGGGTCTTCGTCGAGGCCGTCATAAAGGCGCGAGAGCCAGGCGGGCACACGCGCGCCGCAGCGCGACGCCATGCGCAGCACGCCCTTGAAATTGGTCGTCGGCATCAATCCCGGAATGATCGGCACGGAGATGCCCTCGGCGGCCGCATTGTCGCGCAGCCGCGCAATCACGTCGCTGCCGAAGCAGAACTGACTGATCGCGCGCGAGGCGCCGGCGTCGATCTTGCGTTTGAGCAGGTCGAGATCGTGGCCCAGAGACGGCGAATCGGGATGGCGCTCGGGATAGCAGGAAACGCTGATCTCGAAGGCGCCGATGCGGCGGATGCCTTCGATCATCTGCGGCGTGGAGACATAGCCGTCGGGATGGGGGGCATAATGTCCGCCCATCTCCGGCATGTCGCCGCGCAGGGCTACGATATGGCGAACGCCGGCGTCCCAATAGGCCTGCGCGATCTCGTCGATCTCCGCGCGGGCCGACGCCACGCAGGTCAGATGCGCGGCGGGCAGCAGCGAAGTTTCGTGGACGATCCGCCGGACCGTCGCGTGGGTGCGCTCGCGGGTCGATCCGCCCGCGCCATAGGTAACGGAGACGAAGGCGGGCGCCAGCGGCTCCAGCCGGCGGATGGCGCGCCAGAGTTGCTCCTCCGATTCCGGCGTGCGGGGCGGCGAAAATTCGAACGAGACCCTGATCGGCCGGCCGTCGGCGATGAGTTCCTGCAGGCTCATGCCGCCTCCGCGCGCGAACGGGCCGAAGACGCGGCGAGCCAGATCTTCACCGTCAGCTTTTCCTTCGAACCCTTGTGCGGCGCGATGGCTTCGCTGGCGAGCGGCTTCAACCCGGCCGCCTGGAACCAGCCCTGCACGTCGCGGTCGGAGAAGCCGAGACGGCGATGGGCGAAATCGACCCGCAGGAATTCGAGCGTGTGCGGCGCGAAATCGGCGATCAGCAGCCGCCCGCCCGCCCGCATCACGCGCGCGGCTTCGATAACGGCGGCGCCGGGATCGTCGAGATAATGCAGCACCTGATGGAACATCACCGCGTCGAAGCCCGACAGCGCGCCGCCATCGGGAAAGGGCAGGCGATAGGTGTCGCCCAGCCGCACCTGGCACTGCACCAGACCCGCGCGCATCAGTTTGTCGCGCGCGATGGCGAGCATCTCCGGACTGACATCCAGGCCCACGGCGCGTTTCACATGCGGCCCGAGCAGTTCGAGCATCCGCCCGGTGCCGGTTCCCGCATCCAGCAGGCTCTCGATCGGCGCGCGCGCGATATGGCGCAGGATCGCCGCCTCGACGTCCTTTTCCGGCGCATGCAGCGCACGGATGCGTTCCCATTCCGCCGCGTTAGCCTTGAAATAGGCTGCGGCTTCGGCGGCGCGCGCTTCGCGCACGGTGGCCAACCGCTGCAGATCGGCCTGGAGCACGGACGGATCGGCGGCCGCCAGCGCGGAAAGAACCTGACCCAGTTCGGCGCCCTTGCCGGTATCGGCGGCGCGGTAGAAAACCCAGCTTCCCTCCTTGAAACGTTCCAGCAGGCCGGCGTCGCAGAGAAGCTTCAGATGCCGCGACACGCGCGGCTGGCTCTGGCCGACGATCTCGATCAACTCGCTGACCGTCAGTTCCGCCTGCCGCAGCAGGAGGAGCAGGCGCAGCCGTGTCGGATCGCCTGCCGCGCGCAACATCGCAACCAGTTTTTCCATAAGGGCTCTCCCATCGAAATCATATAAACATATCTTTATATGATTATGCAATGGGATAATGCCGATAAGGTGGGACGGGTTTATTGGTTAGAAGCCCGAAGGTTCGCGGGCTTTTGATCCGGCCGCCTTGAACTTGCCACAAGCGGCCGTGACCATTAGGTGTGCTGGCCATTGCAGAACGGAAGCCAAAGCGATGAATGACACTTCGTCCATGATTCAGTCGTTTGCCAGACGTTGCTCCCCGGCGCGCCGCGCCGTCCTGATCGGGCTGATCGCGCTGGCGCCGGCGCTGGCGACAGTCCAGGCCGCACGAGCCGCGACGCCGGCGGAAGCCTACATTTCCGCCAATATCGACAAAGGCCTGCAGATTCTGGGCAACCGGGGCAGTTCGTCAGCGGATCGCGCGGCGCAATTCCAAACGTTCCTGGAGCAGTTGACCGACATCGACAGGATCGCGAAATTCACCCTGGGCAACGCGCGGCGCGCCGCCTCGCCCGCCGACGTTGACGCCTTCAATGCCGCGTTCAGGAATTACGTGATCGCGGTCTATCAATCCTACTTCGCCAAATATGCCGGCCAGTCCCTCAAGGTCACCGGATCCAATTCGGTGGCCGCGAGCGACGACATTGTGAAGACGGTCCTGGTCGATCCGGGCGATCACAGCGGCACTCAGCCGCTGGAGATCGACTTCCGCGTCAAGAGCGATACCGGCAGGCCGCTGGTGGTCGACGTGGCGGTGGGGGGCATCTGGGTTGCGCAGGAGGAGCGCGACCAGTTCAGCGCCTTCCTCGGCCAGCACGGCGGCAACATCCCCGCGCTCGTCACCCATCTCAATCAGCTGGCCGTCCAACTGAAGACCGGCAACGCGCAGCAGCGTTAGGCGCGGGCGAACCGCTTGTATTTGATGCGGTGCGGCTGGTCGGCGTCGATGCCGAGCCGGCGCTTCTTGTCGGCTTCGTAATCCTGGAAATTACCCTCGAACCATTCGACATGGCTTTCGCCTTCGAAGGCCAGCATGTGGGTCGCGATGCGGTCCAGGAACCAGCGGTCATGGCTGATGATCATGGCGCAGCCGGCGAATTCCTCCAGCGCCATCTCCAGCGCGCGCAGGATTTCGACATCCAGGTCGTTGGTCGGTTCGTCGAGCAGCAGCAGGTTGGCGCCCGATTTCAGCATCTTGGCCAGATGCACGCGGTTGCGTTCGCCGCCTGAAAGCTGGCCGACTTTCTTCTGCTGGTCGCCGCCCTTGAAATTAAAGGCGCCGACATAGGCGCGCGACTGCATGGTGCGCTTGCCGAGTTCGAGAACATCTACTCCACCCGAAATCTCCTCCCACACCGTCTTCTTGGGATCAAGGGAATCGCGCGACTGGTCGACATAGCCGATCTGCACCGTGTCGCCGACGCGCAGCGTGCCGGCATCGGGCTTTTCGAGGCCGGTCAGCATGCGGAACAGCGTCGTCTTGCCGGCGCCGTTGGGACCGATGACGCCGACGATGCCGCCGGGCGGCAGGTTGAAGTTCGCGTTCTCGAACAGCAGCCGGTCGCCATAGGCTTTTTCCAGGCCCTCGGCCTCGACCACCAGCGAACCCAGGCGCTCCGCCACGGGGATGACGATCTGCGCCGCGCTGCCGCGCTGCTCCTGCGACTTGGCGAGCAGTTCCTCATAGGAGCTGATACGCGCCTTGGACTTCGCCTGGCGGGCGCGCGGCGATTGCTGAATCCATTCGCGTTCGCGCGCGATCGTGCGCTGTTGCGCCGCCTCTTCGCTGCTTTCCTGCTTCAGGCGCTTTTCCTGCACGACGAGGAAGGAGGAATAGTTGCCCTCATGCGGAATGCCCTTGCCGCGGTCCAGCTCCAGAATCCAGCCGGTCACATTGTCCAGGAAATAGCGGTCATGGGTGACCAGGATGATGCAGCCCTTGTATTCGCGCAGCGTGTGCTCGAGCCAGGCGACCGACTCAGCATCCAGATGGTTGGTGGGTTCGTCGAGCAGCAGGATGTCCGGCGCATCGAGCAGCAATTTGCACAGCGCCACGCGGCGCTTCTCGCCGCCGGACAGTTTGGATACGTCGGCGTCGCCCTCCGGACAGCGCAGCGCATCCATCGCCTGATCGACCTGGCTGTCGAGATCCCACAGGCCCTGCGCCTCGATCTCGTCCTGCAGCCGGCCCATCTCGTCGGCGGTTTCGTCGGTGTAGTTCGCGGCGATCTCGTTGTAGCGGTCGACCAGCGCCTTCTTGGCGGCGACGCCTTCCATCACATTGCCGCGCACGTCCTTCGTCGGGTCCAGTTGGGGCTCTTGCGGCAGATAGCCCATCCGTACGCCGTCCGCGGCCCAGGCCTCGCCGGTGAACTCCGGGTCGAGCCCGGCCATGATCTTCATCAGCGTCGACTTGCCCGCGCCGTTGACGCCGACAATGCCGATCTTGGCGCCGGGATAAAAGGACAGCCAGATGTCCTTCAGAACCTGCTGGCCGCCGGGAAAGGTCTTCGACAGACCTTTCATCACATAGACGTACTGATGTGCCATTAAGTCACTCTTTTTATTGAGTTATTTTGAACGAAAAATCACTGTGCAGGAACTGTGTAGGTAGAATCGGCGGAAATCTGCGGTTTCACGCTTTTCCTGGAAAATGTCCCTCGCAAAGCCATGTGTACCTGTGGGTTTGAACCCTGGCGACCGGGCGCAGAAGGCGGTCCGCGGTGCTATGGGTTTCGGAAGTTGAAGCCATAGATACTCGCCCTATCTGGTAAGTCTACAGGAAAAGGAAAAGCGCCATGGCATACGAGGCTATCGTCGCGGACTACATACGGGATTTTCGTTCCCAGTCCCGGGGCGAACTCCGACATTATGCAATTCAGTCCACACTCACCGATGCGATCCGGGAAGCGGCGCTATGCCACCGCGCCGACGGGAAGCGGCACTCGCATCAATGCCTGTTGGCGTATTCGACGTTAGCGAAGGCGGAGCATAAGCTTCAAGCGCGGGCGCAACGGCTGCAAAGCGCCAAGACATTTGAGGAGTTGCACACGATGGTGTCGGACATCATCGGCCCAATCGACGGCATCGCCGAACTCACCGTCTATGACATCGCACATCGAATTGGAGCCTTCCTCAAGCTTGAGCTCAGGCTCGTGTATCTGCATCGCGGAACCGCTAAGGGCGCGCGTGAACTCGGCTTTCGGGGGAGGACCGTCGAGGTATCCCGGCTACCCAAAGCTTTCCACCGCCTGAGCGCGGCGGAGCTGGAAGACTGTCTCTGTATCTACAAAGACGACATTCGTGCAGAGCGGCTGGGACGAACCTTCAAGGCAAGCCACTGCATTCGAAAGCAGTCCCCTGCATGTTAATTCCGGTTGCGGCTGCAACCGAACTAGCCCTGCGGCAATGAGCGGGTCACGCCGTCATAGACCGCAGCGCGCGAATCTGGTGCGGGCCGGAGCGAATCGACCACCCGGTCGCGCTCTGCGCTTGCTTTGGTCTTGACGGCTAAGGGCGCGGCCCTTCTGATTCAATAGAACCTAACCCTTCGCCGTTTTTCTTTATGACAAGTCACGTACTTCTCGATGGCAAGCTTCGTCTCTACCGGCGCAATACCAGTCCCTACTGGCAATGCTCCACCAATCTCGGTCACAAAAAATGGCGTGTCACCACAAAGGAGGTCGATCTCGCACGAGCCCAAGATATTGCGGAGGACTGGTATTGGACGCTTCGCGAAAAATTCGCGGCAGGGCTCATTAAGCCACTACGGCGATTCCGCGACGTAGCCGCCGCCTTTTACGAAGAATACGCGACGCTCACTGTGGGGCAGAGAAGTCCGCAATACGTCGAGGGACACGCGAACAGGATCAGGCTCTATCTCAATCCGTTTTTCGGCAAGATGCCGATCGAAGCGGTCACGACCGGGACAATCAGGAGTTTTCGCGTATGGCGATGCGAGCTGGCGCTGGCAAAGCACGGCAAACCCGCCGAGCCACAGACCCTCAAGCATGACATCGTCACTCTGCGCCTGATCCTCAAAATGGCCGAGTGCAGAGGCTGGATCGACTACCTGCCGAATTTCGCAGACCCATTCCCGGTCTATCGCAAGCCCGCGCATCGCGCCTGGTTCTCGCCGCAAGAGTACGCACAACTCTGCAATGCCACCTGGGCCTACGTACAGAATCCGCCGCCCGACGTACCCAAGCATCTGTGCCAGCAGTTGCACGATTATGTGGTGTTCGTGGCGAACACCGGCCTGCGTCCCGACGAGGCCGCCCGCCTGGAGTTCCGGGATGTAGAAATCGACGCCGAAGAACTCGACGAGCCAATTCTCGTACTCGATGTTCGCGGCAAGCGCGGCGTGGGGTATCCGCTGCCGCGATGGACTCCATCGGGTTCGGGTTGGCGATGACGGGAAGGTCGTAGCCGTCCACTTGTTCGGCGGCGAAAACCGGTGTTGCGCGGGCGAAGAGGCGTTTATCAGTCTCGGTGTCGTGGCCGGAAGTAGCGCCAGAGACTTCGATCTCCTTATAGAAGACGACATAAGAGGATTTCTCGCCCTTGCGGACCTGGGCGCCAGCCTCGGCCCACTGGCGGTACGTGCCCCAGAGGCCAGAGCCGAATCCGTTCTGCTCGGATGCCGCCCAAAGCGCCACGATGTTCACGCCGCGATAATGCTTCTTCGATGCGACGTTCTTCGGCTGCGCGATCGTACCGCCGCTGCCGTGCCAGGGAAGGCGGAATTCTCCAGCGCCGCGCTCGATGGCGGCAACGATCTGATTGGTGATGTGTTGGTGGATGTCGAAACGCTCTTTCATGGCTTTGTCCCTTTCGCTTCGGGCCGCTCGATTGCGACCTCGTGGGGCGGGACAGGCCGGAAGAAGGGAGCTGGGGTTTCAAACGCCGCGCGAACGCGCGCCGTGTCGCGGGGCGGAGCTGCACAAATGCAATGCGGAAGCGAGCCGCGTTGAAAGCGCAGCGCTTCCGGCCAGGTTGGCTCCACAAGTGAGGGCGCAAGCGGCCCGATGAAAGGGATCTAAAAAGCCGGTGCGGTAATGATGGACGGCAATCACCAAGCGTCATCGACAAGAGCGAAAGGCGATTTTTCCGCCGTTAAGCCAGCACGCCACCGTCAAAAGGCGACTTTTCTGGCGATAGCGAATGCAGAAGGCGATTTATTGGATGGCGCGCCGCGCCGCGTCACGTTCCTCGTGCCAGGCGTTTCGTGTTGCAGGACCGAATAAAGTATGTTATCTTTTACATTATAGTAGTTAGTGTAAACTTAAACAGGGGGTTTCTCCATGCGTACCACGCCACCCCTTCCTCTTCCCGTCAAGCGCGCGCTCGCGCGGTTGGGCGCGGATATCAAAAGCGCGCGTATTCGTCGCCAGATCACCGCAGAGATGATGGCGGAGCGCGCCTTCGTCACCCGGCCGACGCTCAACAAGGTCGAAAAAGGCGACGCTTCAGTATCGATGGGAATCTACGCGACGGTGCTGTTCGTGCTTGGCATGACGGAACGCCTTGGCGAGCTGGCCGATGTGCGCCACGACGAATTGGGATTGCAACTTGACGAGGAAAGGCTGCCCCAGCGGGTTCGCCACAAGAGGCGTTAAATGGAGCGGCGAATTTTCGTCTATATCGATCTTGCCGGGAAAGCCCATCTTGTCGGCAGCCTTTGGGCGCGCGCGAACAAGGGACGGGAAAGCGCCTCGTTCGAGTATCACCGGTCGTGGCTCGATAACCCCGCAAGCTTCGCGCTTGAACCGGCCCTTACAAAAACCTCCGGGCCTCAACACACCGCGCCGGGCCGTTTCATCTTCGGCGCTTTTGGCGATTCCGCGCCGGATCGTTGGGGACGCATTCTCATCCAGCGGGACGAGAGGTTGCGCGCGCGCGCAGAGAAGCGCGAGCCGCGGGGACTGCGCGAGATCGACTACCTGTTGCGGGTCAGCGATTTCACGAGACAGGGCGCGTTGCGGTTCGCGGAAACGGAAGGCGGCGAGTTTCTCGCACCGAGCGAGGGGAAACGGGTGCCCCCACTGGTTTTACTGCCGAAGCTGCTGGCGGCGGCGACCGCTATAGGAACCGACAAAGAGAACGATGAGGACGTAAAGCTCCTGATCGCGCCGGGCTCCTCCCTTGGCGGAGCGCGACCCAAAGCATCCGTCCTCGACAAGGACGGAACGCTTGCGATAGCGAAATTTCCGCAGAACGACGACGCGATGCGCGTTCCCATCTGGGAAGCGGTGGCGTTAAGTCTGGCGGCGAAATCAGGTCTTCCCACACCCGACTGGAAGCTGCACACCATTGCCGAGAGGCCTGTGCTGATATTGCGCCGCTTCGACCGACAAGGTGA
>JAATGL010000037.1 GCA_015654705.1 Alphaproteobacteria bacterium | reverse complement strand
TCCAGGCCAAAGTCCGGGACCTCGTGGCCCGCGCCGCGCAGGCGCTCGGCGTCGTCGACGGCACGGTCAAGGGCGATATCGTCGTGCATGACGGCGAGCCCCATGTCATCGAACTGGCCGCGCGGCTGTCCGGCGGCTTCTTCTGCACGCGGGAAATTCCGCTCAGCACCGGCATCGATTTCATCGGCTGCGCCATCAAGCTCGCGCTCGGCGAGGTCGTGGCGGCGGAGGATCTGCAGCCGCGGCTGTCCGCGCCGGTGATCCAGCGCTACGCATTCCCCAAGCCCGGACGGGTCATATCGGTCAGCGGCGCCGACGCGGCGCGCGCCATCCCCGGCGTCGCCGAACTGATCGTGACCGCCAGGCCCGGCGACCTGATCCCGCCCGCCGGCGACAAGCGGCCCTCCGCCGCCATGGTGCTGGCGACCGGAGAAAGCCGCGAAGGTGCCCTTGCCGCCGCCAGGGACGCGCTGGCCTGCCTTCGGATCGTCACCGCATGAATGCCCCGCTGCGCGCGCGCGATATGGAGGCGGCGACCGGACCGCTGCGGCTGTTCGCGCTGTTTCATCTCAACCTGGCCTTCTCCGCGATCGAGGAGGAACAGCGCGGCGAGGTCATCGCGCGCTGCTACTGGCCCTTGCTGAAACTCGCCGAGGCCCATGGCCCGATCGGCATCGAGGCGACCGGCTTCACGCTGGAGGAGATCGCGGCGCGCGACCCCGCCTGGATCGCCGAAGCCCGCGCGCTGATCGGGCGCGGCCGCGTCGAGCTGATCGGCTCCGGCTATGCCCAGATCATCGTGCCGCTGGTGCCGGCGCGCGTCACGCAGGAAAACCTCGCCATCGGGCATGAATGCTATGACAGGCTGCTGGGCATCCGGCCCACCCTGGCGCTGGTCAACGAACAGGCCTGGTCCGGCGGACTGGTCGGGCTTTATCTGGATGCCGGCTGTCGCGCGCTGCTGATGGATTGGGACAATCCGGCGGCGCATCATCCCGAATGGCCGGGCGAGGCGCGCTATCGGCCCGAGCGCGCGCTGGGCAGCGACGGCCGCACCATCGCGCTTTTGTGGACCAACACGGTCGCCTTCCAGAAGCTGCAGCGTTTCGCCCATGGCGATATCGAGATCGATTCCTATCTCGACTATCTGCGCGGACGGCGCGGCGCCAAGCCCCGCGCATTGTGCTGCTACGCCAGCGATGCGGAGATCTTCGATTTCCGTCCCGGCCGCTACCGCACCGAGGAAAGGCTCGCCGGCGACAGCGAATGGACACGGCTCGGCGAGGCCTTCGCGCGCATCGCCGAAGAGCCGGGCTTCTCGCTGGCCGCGCCGTCGGCGGTGCTCGATGACGCGGTCGCAAGGCGCCAGCCGCTGCGCCTGGAAAGTCCCGTCTGTCCGATCCCCGTCAAGAAACAGCGCAAATACAATCTCTCGCGCTGGGCGGTCACCGGCCGCGACGACCTCGGCATCAATGCCGCCTGCCAGCGCCTCTATCAGGGGATGATCGATTCGGGAGCAGACCGCTCGGCCTGGAAGGAACTCTGCTTTCTCTGGTCCAGCGATTTCCGCACGCATATCACGGAGCGGCGCTGGGCGGCTTTTCGCGCCCGTCTCGAAGAGATGGAGGCGCGCTGGTCGAGGCCGATGCCGCCGCCCGCGCCGGCGCCGCGCGGCGCGCCGGCGGCAGGTCGCCATATCGATATCCCAACGCCGCATCTGGAAGCGCGGCTGGACCGGCGGCGCGGCCTGGCCCTGTCTTCGCTGCGCTTTTCGCCGCATGGCACGGCAACGCTCGGCGGCTTGCCGCACGGCCATTTCGACGACATCCATGTCCAGGCGGACTGGTACACCGGCAACAGCGTCTTCGAGGCGCCCGGCGAACACAAGATCACCGATCTGGAATCCTGCGACGCGCAGACCTGGTCCGACGCGCAGGGCGACGTGTTCGCCTTCGCGCGCATCGAGACGCCGAAAGGCCCGATCGAGAAGACCCTGCGCTTTCACGCCGCCGCGCCGCGCGTCGATTTCGACCTGACTTTCCAATGGACGGAATTCGGCAAGGGCAGCCTGCGCCTCGGCCATTTCACCCTGCTGCCCGACGCCTTCGACTGGAGCACGCTTTCCTTGACGACGCACAACGGCGGAAAGGATCCTGAAACCTTCGCGCTGGCCGGGCACGACATCGATCACGGCGCGCCGGTGTCGTTCCTGGTGTCGGCGTCGCATGGGCTGGGCATGACCGAAGGCTGGGCCGAGATCGGCGATCACCGGTCGCGCCTGCGCATAGAAGTCGACCGCGCGGTCGCCCCGCTCCTGGGGCTTCTGACCCATCGCCGCGTCGGCGGCAGCCTGTTCTGCCAGGTGGTGCTGTCGGCCCTGGAGCTGGACGACACGCGCAAGCCCTCGCCCTATCGCTGCGGCCCGCGCCGCTTCCGCTTCAGCGTCGGTGGCGTCGCGCCGTAAGGCGGATATTAACTGTGTTCTGTAACCATGTTGCGGAACAGATCGGGCGAAGCACATGGGGCACCGGGTGAAGAAAATCTATCTCGCCGTGAAGGACGATGAAGTCACCGCCGCGCCCGAAGGCGCGCGCCTGCGCGATTTCACACAGCCCTGGCTCGATCTCAACGACAAATCGGTGCTGGTCACCGGCGGCACGGGATCGTTCGGCCGGCATTTCGTCAAGACGGTGATCGCGCATTACAAGCCGCGCCGGCTGGTGATCTATTCGCGCGACGAACTCAAGCAATACGAGATGCAGCAGCTCTTCCCGATGGAGCAGCATCCGTTCATGCGCTATTTCATCGGCGACGTGCGCGACCGCGACCGGCTGGAGCTGGCGCTGAACAATATCGACTATGTGGTGCACGCCGCCGCGCTGAAGCAGGTGCCGACCGCCGAATACAATCCCTTCGAATGCATCCGCACCAACGTGTTCGGCGCCGAGAACCTGGTCTATGCGGCGCTCAGGCGCAACGTGCGCAAGGTGATCGCGCTGTCGACCGACAAGGCGGCCAATCCGGTCAATCTCTACGGCGCCTCGAAGCTGGCCTCGGACAAGATCTTCGTCGCCGCCAACAATTTGGCCGGCGCCGACGGCACGCGCTTCGCCGTGGTGCGCTACGGCAACGTCTTCGGTTCGCGCGGCAGCGTCGTTCCCTTCTTCCGCAAGCTGGCCGCCGACGGCGCCGGCGAACTGCCCATCACCGATCCGCGCATGACGCGCTTCTGGATCACGCTGACGCAGGGCGTGAACTTCGTGCTTTCCAGCATGGAATTGTCGCGCGGCGGCGAGATCTTCGTGCCGAAGATCCCCTCGACCACCGTCACCGACATCGCCTCCATGATCTGCCCGACGCTGGGCCAGCGGACGGTCGGCGTGCGGCCGGGCGAGAAGCTGCACGAAACCATGATCCCGGCCGACGATTCGCGCTGGACCGTGGAACTGGAGGATCGCTATGTGATCCTGGCCAGTTTCGCCGCCGCGGCGCGCGAGGCCTATCTCAACCGCGGCGCCAGGCCGGTCGCCGAGGACTTCGCCTATTCGAGCGATTCCAATCCCGAGCAGCTCGACGTGCGCGGGCTCCAGGCGCTGCTGGCCGAAGCCTATACATGAGCGCGCCGGCGCTGAAACAGGCGGCCGCCGGGGAGCGCCGGCTGGGCTTTCTTCCCTATGGACGCCAGGTCATCGAGGACGACGACATCGCCGCCGTGACGGAGGTCCTGCGCGGCGATTTTCTCACCACCGGCCCGGCGGTGGCGCGCTTCGAAGGCGCGCTGGCGGACCATGTCGGCGCCGGGCACGCCGTGGTCTGCGCCAACGGCACGGCCGCGCTGCATATGGCGGCGCGGGCGCTCGATCTGGGACCGGGGACCAGGATCGTCGTGCCGGCGATCACCTTTCTCGCCACCGCCAGCGCCCCGCATCTGAACGGCGCGGAGATCGTCTTCGCCGATGTCGATCCGGACAGCGGATTGATGGGCTCCGAGAATCTCGAAGAGGCGATCGCACGCGCCGGCACCGCGCAGGCCGTCTTCAATGTGCATCTGAACGGGCAATGCGGCGCCCTGGAGGAGATCGCCGAGGTCGCGCGCGCCCACCATCTCAGGATCGTCGACGATGCCTGCCATGCGCTGGGTGCGACGCATATCGGCAGGAACGGCGTGCCCGCCCGGATCGGCGCCAATGCACTGAGCGACCTCAGCGTCTTTTCCTTCCACCCGGTCAAGGCCATTGCGATGGGCGAAGGCGGCGCCGTCACGACCGACGATCCCGCCATCGCCAGGCGCCTGATGCTGGCGCGCAATCACGGGATGTCGCGCGAGCCGGCCGATTTCGCCAATGCGGACGACGCCTTCGATGCGCAGGGCCAGGCAAATCCCTGGTATTACGAATTGACCGAACCCGAGTTCAACTGGCGCGCCAACGACATCCAATGTGCGCTGGGCCTCTCCCAGCTCGCCAAGCTCGACCGTTTCCTGGCGCGCCGCCGCGCCGTCGTCGCCGCCTATGACGCGCTGCTGGCGCCCTATGCGCCGCTGCTGCGGCCCCTGGCGCGCACGCGGTCATGCCTGCCGGCCTGGCATCTTTACGCGGTGCGGATCGATTTCGAGGCCGCCGGCATTTCGCGCGCGGCGCTGATGCGGGCGCTGGCCGGCGACGGCATCGGCACCCAGGTCCACTATTTTCCCGTCCACCGCCAGCCCTATTACGCGGCGCGTTACGGCGCGACGCGGCTTCCCGGCGCCGAGCGCTATTATTCCCGCGCGCTGAGCCTGCCGCTTTCGGCCGCGATGACCGAAGACGATGCCGCGCGCGCGGCGCAGGCGCTGATCCGCCATCTGAAGCTCTGAAAAGGCGGCGGGCGAAGTCGCCCTCGCCCGCCGCTTCTTTTCCCACCGGCTTTTGTTCCCTGACGCCCTGGGGCGCGGCCGGTTGACCGGCTCACGCCCTCCCTCAAGCGGCGGCGGGGTCCGTTTTCGCGAACCCCGCCGGACCGCTTAATGGAAGAGCGAGAGGATGGTCTGCGGTGCCTGGTTGGCGATCGACAGAGCCTGCACGCCCAATTGCTGCTTGACCTGCAAGGACTGCAGCATCGCGCTTTCGGTGGCCATGTTGGCGTCGACCAGGTTGCCGATGCCCGTGGTCAGCGCATCGGACAGCTTCGAGGCGAAGTCGATCTGGATCGAGAACTTCTTCGAGCCGGACGACAGTTTGGCCAGCGCCGAGTCGACATTGGTGAGCGAGGTCTGGATCGCCGCCACCATGGTCGATGCGGACGCCTGCGTCGAGATGGACGCGCCGGTCGAGAAGGTCACGATCGAACCGGACAGGCTCATATTCTCCGCCGCCACCGTGATGCGACGCGTGCCGTCGGACGAGGCCAGCGCGGTGATCTGCGTGGTCGAGCCGTCGACAAGGTTGTAGCCGTTGAACACGGCGTTCTTCACGATGGTGGTGATCTGATCGCGCAGGGCGGTGAAGTCCGCGTTCAGGGCCTGACGGCTCGCGGTATCGAGCGAGGTGTCAGCGGCCGAAAGCGCCTTCTGCTTCAGCTGGATCAGAAGATCCGAGATGGACTGACCGGCGGACAAGGCGACGTCGATCGAGGACGTGCCATTGTTGATCGAGTTGATCACGGACGAATAGCCCG
>JAATGL010000226.1 GCA_015654705.1 Alphaproteobacteria bacterium | reverse complement strand
TCCAATCGCAAGGGGCTGGGCGACGCCGTGGCGGAATTCGACTCCGGTGCGCTCGACGCGCGGGACAAGGACGTAGCGGTGATCGGCGGAGGCGACACGGCGATGGACTGCGTGCGCACGGCGATGCGCCAGGGCGCCAGGTCCGTCACCTGTCTCTATCGGCGCGACCGCGACAACATGCCGGGCTCGCTGCGCGAAGTCGCCAACGCGGAGGAGGAAGGCATCGTCTTCCAGTGGCTGACGCTGCCCAAGGCATTCCTCGGCAAGCAGCATGTCGAGGGCATCCGCATCGCGCGCCAGACCTTGGGCCTGCCCGACGCGACGGGACGCAAGATGCCGGAGGAGATCAAGGGCGCCGATTTCACGCTGCATGTCGATCTCGCGATCAAGGCGCTGGGCTTCGATCCCGAGGACCTGCCCCAGATGTTCCGCGCCCCCGAGCTGGAAACTTCCAGATGGGGAACGCTGCGCATCTCGAACACGAGCTTCATGACCAGTCTCGACGGCGTCTTCGCCGGCGGCGACGTGGTGCGCGGCGCCTCGCTGGTGGTTTGGGCAATCCGCGACGGGCGCGACGCGGCGGCGGCGATCCACGCCTATCTCGAAGCCAAGGTCGCGGCCCTGATCCAGCAGGCGGCGGAGTGATGACGATGGATGCGCCGGGCGACGCCAAACAGGATATCACCCGCTTCCTTGCCAACGCGAAAACGCTGGAGGAGGCGCATGCCTATTCGCCCGACCAGGAGCACGATGCCTGCGGCGTCGGTCTCGTGGCCGCGATCGACGGCAAGCCGCGCCGGTCCGTCGTGCTGGGCGCCATCGAAGCGCTGAAATCGGTCTGGCATCGCGGCGCCGTGGATGCCGACGGCAAGACCGGCGACGGCGCCGGCATCCATCTGCAGGTTCCGCAGGATTTCTTCCGCGCCCAGGTCGAGCACACGGGCCACAAAATCCGCTCCGGCCGCATCGCGGTCGGCCAGATCTTCCTGCCGCGCACCGATTACGGGGCGCAGGAAACCTGCCGCACGATCGTGGAAGCCGAGATCCTGCGCGTCGGGTTCTATCTCTACGGCTGGCGACAGGTGCCGGTCGACATTTCCATCATCGGCGAAAAGGCCAACGCCACGCGGCCTGAGATCGAGCAGATCATGTTCGATGCCGGCGACGCGATGGACCTGGAAACGCTCGACCGCCGCCTCTATCTCTGCCGCCGCCGCATCGAGAAGCGGGTACGCGAAGCCTCGATCCGGGATTTCTATGTCTGCTCGCTGTCGTCGCGCTCGCTGATCTACAAGGGCATGTTCCTGGCCGAGCAGCTGGCGAATTTCTATCCCGACCTGAAGGACGAGCATTTCGTCAGCGCCTTCGCGATCTTCCACCAGCGCTATTCCACCAACACCTTCCCGACCTGGCGGCTGGCGCAGCCCTTCCGCATGCTGGCCCATAACGGCGAGATCAATACGCTGAAGGGCAACATCAACTGGATGAAGAACCACGAATTCAAGATGGCGTCGGAACTGTTCGGCGCCGCCGGCGACGACATCAAGCCGATCGTCCAGCCCGGCGGCTCGGACAGCGCCGCGCTCGACGCGGTGTTCGAGGTGCTGGTGCGCGCCGGCCGCTCGGCGCCGCTGGCCAAGACCATCCTCATCCCCGAGACCTGGACCAAGAAGGCCTCGTCGATGCCGGAGCTGCATCGCGCGATGTATGCCTATGCCAATGCGGTGATGGAGCCGTGGGACGGTCCGGCGGCGATCGCGGCGACCGACGGGCGCTGGGTGATCGCCGGCATGGACCGCAACGGGCTGCGGCCACAGCGTTATGCGCTGACCGATGATGGGCTGCTGTTCAGCGGCTCGGAGACCGGCATGGTCGTGCTCGACGATGCGCGGATCGTGCGCAAGGGCCGCGTCGGTCCGGGGCAGATGATCGCGCTCGATCTCGTCGAAGGCCGCTTCTACGAGGACCGCGAGATCAAGGACAAGCTGGCCAACGAATATCCCTATCAGGAATGGACCAAGAAAATCGTCGAGCTCGATCCGATCATCGGACCGGGCAGCGAGCCGCGCGTCTTCGGCCGGGAGACGTTGCGCCGGCGGCAGGTCGCGGCCGGCCTGACCATTGAGGACCTCGAACTCATCCTCCATCCGATGGTCGAGGACGCCAAGGAGCCCGTCGGTTCGATGGGCGACGACACGCCGCTGGCCGTGCTGTCGGATAAATACCGGCCGCTGTCGCATTACTTCCGCCAGAATTTCAGCCAGGTGACCAATCCGCCCATCGACTCGCTGCGCGAGGAGCGCGTGATGTCGCTGAAGACGCGCTTCCGCAATCTCGGCAACGTGCTGGCGCAGGACGAGAAGCAGACCGACGTCTTCGTGCTCGAAAGCCCGGTGATCTCCAACGGCATGTTCGAGCGGATGAAGGACCATCTCGAAGGCCGCTTCTACGAGATCGACTGCGTCTTCCAGGTCGACAATGGAAAGGCGAAGGACGGCGCGCTGCACGCCGCCATCGAGCGCGTCCGCGTCGAGGCGGAGGACGCCGTGCGGCAGGGCTACAACCACCTGATCCTGACCGACGAGCGCATCTCCAGCGACCTCGCCGCCATCCCGATGATCCTGGCGACCGGCGCGGTCCATTCCTATCTGGTGCGCCAGGGGCTGCGCACCTACACCTCCATAAACGTGCGCTCGGCCGAATGTCTCGACACGCATTATTTCGCGGTGCTGATTGGCGTCGGCGCCACGACCGTCAACGCCTATCTGGCGCAGGATTGCATCGCCGACCGTCATGCGCGCGGCCTGTTCGGCAAGATGGGGCTCGGGCCCTGCGTGAAGCGCTATCTCGACACGGTCAGCGCCGGGCTGCTCAAGATCATGTCGAAGATGGGCATTTCGGTGCTCTCCTCCTATCGCGGCGCCTATAATTTCGAGGCCGTGGGTCTGTCGCGCTCGATGGTGGCGGAGATTTTCCCCGGCATGCCCAGCCGCATCTCGGGCATCGGCCTTCCCGGCATCGCGGCGAAGGTCGCCCGGCTGCACGACCGCGCCTTCGATGAGGACACGATCGCGCTGCCCATCGGCGGCTTCTACAAGGCCCGCCAGGGCGGCGAGACGCATAGCCACGGCGCGGCGCTGATCCATCTGCTGCAGGCGGCGGTGACGAACGATTCCTACGGCATCTACAAGCGCTATGCCGATGCCGTGAAGGCGCTGCCGCCGGTCAGCCTGCGCCATCTGATGGAATTCCGCGGCGGCGCGACGGCGATCCCGCTGGAGGAGGTCGAATCCATCACCGAAATCCGCAAGCGCTTCGTCACGCCGGGCATGTCGCTGGGCGCGCTGGGGCCTGAGGCGCATGAGGCGCTCAACGTGGCGATGAACCGGATCGGCGCCAAATCGGATTCCGGCGAAGGCGGCGAGAACCCGCTGCATTTCAAAGCCAAGCCGAACGGCGACAACGCCAATTCCGCCATCAAGCAGGTGGCGTCGGGCCGCTTCGGCGTGACGGCGGAATATCTGAACCAGTGCCGCGAACTGGAGATCAAGGTCGCCCAGGGCGCCAAGCCCGGCGAAGGCGGCCAATTGCCCGGCTTCAAGGTCACCGAGATGATCGCCAAACTGCGCCATTCGACACCCGGCGTGATGCTGATCTCGCCGCCGCCGCATCACGACATCTATTCGATCGAGGACCTGGCGCAGCTCATCTACGACCTGAAGCAGATCAATCCCGAGGCGCGCGTCTGCGTGAAGCTGGTCGCCGCCACCGGCATCGGCACGATCGCGGCCGGCGTCGCCAAGGCCAAGGCCGACGTGATCCTGATCTCCGGCCATTCGGGCGGCACCGGGGCCTCGCCGCAAAGCTCGATCAAATATGCCGGCGTGCCGTGGGAGATGGGGCTGACCGAGGCCAACCAGATCCTCACCCTCAACAATCTGCGCCATCGCGTGACCCTGCGCACCGACGGCGGCATCCGCACCGGCCGCGACGTGGTGATGGCGGCGATGATGGGCGCGGAGGAATACGGCATCGGCACCGCGTCGCTGGTGGCGATGGGCTGCATCATGGTGCGGCAATGCCATTCCAACACCTGCCCCGTCGGCGTCTGCACCCAGAACGAGGCGCTGCGCGCCAAGTTCGCCGGCACGCCGGAAAAGGTCGTCAACCTGTTCAGTTTCATCGCCGAGGATGTGCGCGAAATTCTCGCGTCGCTCGGCTTTCGCAGGCTGGAAGAGGTGATCGGCCGCACCGACCTGCTCTATCAGATGAGCCGCGGTGCCGAGGAGCTGGACGATCTCGATCTCAATCCGCTGCTGGTGCAGGCCGATCCGGGCAAGTCCGCGCGCTTTTCCACCCGCGACGGCCGCAACGACGTGCCCGATACGCTGGACGCCCAGATCGAGAAGGACGCGCCCGCCCTGTTCGATCACGGTGAGAAGATGCAGCTCACCTACAATGTGCGCAACACGATGCGCTCGATCGGCGCACGCATCTCCTCGCGTATCGTGCGCCGCTGGGGCATGACGGGATTGCCGCCGGCGCGGCTGACGCTCAGGCTGCGCGGCAGTTGCGGCCAGTCGCTCGGCGCCTTCGCGGTGCAGGGCCTGAAGATCGAGGTCTTCGGCGACGCCAACGATTATGTCGGCAAGGGATTGTCGGGCGCCACGATCACGCTGCGCCCCATGACCTCGTCGCGTTTCGTGGCGCGCGACAACACCATCATCGGCAACACGGTCCTTTACGGCGCCACGGCCGGAAAGCTCTATGCCGCCGGACAGGCGGGCGAGCGTTTCGCCGTGCGCAATTCCGGCGCCACTGCCGTGATCGAAGGCTGCGGCTCGAATGGCTGCGAATACATGACCGGGGGACGGTCGCGATCCTGGGATCCATCGGCGACAATTTCGCCGCCGGCATGACGGGCGGCATGGCCTTCGTCTACGACGCCGACAACGAATTCGACGAGCACGTCAATCCCGATACCGTCGTATGGCAGCCCGTCGCGACCGCGAATTGGCGGAAGATCCTGCACAGCCTGGTCGAAGACCATCGCAACGAGACCGGCTCGGACTTCGCCGCAGAGCTTCTCGCCCACTGGGATCGCGAGATCGGCAAATTCCGGCAGGTCGTGCCGCGCGAGATGGTGACGCGCCTCGCCCACCCCTTGAACGCGGAGCCGATCCCGCAACGCGCCTGACGGAGCGCTACTCGGCGCGCAGGCGCACGAACAGCATCGTGCCGTGCGGATCGCTGCCATAGCCCGGCGCCGCATCCGGCACGAGATCGAAGGTATAAAGCGCGCCGACACCGAACGAAGCGTGTTTCGCGACCTGCCAGTCGCGGATCGCGCCGAGCGACACCTCCCCCACCGTCTTCACCACGCCGGAAGCGAACAGTTCGTCGTTCTCTTCCGATTCCGCGCGCGCGAAAAGCGTCCACGCGGCATCCGGCTTGTATTCGCTTTCCAGCAGGACGCCGTCCAGATCGGTGCCGTCGCTCAATTGCTTGCGGCCCCAGGCCAGCGTCGCCGCAAGCGAGCCGCTTTCGCCGAGCGGCAGGACATACATCGCGCTGGCCGTGTAGCGCGTCTCGTCGATCGCCGGCGTCAGTTGTTCGGGACTTTTGAGAAAGCCCCACGATGCCTGCAGGGACCAGTTCGGCGAGGGATTCCAGCTCAGCCGCGCCGCCGTGCTGTCGAAGCGCGCCGGATCGAAATCGAAACGGTATTGGTCCGGCTCACGGCCGGTGAATTGCGAAACCTCGACCTTCCAGTCGTCATGCACGAAACCCGCCGTCGCGACGCCGAACACGATATGCGTGGAATCGAGCCAGTGATGGGTGATCGGCGCCTCCGGCATGTCCATGCCCGAAGCGCGATGCATGAAAGCGGGCGGGCCGAGCGCCGGCTCGCCCGGATAGCCGCCATAAACGAACACGCTGTCGCCCTCCGACAGCGCATGACTGTAGGACGCGGCAAGCTCCATCACCAGATCGTGCGGATGCTGGCGGTCGACCAGCGGCGTCGTGCCGTCGGCGGTCTCTCCGGTCGCCAGCAGCAGGGGATAGCCGCTGCGGCCCATGAACGGCTCGGGACTGAGCATCAGGCGCAGATTGAGCGTGTCGTCCTGTGTGAAGTCCCGCCGCGCCATGCCCATCAGCATGCCGGAGAGAAAGGTCTGCGTGCCGCCGCGCGGTCCGCTCTGGCTGTCATAGATGCCGGTGAGCATCGCATGGCCCATCAGCGCCCAATCGCCCAGCGTCGCGTGCAGGCCCTGATGCGGGGCGGCATCGGGCTGCCAGCTTGTGCCGGAGGCGTCGCGCGTCATGGGATAGGACCCAAGAATGCCCGTCATCGGCATCATGTCCATGCCGTCCATGCCCTGCATGTCCATCTCGGCGGCAGGCGGCGTCGCCTTGTCGCTCTGCGGCGCCTTGCCCGGCATCGGCATGCCCATCCCCGGCATGTTCGCCATCCCGGCGTCGTCGCCGGTTTGCGCCGCGACCGGAGACGCCGACAGGACGATCGCGCCGAAAACGATATGCCGCAGACCAGATTTGCGAAGCCGAACGCGTTCCACGCCATTCTCCACTATCGGTCCGCCGCTTGCGGATCGGCCGGGTCATCCTATATACCCTGGTGGGGTATACAACAGATCTTCCGGAAGCGAGACAATTTGGCCCAGGCAAACCGCAAAGTTCTGACGCGGCTGGCGCGCATCGAAGGCCAGGTGCGCGGCGTTGCGCGCATGGTCGAGGAGGATCGCTATTGCATCGACATCCTGACCCAGATGCAGGCGGTGAAGGCGGCCCTCAAACGCGTCGAGGAGGAAATCCTGAAGAACCATGCCGCCCATTGCGTGGCGCACGCCATCCATTCGGGAAACGCCAAGGACCAGACCCGGAAATTTTCCGAACTGGTCGAACTGTTCAGCCGCTATGGAAAATAGCGGCGTGAACGATCCTGTTTGCGGGATGCACGTCGATCCCGACGCTGCGCGGGCGGCGGGCCTGTATCTGCGCCATCAAGGCGTGGATAAATTCTTTTGCAGCCCGCATTGCATGGAGAAGTTCCGGGCCGATCCCGCCAAATACGAGGTTGCGGAGTCGCCCGTCGTGGAGGTCGCGGGAGCAACGGTCTACACCTGTCCGATGCATCCGCAGATCCGCCGCAACGGGCCCGGCCATTGCCCGATCTGCGGCATGACGCTCGAACCGCTCGATCCGGCCGCCGCGCAGGACCAATCCGAATATCGCGACATGCGGCGGCGGTTCTGGGTTTCGCTGGCGCTGAGCGTCCCGGTTTTCGCGTTGGCGATGATCGGCGAAACCGGCGCGCTCGACGGGATCGCGGCACCGATCGTTCGGGCGTGGATCGAAGGCGTGCTGTCGACGCCGGTTGTCCTCTGGGCCGCCGCGCCGTTCTTCGCACGCGGCTGGAAAGGTGCGGTCAGCGGCCACGCCAACATGTTCACCCTGATCGCGCTCGGCGTCGGCGTGGCTTTTGCCTACAGCCTGGTGGCGTTGCTGTTCCCGTCCGCGATTCCCGCCGCGTTCCACGGCATGAGCGGTGCACCGCCGGTCTATTTCGAGGCATCCGCCGTGATCGTCACCCTGATGCTGATGGGACAGGTGCTGGAATTGCGCGCCCGCGCCAGCACCGGCGCGGCAGTGCGCGCCCTGCTCGATCTATCGCCCAAGACGGTCAGGCGGCGCACGGCGCAAGGCGTCGAGGATATCCCGCTCGCACAGGTGCGGGTCGGCGATGCCTTGCAGGTGGCGCCCGGCGACAGCGTGCCGACCGACGGCCTCGTCATCGAAGGCGAAAGCGCCGTCGACGAATCCATGATCACCGGCGAATCCATTCCGGTGTCCAAGACCATCGGAGACAAGGTGACCGGCGGCACGCTCAACGGCGATGGGGCGCTGGTCGTCCGCGCCGAGCGCATCGGCGCCGATACGATGCTGGCCAGGATCGTTGCCCTGGTTGCTGCGGCGCAGAGAAGCCGCGCCCCTACCCAGGCGCTTGCCGATTCCGTAGCGGCCTGGTTCGTACCTTCGGTGGTCGCGGCGGCGGCGCTCACCTTCGCCGCGTGGTATGCGTTCGGCCCGGCGCCGTCGTTCAATTATGCGCTGATCGCTGCAGTCAGCGTGCTGATCATCGCCTGCCCCTGCGCGCTCGGACTGGCGACGCCGATGTCGGTGATGGTCGCGGTCGGCAAGGGCGCACAGGCAGGCGTTCTGGTGCGCAACGCCGCCTCGCTGGAACGTCTGGCGGCGGCCGACACGCTGGTCATCGACAAGACCGGAACGGTAACGGAGGGAAAACCCAAACTGGTTGCCATACGCGCCATCGACAATGTTCGAGAGAACGATGTGCTGGCGCTGGCGGCGGCGCTGGAAGGCCGCAGCGCGCATCCCCTGGCCCACGCCATCGTCTCCGGCGCCAAGGAGAAGTCGCTCGCATTGCCCGATATCGCGGATTTCGCCAGCGTCACCGGGCAGGGCCTGAGAGGCACGCTGGCGGGCGCCCCGGTCCTGATCGGTCGCGCGGAATTGCTGGCATCGAATGGGATCAGCCTCGGACCACTCTCGGACCAGGCCGAAGCCTTGCGCCAAAACGGCGCGACCGCGATGTTCGTGGCGCGCGGGGGCCAGGCCATCGGTCTCGTCGCCGTGCAGGATCCGCTGAAGGCCAACGCGCGCGCGATGCTGGCCAGTCTGCGCGACTGCGGGCTCGCGATCACTATGGCGACCGGCGACGCGGACGCCACCGCCCGCGCCGTCGCGCGTGCGGCGGGCCTCGACAGCGTCGCGGCCGGCATGACGCCCGAGAGCAAGACCGATTTGGTGAACCGGCTGAAACGCGAGGGCCGCGTGGTGGCCTTTGCCGGCGACGGCGTCAACGATGCCCCCGCGCTGGCCGCCGCCGACGTGTCCATCGCCATGGGCACCGGCTCCGACGCGGCCATCGAGACGGCGGGGCTCACGCTTCTGAAAGGCGACCTCGGCGCCCTGCTGCGCGCCCGCCATCTGGCCAGCGCCGCAGTGAACAACATGAAGCAGAATCTGTTCTTCGCCTTCGCCTACAACGTGCTGGGCATTCCGCTGGCCGCCGGCGCGCTCTATCCCTTCACCGGCTGGCTGCTCTCGCCCATGATCGCGGCCGCGGCCATGAGCCTCAGCTCGGTCTCGGTGATCGGCAACGCGCTGCGCCTGCGCGGGGCGCGGCTCTGATATAGTCGGTCGCATGGGGGGATTCTTCCACACGGCTTGGGGCAAACTTTCCGCAGCACCGCGCTGGATCTGGCGCGGCGACGGCGTGCATGCGCCGTGGCTGCGCCGTATCGTCGTGATCGTTTTCACGTTCCTTGTGCCGTTGCCGATCGTCCTGATCCTGCTCTTTCGCTTCGTGCCCGTTCCTGGCACGCCGCAGATGCTGCTCGATCTGGTGACCTTCAACGCGGTGCATTATTCCTGGCGCTCCTATGACGAAATCTCGCCCGCGCTGGGCCGCGCGGTGATCAGCGCCGAGGACCAGCGCTTCTGCGCGCACAACGGCTTCGACTGGAAAGGCATCGACGACGCCATGCGCGAGCACCAGCGCCATCCGCAAAAGCCGCTGCGCGGAGCCAGCACGATCAGCCAGCAGACCGCACGCACGCTGTTCCTGCTGCCGGTGCGCAGCTGGGTGCGCAAGGGCATGGAGGCCTATCTGACCGTGCTGATCGAAGCGCTGTGGCCGAAGAAGCGAATCCTCACCGCCTATCTCAATCTGGTCGATTGGGGCCACGGCAATTACGGCGCCGAGGCGGCGTCGCAGGCCTATTTCCACAGATCCACGTCGGCGCTCAACCGGGCCGAAGCCGCGCGGCTGGCCGCCGTGCTGCCCAATCCCGACCACTGGCGCGCCGACAGGCCGGGGCGCTATGTCGCCGGCCGTTCGCTCAAGCTGCGCGGCCGTATGGTAGACGTGTCGGAAGATGGGCTGGATTGGTGCGTGAAATGACGGGGACGCCATGCACACCGCGGACGCGATCGTCATCGGGGCCCGGCATAATGGGCCGGTCTGCGCGGTCTATCTGGCAGGGGCCGGATCGAAGGTAACGGTGCTCGAACGCCGCGCGGTGGTCGGCGGCGCGGCGGTG
>JAATGL010000150.1 GCA_015654705.1 Alphaproteobacteria bacterium | reverse complement strand
GCGAGGAATGCGAGACCGATCTGTTCGGCGAGCAATCGGTGCTCTGCGGCGGCCTGGTCGAACTGATCCGCGCCGGGTTCGAAACGCTGGTCGAGGCCGGCTATGCGCCGGAGATGGCCTATTTCGAATGCCTGCACGAGGTGAAGCTGATCGTCGACCTGATCTATGAGGGCGGCATCGCCAACATGAACTACTCGATCTCCAACACGGCGGAATACGGCGAATACGTCACCGGCCCGCGCCTGATCACCGCCGAGACCAAGGCCGAGATGAAGCGCGTGCTGGACGATATCCAGAAAGGCAAATTCGCGCGCGACTGGGTTCTGGAGAACAAGGCGGGCCAGCCTTCGTTCAAGGCGACGCGCGCCCGCAACGCCGCCCATCCGATCGAGGAGGTCGGCGCCAAACTGCGCGCCATGATGCCCTGGATCGCCAAGAACAAGCTGGTCGACCAGACGAAGAATTGAGATGCGCCCGCCGATCCCCCCGCCGCCCCATCGGGGCGGCTGCCTGTGCGGCGCGACACGCTACCGCCTGGAGGCGCCGCCGCTGGCGGTGAATGCCTGCCATTGCCGCGACTGCCGCAAGCTCACCGGCGCGGCGAACCTCCTGATGGTGCTTGTGCCGGCTGAGGCCTTTGCGCAGGACGCGGGCCGCGTCGAGCGCTTCCGCAAGCGCGCGGATTCGGGGCGGCTGATCGACATCGTGCGCTGCACGCAATGCGGCGTGCGGCTGTGGCACGAGCCGCTGTCGTCGCCGCAACTTGTTTTCGTCGCGGCCGGCACGCTGGACGCGCCGGACTGGGCGGTGCCGACCTCGCATATCTGGACCGACCATGCCGCGCCCGGGACCCGCTTTCAGGACGACGCCGTTCTGGTGGCGAAGCAGCCCGCGGACCGGCAGACGCTCATCGATGCGTTCGCGCGGCTTTACCCGGACGGGTGACGGCAGGCGGGGTCGACAGGGCCTACGACAAACCCTACTTTATTGGTCGAGTTAGCAGCCGGCCGGAATTTGGTTTCTCCAGAGATGTCTTCCCATGCCAGCCCGACCATCGCCGTGATCGGCGGCGGCTTCAGCGGCAGCGTCTTCGCCCTCAAATTCACCCGCCTCCATCCGGAGGCGCGCGTGGTGGTGGTGGAGCGCGACCGCCGTGTCGGGCGCGGCCTGGCGTATGGCGCCTGCGCGCCCGATCATCTTCTCAACGTCCCGGTCAGCCGCATGGAGCTTGGCCTGTCGCCGAGCTTCGCGGACTGGCTGTTGCGGCATCGCGCCCGGCTGGGCGATGCCTTGGCCGAGAGCGGCGGCGATCTGGCCGCGGCCTTCGTGCCGCGCGAATTGTTCGGCGCCTATCTGGAGGAGCGGGTGCAGGAGGCGGTCTCGCCCGACCGCTCGCGCGGCCTCAGCACCGTGCGCGGCGAGGCGGTCCGGCCGCTTGATTTTCCGGCCCGCGGCGTCCTGCTCGCCGACGGGCGCGAGATCGTCGCCGACATCGTGGTGCTGGCCACCGGCAACCTGCCGCCGCGCGCGCCGCAGGCGAGGGATTCCTGGCTCTACGACACCACGCTGTTCGTGCCCGATCCGTGGGCCGACGACGCCTTCGACGGCCTGGCGAAAGACGCGCCGGTCGTGCTGCTGGGCACCGGCCTCACCATGGTCGATGTCGCGCTGAAACTCGCCGGCAGCGGCCATACCGGGCCGATGCAGGCGATCTCGCGGCGCGGCTATCTGCCGCTGGCGCATCAGGCCGGCGGGAACTGGCCTGCGTTCCACGATCCGAAGGTCCACGCGTCGCCGCTCGCGCTGCTCAGGCTGCTGCGCCGCGAAGCCGCCAGGGCGAAAGCGCAGGACATCCCCTGGCAGCGCGTGATGGATACGATGCGCCCGGCCGTCGCCGGCGTCTGGCATGGCTGGACGCTCGCCGAGCGGGCCCAGTTCCTGCGCCATCTCAGGCCGCGCTGGGACGTGCACCGTCATCGCATGGCGCCGCGCATCGCCGAGCGGCTGGGCGCCTTGATGAAAAGCGGACAGCTCACCGCCCGGGGCGGGCGCGTCCAGGCCTATCGCCGCAAGGGGGATTTGGCGGAGGTCGTTCTGCGCGACCGCGGGACCGGCACCGAACACGTCGTTCCCGCCGCGCGGATCGTCAACTGCACCGGCCCGCGCAGCGACATGGACCGGCTGGCCTTTCCGATGCTGGCCGATCTGCGCCGCCGCGGCCTGATCGCGCCCGACAGGCTCGGCCTGGGAATCGAAACAAAGGACTGCGCGGCGCTGGGCTCGGCCGGCCATGTCTCGCCCTGGCTCTATGCGCTAGGTCCCCTGACAAGGCCGACCTGGTGGGAGGTCGTCGCCGTGCCGGAGATCAACGCCCAGATCGACCGTCTGGTGCGCGATCTTTCGACACCCGCCGGCGAAACACCCTCGCTCGCCGAGGCCTTTTCCGATCTGGGCGCCGGCATTTAATTCTTCAGGCGTTGCGCCAGCCAGGTCGCGGCCTGTTCCGAGGTGCGCTTGTCGTCCGGACGGTCGACCATCAGATTGGCGCGCTGCATCACCGGCAGATCGATGGCGCCGAGCAACGGCTTCAGCGCCGCGATGAGTTTGGCGTCGCCGGCATGGCGGGGCGAGACCAGCAGCACCGCATCATAGGGCGGCAGCGCCTGTTTGGGATCGGATATCAGCTTCAGATCGTATTGCGCGATGCGTCCGTCGCTGGAGAAGGCCGCAATCACGTCGACATCGCCGTCGACCAGCGCGCTGTACATGAAGTTCGACTGGTATTGCCGCTGCAGCGCGAAGTGCAGGCCATAGGCCTTGACCACCGCGTCCCATTCCGGCCGGCTGAAGAATTCGTAATCGCCGCCGATCTTCAGCCGCGGCGCATAGGCCGCCAGATCGGCCAGCGTCTCGATGCCCAGCGCCTTGGCCCGGTCGCGCCGCATCGCGAAAGCATAGGCGTTCTCGAAGCCCAGCGGTCCCAGGTCGCGCACGCCGCGCCTGTCCTTCAGCCAGGCGGCCATCTGGTCCAGCACGGCTTTGCGCCCGGGCATGTCGGCGCGCTTCATCTGCGTCGTCCACAGCGTGCCGGAATATTCGACATAGACGTCCACATCGCCGGCCTCCAGCGCGTGGAAGATCACCGTGGAGCCCAGCCCGTCGCGGCGCATCGTCCTGAAGCCGGCCTTCTCCAGCCGGTCGCCGATCAGAGCGCCCAGGATGTATTGCTCCTCGAAGCTCTTGGTGCCGATGGTGACGGTCTTCGTCCCGCCGCCGAACAGCGGCGACAGGCTGGCGCCGATCACGATCAGCAATCCCGCTGCCGACGCGACGAGGCGCGCCCGCGAGCGCCGCGCGAAGCCGCTCTCGGCCAGCGCCAGCAGCCGGTCGATGACCAGCGCCAGCAGCGCCGCCGCCACGCAGCCGAACAGCACGAACACCCAGTTCTCGGTCTGCAGCCCGGTGAAGATGTAATTGCCGAGACTGGTCTGGCCGACCGGCGTGGAGAGCGTGGCGGTGCCGATCACCCATACGGCGGCGGTGCGCAGCCCCGCCATGATGACCGGCGCGGCCAGGGGAAGTTCGACCAGAAAGAGCGATTGCCGCGGCGTCATGCCGACGCCGCGCGCGGCGGTCCTGATCGCGGGATCGGTGCCGGCCAGCGCCGTCACCGTGTTGCGCAGCACCGGCAGCATGGAATAGAGCGTCAGCGCCAGCAGCGCCGGCAAAAAGCCCAGCGCGCGGAAGCCGAAGCCGAACACCCGCGTCGTGAACAGTGAAAGCGCCAGCAGCAGGGGATAGAACAGGGCCAGCAGCGCCAGCCCCGGAATGGTCTGGATGATGCTGGCGATGCCGAGCGCCGGTCCGCGCAGCCAGGCAAGCCGCGACGCCGCGATCGCCAGCGGCAGGCTGATCGCGAAGCCGATCACGATGGCGGAGACGCTGATCAGCACATGCTGGCCGAGATATTCCGGCAGCCGCGCCAGCGCCACCGCGATCATGCCGTCCGTCCCGCTCACCGTCCGGGTCCTATGGCCATCGCTTCGGCCAGCTTGAGCGCGCGGCGGCGCGGCGTCTCGATCAGGGTGCGGACGAAATCGTCGGCCGGCGCCGCCAGCAATTCGCGCGGCGTGCCGCTCTGTACGATGCGGCCCTCGCGCATCACCGCGACGAGGTCGGCCAGCAGGAAGGCCTCCGTCATGTCGTGGGTGACCAGGACGGTGGTCAGGCCCAGCGCGTCATGGATGGCGCGGTATTCGGCCGAAAGGTCGTCGCGCGTCAGGGGGTCGAGGGCGCCGAACGGCTCGTCCATCAGCATGATCGACGGCCGCGCCGCCAGCGCCCGCGCCAGCCCGACCCGTTGGCGCTGACCGCCCGAAAGCTCGGCCGGAAGGCGGTTGCGGAACTGCGCCGGCGGCAGGCGGACGAGATCCAGCAACGCGTTGATCCGCTTCGAAATTTCTTCCGCGGGCCAGCCCAGCAGGCGGGGCGTGATCGCCACGTTCTCCGCCACGCTCATATCCGGAAAAAGACCGACGGCCTGGAAAATGAACCCCATGCCGCGGCGCAGGGCCACCGGGTCCATGGTGCGGGCGTCGACGCCGTCGATAAGGACACGGCCCTCGCCCGGCTCGATCAGGCGGTTGATCAGGTGCAGCGTGGTGGTCTTGCCGCTGCCCGATTCCCCGATCAGGACGAAAAAGGCGCCGCGCGGCACCTCCAGGCTGACGTCGCGCACGGACCACGCCTGCCCGCCCGGATAGGACAGGCTGACCCGTTCGAGCGCGATCATGGCCGTCATGCCGGCCGCGTTAGCATGGCGACCAACGGCTGGCCATCCTGGCGGCCGTTTTGGGCGCGCAAAATTTGCCTTGAATTCAGCGGTTTGCGCCTTGCGCGGCGTCGAGCTTGTAGCGTAAAAGTTGCCGCAACGAAGCCGAAAGCCTTGCATTTACGAAGGTTTAACGGTGTTTCGTGAGAGTTAGCGAACCGTAAACTCGGCCGGCGGAACGGCGATTGGACGATGGCGAACGGCGTGTGCAAAGGAATCGCGAACGGCGGATTTTCCGCCCGCGATGGCGCACGCTCTCTCCTCACGCCTCGTCCTTCCCTCGGTTCGTCGCGAGCGAAGCTTCTCCTCCTTAGCTGCCCCTAGGCGCCGGCGGGCGCGGACATACTCCGCGCCGGGTGTTTGGGGGATGAAAAGCGAAGGAGAGATCGAAGCCGCGCCTGCGGCGAACGGAAGGATGCGATTCAATGCGTGACGACAAATCCCGAATCCGAATCTTCGACACGACCTTGCGCGACGGCGAGCAGTCGCCGGGCGCCGCGATGACGCTCGAGGAAAAGCTCGACGTCGCCGAATTTCTCGATGCGATGGGCGTCGACATCATCGAGGCCGGCTTTCCGATTTCGTCGCCGGGCGATTTCGCGGCGGTGTCGGAAATCTCGAAGCTGGTGAAAAATGCCGGCGTCTGCGGGCTGGCGCGCGCCGGCTTCAAGGACATCGAGCGCGCCGGCGAAGCGGTGCGCGGCGCCAGGCGACCGCGCATCCACACCTTCATTTCCACCAGCCCCGTGCACATGAAGCACAAGCTGCAGATGGGGCCGAACGCGGTGCTCGACGCGGTCGGCGCCTCCGTCTCCCGCGCACGCAATTTCACCGACGACGTGCAATGGTCGGCGGAGGACGCGACGCGCACCGAGCGCGACTTCCTCTGCCGCTGCGTGGAACTCGCGATCCGCTCCGGCGCCACGACGATCAACATCCCCGACACGGTGGGCTATTCGACGCCGCAGGAATATTTCGAGATCATTTCGATGCTACGCAACCGCGTGCCCAACGCGGACAAGGTCATCTTCTCCACCCACTGCCACAACGATCTCGGCCTGGCGGTGGCCAATTCGCTGGCCGGCGTGCTGGCGGGGGCGCGGCAGATCGAATGCACCGTCAACGGGATCGGGGAGCGGGCGGGCAATGCGGCGCTGGAAGAAATCGTCATGGCGCTCAGGGTTCGTAAGGACCTGATGCCCTATGAGACCCGGGTGAAGACCCCGATGCTGTCGCGGGCGTCCAAGCTCGTCTCCAACGTCACCGGCTTTCCGGTCCAGTACAACAAGGCGATCGTCGGCAAGAACGCCTTCAGCCACGAATCGGGCATCCACCAGGACGGCATGCTGAAGAACGTCGAGACCTACGAGATCATGCGTCCCGAGGACGTCGGTGTGAAGGAAACCTCGCTGGTGCTGGGCAAGCTCAGCGGCCGTCACGCCTTCCGCGACAAGCTGGAGGCGATGGGCTACACGCTCGACGGTCCGGCCTTCGCCGAGGCCTTCAAGCGCTTCAAGGACCTGGCCGACAAGAAGAAGCACGTCTTCGACGAGGACCTGGTCGCGCTGGTCGATGACGAGATCGTGCGCGGCCATGACCTGATCGCGGTCGAGAATCTGCGGGTCGAGACCGGGACCAATCTTCTTCCCGGCTGCGAATTGACGCTCAGCGTCGATGGCGAGGACCGCCGCGTCAAGACGACCGGCGACGGCCCTGTTGACGCCATCTTCAAGGCCATACATGAGATTTATCCGCACACGGCCACCCTGCAGCTCTTCCAGATCAATGCGGTCACGGAAGGCACGGATGCGCAGGCCACGGTCAGCGTGCGGCTCGAGGAGAACGGGCGCACCGTCACGGGACGTGGCGCGGACACCGACACGCTGGTGGCCGCGGCCTATGCCTACGTCAATGCGCTCAACAAGCTTTTGGTGAAACGCGAAAAGCAGGCGCCTGAAGCGTTAACCGTCGCGCGATGAATCTGGAGGCTCCGGCGCCTAAAAGGGCCGGAGCCGTATCGCGAAGGACGGAAATCGCTC
>JAATGL010000214.1 GCA_015654705.1 Alphaproteobacteria bacterium | reverse complement strand
GGATGCTGCTGGACAAGGGCAAGATCGACAAGATGATCTCCGCCTATGTCGGCTAGAACAAGCTGTTCGAAAGCCGCTACCTGTCGGGCCAGCTCGAACTGGAACGGAACCCGCAAGGCACCCTGGCCGAGCGGATCCGCGCGGGCGGCGCCGGCATTCCCGCGTTCTACACCAAGACGGGCGTCGGCACGGTCGTAGCCGAAGGCAAGCCGACCGAGATTTTCGAAGGCGAGATCTATGTCCGCGAGACCTGGCTGCGCGCCGACCTTGCCATCGTCAAGGCATGGCGGGGCGACCCGGAGGGAAACCTGGTGTTCCGCAAGACCGCGCGCAACTTCAACCCGATGATGGCGACGGCCGGCAAGGTAACGATCGCGGAGGTCGAGGAACTGGTCGAAACCGGCGCGCTGCCGCCCGACGGCATCCACACGCCCGGCATCTTCGTCAACCGGATTTTCCAGGGCACCGACTATCTGAAGAAGATCGAGCACCGCACCGTCCGGCCACGGCCGGATGCCGCCCGGCGCAAGGAGAGCGCATAATGCCCTGGACACGCGAGCAGATGGCCGCACGCGCGGCGCGCGAGTTGCGCGACGGCTATTACGTCAATCTGGGCATCGGCATTCCCACCCTGGTGGCCAATTGCATTCCGCAAGGGATGAAGGTCACGCTGCAGAGCGAGAACGGCATGCTGGGCATCGGGCCGTTTCCCTATGACGGCGAGGAAGACCCCGACCTGATCAATGCCGGAAAGCAGACGGTCACCGAACTTCCCGGCTCCAGCTTTTTCTCCTCGTCCGACAGTTTCGCGATGATCCGCGGCGGCCATATCGACATGGCGGTTCTGGGCGCCATGGAAGTCTCGCAGGCCGGCGATATCGCCAACTGGACCATTCCCGGCAAGATGGTCAAGGGCATGGGCGGCGCGATGGACCTGGTGGCGGGCGTCAAGCGCGTCATCGTCGTGATGGAACATGCCAACAAGGCCGGCCAGTCCAAGATCCTCAGAAAATGCACGCTGCCGCTGACCGGCAGCGCCTGCATCGACCTGGTGATTTCCGATCTCGCGGTGTTCGAGGTGGACCGCCGCAAGGGCGGCCTGACGCTGATCGAACTCGCACCCGATGTGAGCCTCGACGACGTCAGGCAGAAAACTGACGCGGATTTCGACGCCGGCACCTTCGCGTGAGGCAAGCCCAATCGATTTCGTAAAGCGAAAATCGCGCGCTAGCCTTTCGTCGGCGCCGGCATCTGGCCGATGTTGGCCGCGTAGCGGTATTTCGGCAAGGCAAACCAGATCGCGGCGACCACGAGGTTCAGCGCCGACGTGATCATGAACACGATGTTATAGGAATGGGTCGTGTCGAAGATCCAGCCGAACAGCGGCGCCCCAAGGCCTGCGAAAATGTTCGTGACGGCGAACTGCACCGCGACGATCTCGGCCAGCGAACCAAGACCGAAGAACCGCGTCGCGAAATAGGTGCCCATCGGGAACAGGGCGTTGAACGACAGCGTTCCCAGAACCAGGATCGCCGCAAGCAGCGGAACGCCGCCCAGCGTCGGCGACACGACCAGCGTCAGGAATGCGCCCACGGACGCGACCAGGGAAATCGGCACCGCGATCTTCGCGGTCTGGAAGCGGTCCACCGCCCAGCCGCCGACCAGCGCGCCGGCGAACGAGATCAGGATCGCGGTCGATTGCAACGCGACGACCGTGGTTTGCGAAAAGCCCTTGTCGACCAGCGCGGGCACGATATGCGGAAACATGCCGTTGAAGATGAACAGCCCGATGAAGGCGGCCAGCGTGGAAAGCCAGAACACCGGATCCTGCAGCGCTTCCCAGATCGTCATGCCGGGAAGCGCGGCCTTGGGCGGCGAGGCTGCGTCCCGCGCCGCGATTTTGCGCCTGCGCCAGGACAATTTGCCGGCCGTGCCGGTCAGTCCCGGCTCCTCGATGGTGAAGAACAGGATCGGCACCATCGCCAGGATCACGATGCCGAACACCAGGTACATGGTGCGCCAGCCTTCATTCAGCAGCAGCCAGTTCACCACCAGCGGAACGCCGGCACGCGCCAGCGTGGTCTCGGCGGTGAGGATCGCCATCGCCTTGCCGCGATGCTGGGTGAACAGCGCGGCGACCACCTTGGTGTAGGTGACGCCGGTCGAACCGAAGATGCCCAGCAGCGCGTAATAGCCGTAGAACTGCCACAGACTCGCTGTCTGGAACGACATCCCCAGCGTGACGAGGCCGACCATGATGGTGCCGACGAGAAGCACCGGACGCACGCCCACCTTGTCGGCCAGACGGCCGATCGGCCACAGGCTGATCGCGCCGGAGACGAAAAGGCAGGTCACCGCCCACGAAAACTGCGCCGCTGTCCAGCCGAACTCCCTGGTCAGCGGCATCAGCATCAGCATCAATGCGCTGTAGGGAAGAATGCTCGTGCCGAAACTCTGGCCGAACAGGATGCCGGCCGCGATCTTGATCTTGCGCGGCGAGAAATCGCGCTCGATCTGCGGCTCGGTTTGAATTGCGAGGACGCCTTCGACCAGTTCCGCTTCCGCGATGTTGACCATGTCTCCCTCCTGTCGGCCTCATGCGGAATCGAACCATCCCGTGTGCCGTTGCCGCGACTGTAGCGCCACGCGCCGGCCTTTCGAAGAGATTCCGCAGCGAAATTAATGGCTTCCCGGAAGCGCGCCTTCGGCTTCGCCGGCAGTGGAGTAGATCGCGGGCGTCAAATCAAAGATGCTCAAACCCAACAATAACAAAAGCGTCCGGGAGGCCGAGATGACATTCGAACCGCTGGCGGACGCCGCGCTTCCCTCAGCGCCGCCTTCGGCACCCGCGACAAGCGTGCCTTGGCCCAGCCCGCGCGTGGCGTGGTATGCGGTCTTCATCTTCTCGCTCACCTTGATGATCAATTTCCTGGATCGCGGGATCATCACGCTGTTGGTGCCCAGCATAAAGGCGGACCTTCAGCTTTCCGATTTCCAGATGAGCCTGCTGATCGGCTTCGCCTTCATCTTCTTTTATGTCTTTCTGGGCCTCCCGGTTGCGCGGTTCGCGGATGTCGGACCGCGGCGCACGATCATCGGCATCGGCATCGCCTTGTGGAGCGCGGCCACCGCCTTGTGCGGGCTGGCGCAGAATTTCTGGCAGCTCTTTCTCTGCCGCGTCGGAACGGGCGTCGGCGAATCCTGCAACGGGCCGGCGACCTATTCGATGCTGGCCGATCTGTTTCCCCGCGAGAAGCTGCCGCGCGCCATCGCCGTGATGAGCTTCGGTTTCATGGCGGGGACCGGCCTGTCGCTGATCATCGGCGGCGCGATCATCCATTTCCTCGAGAATGTCCCGCCGCTTCATCTGCCCGTCATCGGCACGTTGAAGACCTGGCAGATGACGTTCCTGCTGGTGGGATTGCCGGGGCTTGTGGTGTCGGCCCTCGTCTTCACGCTCAAGGAGCCGTTCCGCCGGGGCCGACTGATGAAGACTGGCGGGAAGGACGGTCAGCTCGCGTCGGTTCCGGTCCGCGAGGTCCTACGCTTTCTCTATGACAATCGTGGCGTCTATGGCCCCATGATGCTGGGCCTGGCGTTCAACACCGTCCTCTCCATCGGTTCGCTGAGTTGGGGGCCGGCGTTCTATGGCCGCACCTTCGGATGGTCGATGACCCAGGTGGGCGTGATCTCCGGGCTCGTCATTCTCGTCGTCTGGCCGGTGGGCGCGATGTTCGGCAGCTGGCTCGCCGAACGCTGGCAGCGCCAGGGCCATGACGACGCCAATATGCGCGTGACGATGTGGGCGATCATCCTGATCGTGCCCTGCCACGTGCTGTTCCCGCTGATGCCGAGGCCGGAATATTCCGTGGCGATCTCCGTCCTGCAGGGGTTCTTCGCCGCCTGGGTGTTGGGCCCGCAGAACGCGGCGATCCAGGTCGTCACGCCCAACGAAATGCGCGGCCAGATCACCGCGCTCGCCATCTTCATCATCAACGTGCTGGGCTATGGGTTGGGGCCGACGCTGATCGCGGTCTTCACCGACTATGTTTTTGGCGCCGAAGCCCAGCTTCGCTATGCCCTGTCGACGGCGGCGATCATTCTGGGGCCTCTGTCCGCGTTCTCGATCTGGTGGGGACTTAAGGCCTATGGCGTGGCGGTCGCGCGCGCGCACAAAACAGGGAGCTAAGCCCGTGGAGCCGGTGGAAGGCAAAGTCGCGTTTGTGACCGGCGGCGCCCGCGTGCAGAGCCAGATCTCCAAGAGCGCCGAGACCCGTCCGGAGCATCTCGCCAACACGGGCTATGCGGAATTTGACAAGCGCCGCGCGGCGAATTCCAATGCGCGGCTATGGATGGATCCGGTCGCGGTGGGGGAATTGATTCTCGAAGGCGTTCGCAAGAATTGGCTCTATATCTTCACCCACAGCGAATTCGGGCCCGGCATCCGGGAACGCGGTGATGCGCTGGTGGCGGCGGCGCCGTTCCTGCTGCGCAACCCGATCTTCAGCGAGAAACGCAAACCCTGAGTTCAGGAGAAAACACATGAACGTCGCTCTCGTCGGTGCCACCGGAAACATCGGCAGCAAAATCCTCGCTGAACTCGTCTCGCGCGGACATTCCGTGACCGCCATCGCACGCAATCCGGAAAAGGTTCCCGCCTCGGGCGCGGTGCGTACGGAAACCGCCGACGCGAGCGATGTGGCGGCTTTGGCCACGCTGCTGAAGCGTCACGACGCGATCGTGAGCTCAGTGCCCTTCGCGCCCGGGCTTTCGAGCGCGCTGATCGCGGCGGTCAAGCAGTCGGGCGTGAAGCGCTACATCATGGTCGGCGGCGCCGGTTCGCTCGAAGTGGCGCCGGGCAAGCTGCTCAAGGATACGCTGACGCTGCCCGACGCGGTGCGCCAGATCATCGAGGAAGGCACCGCCTCGCTGAACCGGCTGCGCGCCGAGGACGAACTCGACTGGACGTTCTTCTCGCCCGCCGCTGAGATCGGGCCGGGAGAGCGCACCGGCCAGTTCCGCCTCGGCGGCGACCAGCTCGTCGTCGACGCGAACAGGAAAAGCCGCATCTCTTATGACGACTATGCGATCGCATTGGTCGACGAATTGGAGCGGCCGCAACATATCAAGCGGCGCTTCACGATCGCTTATTGAGCGTCATCGGGATTTGCGGCGCCACGACGTGCGCGGCGCGTTCTCCCATGTCAGTGGATCAGCCCCAGTTGCCGGGCCCGTTCGACCACCAGGATGCGCCGGCGCACGCCCATCTTGTTGTAGATCTGTTGCAGATCCCATTTGACCGAACCCTCGGTCATCCCCAGATGCTCGCCGACCTCGCGGTTGCTCAGCCCGGTCGCGGTCAGTTTGAGGACCTCAAGCTCATGCGAATTCAGCGCACCGCGCGGATAGCTTCGGTCGGGCTCGTCGACATCCGGACCCGTCGGGTCTTTCGCGCCTTCCAGCGTGAATTCGCGGACCAGGTCGGCGGCGAACGTTTCGGCCGCGCCGTTCCGCTCCATCCCGCCGGGTGCGTGAGCCTGCAACGTGGCCGCCAGCGCCGGTTCGTCGAGAAAGCTCCGCATGTAGCGTCCCGGCGCCGCCAGCGCGACGGCGCGGCGCATTGTTCGCTTCGCGCTTCGAAGATCGCCGGTTTGCAGAGCGAGATGCGCAATTCTGGCGTCCCAGCGAATGACCGAGCGTATCGCGCCCGCGGCGGCGGCGTAACTGCGCCATTGCCGGCAGACCTGCAGGGCGTCGGGAAGGCGGTTTTTGCATTCGGCCCACGTCGCCCACATCATGGCGACAATTTCGTCGGACGAGGTGATCGCACCCGTCGGCAGGACCGCCTCAAGCGTGAGGTTCATGCAGGCGGGCCGTGCCGCGCGCGCCGCTTCGTCCGACCGTCCGGAGCGGAGCAATTGCCGCGCGCGTTCCTCTGCGCAGTGCAGCGCCAGGCGCGCGAAGCCGCGCTTTGCGGCGATCGCACCGGCGCTTGAAAGCGCCTGAAGGGCGGTGTCGGGGTCTCCCCGCAAACGCAAAATGCGCGACCGGGTCAGCCAGCCGTCGATGAGCTGGTCGACAAACCCCAACGTGTCCGCGAGCGGAAGAAAGGTCTCGATCAGCGCGTCTGCGTCCTTGACCGCGTTGCGCTCGTATAGCACCGCGGCCAGCGGCAAGGCCGTCATGGCGCAGAGCGGTGTCTTGTCGCCGAATATCCGGGTGGTGATCGCGAGCCCGTTGCGCAGCCGTTCGATGGCTCCGCCGGAATCGCCCATCAGGAACCGCGTGAGCCCGGCCACCGCCTCGTGCGCAATATGGACCTGCCGGCCTTCGCATTGGTCGAGGTATCGGGTGGCGGTGAAATCGAGGCGGTCCACGTCGTTCAGCTTGAACTGCTCGCGCTGGCTGTTGAGGAACGCCGAGTAGATGCTGCCCGCCACGAAGGGCCGGGCAGCCTGGCAATTCCGCATCTGCGTGATGCCAAGTTGCTCGACGGTCGGCATATCGTCCTGGAATTGGGCGAGCATCATTTCACCATGCGCCAGTTGCAGCCGGATCGCCTGGATATCGCTTTTCGCCGCCGCGCTCTGGCGCTCCATATCCGCAATGCGTGACCTGCTCGCGGCCAGAAGAGTCTGCGCTTCGGCGAATTCCCAGTGCATCGATAATGGCCAAGCCGCGGCCAGCATGATACGAGGATAAAAGGTCCGAATATGGGGGGGGACGCGAGCGGCAAGCACGGGCACGAGATGCGCCTGACCGGCGCCGAACAACCTGTCGAGGTGCTCATCCAAAACGCCGGCGGCGCGGTTTGGATCGTTGCCCGCCAAGGCATGTTCGAATGCGTCGGTGACCATCCCTTGCGCGATATGCCAGTCGGTCGCCCGGCGGTGCAGTTTGTCGCTGTCCTCCGCATGCTGATCGGCGAAGGTTCGGACCAAGAACTCCTGAAAAAGCCGGTGAAAGCGATACCAGGTCCTAGTGTCGTCGAGCGCTATGACGAACAGGCCCGCGTTCTCGCACCAGTCGAGCACCCGTCGCCCGTTCGGGAGCCCGGTGATCGCCTCGCAGAGCGGGGCGCAGAATTTCTGCAGCAGCGAAATTCTCAGAAGTGTTTGCTGGGCCTGAGCAGGCTGGCCGGCAAACAGGTCTTCGGCGAAAAAATCTCGTAGCTCCCGGCGCTCGCCGGAAATGCTCTTTAGCCCTTCGGAATGATCGTCGGCAGATGAAAGAATCGGAAGGGCGATCCGCAGACCCGCGGCCCAGCCCTCGACGCGTTCGTCCAGCGCGCGGATCTCGTCGGCCGATAAGTCGTCCAGACCGGCTTTGGCGAGAAGCGCGTGCGTTTCATCCGCAGAGAATCGCAAGTCGGCCAGCGTGATCTCCGCCAATTCGCCGCGCGCGCGCCAGCGTGCCATGGGCAGCGCAAGTCTTTCGCGCGACGCAACAACGATATGCAGTAGCGGCGGCACATGTTCGACCAGCGAATGGAGGAAGCGAATCGAATCCGTGCCTGCCAGCAATTGGGCGTCGTCCAGCAGCAGAAAGACCGGCGCCGGTGGGTCGGACAAAGCTGCGGCCATCTGGCAAGCGAGTTGCTCGGCTGTTGCGCGTGTATCGTGCCCAGAGAGGGCGAAGACTGGTGAGAGACAACTGAAATTCGCTTGCCACAGCCTCGCCAGATGGCGGGCAAATTCCATCGGCTCGCGATGGATGGCTTCCAATTGCACCGCAATCACCAGCGCTCCCTCGCCCGCCAGGGCGTCGTGCCATTGCAGCAAGAGGCTGGATTTTCCGTAGCCGGCAGGCGCTTGCACTATCGTGATTCGCGAGGCTCTCACTTCGGCCAGGAAATTCAGCAACCTCGGTCTTGCAACAAGGTCGCGCCACTGAGCGGACAACCGCGCGCTCGCACGGCGTTGATTTTTTTCCCCTTCCGCGTGGCACGAAAAGCTCATTTCCGGTACCGGTCCGTACATCGAGACGAGAGATGACTTCTTCTAAGAAGCTGTAATAATTATATATTTCTCCAAGTTCGCCGCTGGTTCAGGCCTGTTTCGCCGCCATCTCTATCTTTCGATAGATGAACGTTTTTTCGACCAATAGTAGCTTCGACGAACAGGCAGGCCAAGAACTTCGAAGAATTTTCAGTCTGCGGACAAAAAAGCCGGTGTCGCTTCCGCGCATCGGCTGAGCGAACGGCAAATGCCGTCGAAGCAGGAGAGGGGACAGATGACCAGTTCAAGAGTTAGCCGAAACGCGCGGGGAAATCGCAATCTCACGGCCACGGCGTCGATATTGGCCCTGGCCACGGTGCTGGCGAACGCCGCGTCGGCGCAGACGCAGGTCGCCGCGAACACCACAGGGGGCATCGAAACCGTCGTCGTGACGGCACAGTACAAGGAGCAAAACCTGCAATCGACGCCTCTGGCCATCTCCGCCGTGACGGCGCAGGACCTGCAGCAGCGCGGGATCGAGGACCTCTCCCAGATCGGCACCAGCGTGCCCGGCCTGATGCTGAACAAGGCGCCCGCCGCGTTCGGCAACGGCGTGCAGACCTACATCCGCGGCATCGGTCAATACGACACGGCGTTCGCCAGCGAGCCGGGCGTCGGTATGTATATCGACGACATCTATTACGGCACGATGTCGGGCACGGTGATGGACCTGCTCGACCTCAATCGGATCGAGGTGCTCAAGGGTCCGCAGGGCGTGCTGGGCGGCAAGAACGACATCGGCGGCGCGATCCGCATGATCAGTCAGAAGCCGACGGACGACAACAGCGGCTATCTGGAAGGCACTTACGGCTCCTTCGACGAGATCAACGTCAAGGGTGCGATGAACCTGACGGTCGTGCCCGATCACCTGTTCCTGCGCGTGTCGGCGGCCTCACGCAACCAGGACGGCTATGTCGACGTGATCGATTATGCCTGCCGGTTTGGATCGGGCACCGGACCGACCGGCGCGGGAAGCCTGCCGGTTCTCACGACTCGGCCGGACTGCAAGATCGGCACGCAGGGCGGCACCGACGTCGCCGGCGGCCGTCTCGCGTTGCGCGGGGAGATAAACGAACACATCGAGGACAATCTCTCCGTCGATGTGATCCGAGACAACTCCGAGTTGACCCCCGATGTGCTCTATGCCGCCGACCCGGGCACGTTCGGCGATCCTTCGGGCACGACGGGCTTGGCCTATTACAATCGCGGCAACGGCCTGCAGTCTGTTCCACGCGGGCAATTCGTCGGCCTCAATTCCGCCGGCGCTCCGGCTGCCGCGTCCGGCATTCCGGTGTGGAATTGCGCGGGCGCCAATCAGGCCGTCTACACGCAATGCTTGAATTATGCGACTCTGCCGAGATCTGGACCGCTCGCACAATACGGCATCCCGTGGGATCAGCGCTTCATTCCGACCCATCCGTATACGGAGACCTATGGCACGTACACGAGCCAGAACGGCTTGCGCTATACCGAGGGAGAAAAACTGCACACCTGGGGCGTCACCAATCTGTTCGACTGGGACATCACGGACGGCATCCATTTCAAATCGATCACCGGCTATCGCTATTACCTGGGCGGCTACTCGAACGACTCGGACGTCTCTCCGATGTCGTACCAGCTCACCACCACCTATCCCCAGAACCGTGAGTTCCAGCAGGAAGGACGCTTCACCGGTGAGCTGTTCGACAATCACCTCGATTGGACGGCGGGCGTATTCTATTACGACCGCACCAACCACGCGCGCGGTCCTGTCATCCTGGATGCCGATTGGGACGAGGGCAATTCCTTCCTGGTCTTCGAGCAGAACGACACCTACAAGACCGAGAACAAGTCGGCTTATCTCCATCTGATCTATCATCTCTGGGATAATCTGGAGTTCTTCGGCGGCTTCCGCTACACGCGGGAAACCAAGACGTATTACTTCGACCATTCGGGTGAGGTTCCGGGCTATCCTGGCAGCGGCTTCTTCCGCGCGACGGTCGATCCAGCCCTCGACTGCAACATCTTCGCGGGCCATCTCTGCGACCACAGCATCCATCCCGCGCTCACGCCGCACACCTCGCGCACAAACAGGCCAGACTGGCGCGCTGGGCTCGACTATCACGTGACCGACGACGTCATGGGCTACTTCCAGTTTTCGACCGGCTATCGGACAGGGGGCACCAACTCGCGCCCCTTCGCGCCCGACCAGCTCAACAGCTACGGACCGGAAGAGATCAAGAGCTATGAAATTGGTGCCAAGACCGATTGGTTCGACCATCGTTTGCGGTTCAATGCGGCGTTCTATCTGGCCGACTACACCAATACGATCACGCCGCTCGCCGAGACCGACACCAGCCTCGGCTTCCCGCTGCCGGAAGTGCTCTACGTTAACCTGGGTTCTTCGAAGGACAAGGGATTCGAGCTGGAAGGCCAGGCGGCGCCGATCGACAACATGCTGATCACCGCCAATTATTCCTATGTGAATTTCCGCGGCAATCCGGTTCCGGGGGCGGTGCCCGGTTATCTCGACGGCTGTACGCCGGCGGCGGTGACCGCCGGCATCTGCCCGCAGGCGGCACCGGGCACAGTGAGGATCGGCACCAATCCGATCCTGTTCCCCTCCCAGACCTTCGATGTCGGCGCGCAGTACACCATCAATGTCGGCACGTCCCTCGGCTCGCTGACGCCGCGCCTGGACTACAGCTGGCAGTCGACCATTTACGAGGATGCGAACAACAATCCCTACACGGACATTCCGGCCCGCGGATTGCTGAATGCACGGTTGACCTGGGACGCTCCGGCGGGCGGCTGGCAGGTGTCGGCCGCCGTCACCAACCTGACGGACAAGAAGTACTTCCTCGACATGGAAGATTTCGCGATCTTCGGAGAGGGCACGGTCGAGGCGCAACCGGGCGCGCCGCGCGAATGGTCGCTCACCTTGAGGAAGAATTTTTAGGAAACTCCGGTCATCAAGGGGGCGCGGACGGCGTGGCGACACGTTGTCTGCGCCCCATTCTTTGATAAAGGGCGTTCCTTCAAACTGCCGGCGAAAAACATATGGGAGACTTGGAAATGACTGCGGAACAGAGAATCGAACAGCTCGAAAATCACGTCGCAAGCCTGATGCGCCAGATCGGCGTTCTCGAAGACATCCATGCGATCCGGCGGCTGCAGCATCTCTACGGCTACTTCATCGACAAATGCCTCTATGACGAGACCGTTGATCTGTTTGCCGATGACGGCGAGGTGCGTTTCATGGGCGGCATCTTCAAGGGCAAGACCGGCGTGCGCCGGCTCTATGTCGGCCGCTTCCGCAAGAACTTCACCAACGACATCAACGGTCCGGTGTTCGGCTTCCTGCTCGACCATCCGCAGATCCAGGACGTCATCGACGTGGCTCCGGACCGCAAGACCGCCAAGGCGCGCGCCCGCAGCATGATGCAGGCCGGCCGGCACGAGAGCGCGACGGCACAAGGCCAGTTGCCGCGCCAATGGTGGGAAGGCGGGGTCTACGAGAACGAATATGTCCGCGAGGGCGGAATCTGGAAGATCAAGGTGCTGGACTACAATCCGGTCTGGCACGCCACCTTCGAGAAGGGCTGGGCGCATACGCCGGCTGAATTCGTGCCGTTCTTCAGCAAGACATATCCGGAAGACCCCATCGGCCCCGATGTGCTTGCGACCGAGCCGCATCGCGTGCTGTGGCCGAAGACGAGCGTCGTGCCGTTCCACTGTCCGCATCCGGTGACCGGAAAGCCCATCGTGCCGCAGGACGCGGGCTGACGCCGGCCGATCTGGGGCATGCTTGTCCCTTCGGCTAGGGAGACGTGTTGCTGCGCGATATGACGAAGGACTCGTCGAGAAACCACAGACCGTTGCGCGCACGCAGAACCTCCCGGGTCGCCTCGAGATAGCCGTCATTGGTCATGGCTTCGGTCAGGCGCTGATCCTCGATCTGCGCCACATAGGTGGCGGCGTTCCAGGCCGCGAACAGCCTCGAGGTGCCGATGGACGCCGCGCTCGAGTCGATTTCGCCGGGCAGCGTGTGCATGTCGTAGCGGAAGATCGCACGTTCGTCGGTATAAGCGTGGAAATCGTATCGGTGCGCCGTCTGGCCGAGTTCTTCCTTTGTGACCTGCAGCAGTTCCTGGCGGCTCGTCTGGAAAGGATTTTCGCCGGGCCAGACGTGCTGAACGATCTCCATCCCCGGATCGTGTCCAAACGAGTGGATGCCGATCAGCCGTCCGTCCGGCGCCAGGCTGCGCACCAGCGGCGCGATCACCCGCCTCGCCTTGAATTCGACGGACGCGCGCGCGCGATAGGGCTGCGAGGCGATCACCAGATCGTAGTCCGCACGGATGGCGCTGCGCTCGGGCAGCACGCGGTCGAGCAGAAATCCGCGGTCCTCGCGATAGATGACGAGGACGACGGGCTTTTCATAGATCGGATTGCCGCTCTTCCGGCTGACCCGAGCGCGCCAGTTGGCGGCGAGGAACGGCTGAAGCTCCGTGATCTGCTCGTCGAACTCCGCGGCCTTATCGCCATGCAATTTCACCTCATGCCAGACAAGGTCGGCCGCGGCCGCCGGCTGGTCCGGCAGCAGCCAGGGTGCCTCCGCATAGTGCAGGTTGGTCATGATGAAGACGGTCGCGGGGTGCTCCTGGAAGCGGTCCGGCAGCTTTTCCAGTGCGAGCCGCACGTCTTCGAGGCTGATTTCCTTTCCGACGATGTAGAAGGGCAGGTGTTCGAAACGGCGGTGCAGCGAACGCATGACGCGCGTCAGCACCGTCCCGTCGCCGACACCCGCATCGAAGACGCGGATCGCCGGAGGCTGGGGCCGTAGATTGGCGAGTTCCAGATCGACGCGGCCAGCCACCACCCATTTCTCGCTGCAGGTGTTGACAAACATCAGGTATTTCTGGCGATTGTCGAAGAAGCGGAAATTGTGCTCCGGGCTGGCGACTTCGTGTTGCGCCGTGTCGCGCGGGCCGGAGGACGTCGGCAACGGTACCACCATGGGCCGGCCGCCGCCCGGGGCCCGACCGTTTGCTGAATTGCCTGCCTCCCCCATGGTATTTGCATCGATGAATGCGCGGACGCGTTCGATGGTGGAGGTCGTAACTCGGCCGCCATGGCGCAGGCGGGTAACGAATTTGCCGTCATTCACCGCGCGCCGGCCGAATGTCGACTCGGCCATTCCGGCGCTCCGGCAATAGCGCGAAATTTCCTGGAGCAACGTTTCCGTATCCATGATGGCGCGCAGCACCTTCAATCGATTTTCAGGGGTTTGCCAAACGGTTCTTCGGCACAGTCCGCGGCGATTGCAGGACGGCCGCCATGGCCGGCCTCTCCTCAGCGGTAGGTGTTGTTCGAGGTGTGATCGCCGCTCAGCCATCGCGCGAGTTCCTGATGCGCATGGGCGAGTCGCGTTTTGTTGATCTCCGCCGCATTGGGCGCATCCAGCGTAAACTCCACGATCATCCCGTTGGGATCCGTGGCATAAACGGATCGGCAATAGCCGTGCTCCAGCACATAGCTCTCCGGCTCCCTGTAGCCGGCCGCCTTGAGCCGTTCTTCGATGCCGTTCTGCGTCTCCGCGTCGACATTGAGCGCGATATGGTGGAAGGGCGAGAAGGGCATCTTGGGCCCGAACTGTTCCTGATCTTCGGGATGGGCGAATTGAAAGAACGCCAGTGCGCCGCCATCCCCCAATCCGAAAAAGCAGTGACAGTAGATGCGCCTGGCGCCGAACAGATCGTCGCCCTCGCTCCACGTCGCGATCAGAGGAAGCCCGATCACCTCCTCATAGAATTTGCGCGTCGCCTCCATGTCGTTGGTGACATAGGCGGTGTGATGGAGGCGGCTAGGGAGTTTCGTTTCCGTGTTCATCGGTGCGTTCCTGCCTGTTCATTCGGTTGCCGCTGCCGCAACCTTGTTTGTTGTCCGCCAGACCCTTGCGGAGGCGATCCGCGCGCCCTCCGCCAGGACCGCGAGCTTGGCCCAGACCACGTCCGGATCGACGCCGCCCTGGCCGACGTGAATGCTGAAACCGCAATCCACGCCCGCCATCACGTTTTCCGGCCCCAGGAGATTAGCATAGCGTTCGATGCGCTGGGCCACCAGTTCAGGATGCTCGATGTAATTCGACTGGCATTCGATGACGCCTGGAATCCACACCTTGCCCTCGGGCGGCTTCACCTCCTCGAACATCTTCCATTCATGGGCATGGCGTGGATTGGCCGCCTCGAACAGCACCGCGGACGGCTTGGCCACGGCCAGCACATCGATGATATCGGCGAAGGGAACGTCGCAATGGTGCGGGCCGGGATAATTGCCCCAGCACATATGCATGCGCAAACGGTCGGCGGGAATGTTGCGCACCGCGTGATTGAGCGCCTCGATATGGAGGCGCATGCGATTGCGGAATTCCGCAAGACTCAAATCCGCGTACTGGACGTGACGGCCCATGGCGAGGTCCGGGCAGTCCAGTTGCAGCGTGGCGCCGCTTTCGGCGACCGTCTCGTATTCGTACCGCATCGCTTCGGCGATGGCGAAAAGGTATTCCTCATGCGTCTTGTAAAAGTCGTTGCGGAAGAACAGCGATATCACCCCCGGCGAAGCCGCGCTCGAGAAAAGGCCTTCGATTTTCTTTCCGCTCGCGGCGGCGACGAGATTGTTCATGTCCAGCCTGGGCGATCGCCGGTCGTTCAACGCGATCGGGCCGGTGCATGCGGGCGCCCGGCGGGCCTTGCGTCCGGGATCGCCGAAAACGCGCGCCGCGCTCCTCGGGAAATCGACGAGGTCCTGGAAGACGTAGCTGTTCCCGCTGCCGCCGAAGCCGTCCAGGCGGTCCTTCACATAGGTCGCGTAGCTCGGCTTCGACATCTCGCCGTCATTGACGATATCGATGCCCGCCGCAACCTGCCGGGCGACCATCTCGCCGACCGCTTCGCGCACGCGGCGGTCGAGCGCATCCGCATCGATGGGGACGCCTTCTTCCCTGGCGAACATCAGGCGCACGAGGTCGTCGGGCCGGGGCAGGCTCCCGGTGTGCGTCGTCAGAAAGCGATCCGTGCTGCGCTGCATCGCCGATTTCGTATATCGAAAATATTTTCGAGAGTCTTAGATTATCCGCTATGCGCCATGCTTGTAAAGACTTCGCGAAAACCGCGCCGCTATTCTGTGCTCTGCCTGCCGTCATAGGAAATCGCGCTAGCCGCGGCATGGGACATGATGAAGCCGATGGGGCGTTCGGCTTCCTCCCGCAGATGCGCCAGAAGGCCGGCCGTGCGCGCAAGGATGGAGATGCTCTTCAAGGCGCCGACCGGAAACCCGATCTCCAGCAGGATCGCGGGAACGACTCCGTTGATATTGATCGGCAGGGAGCGCCCCAGCGCTTGCGGTAGCACGGCCTCGACCGTCCGCAGCATGTCGATATAGGGACCGGCGAGACCGTGGTCCCGGGCCAGCGACAGCAGGACATTCGCGCGGGGATCGCCGCCGGAATGTTGCGGATGTCCGAACCCCGGAATCGCGGTCTTGGTCGCGCGCATCTGGCGCACGCGCTCCGCCGCGATGATCGCCGCGTCATGTCCGCGCGACGCCTCGACAAGTTGGTGCAGGAATTGACCCGCGGTCTCGGCGCTGCCGAGCACCACGGAGCCGGAACCGAGCAGGCCGGCCGCGACCGCGCCCTGGATCGCCTCCGGGCCCGCCGCATAGGTCATGCGCGCCGCCTGGATGCTCGGCACCAGCCCGTGCTCGGCGATTGCGACCAATAGCGCATTGACGAAAAACCGCTGGGTTGCCGTAGGCTCCTCGCCCATCAGCAGCAGGAAGAAGTAATCGACAAAATCGATCTTCCCGATGAGGTCGCGGCACAGATCGCGCCCGCGCACCGTGATCGACGCCGCGTCCGCCGTGGAGATGGCCGTGTATGGAGCATCCTGCTTGCCGATCCGCATCCGATTGTTCCCCGCTCGCGGCCGCGGCCGCGCAAAATCCGAACAAGGAGTGTTTACTTCGGTCCTTCGGGTTTGCAAGGGCAATTACCGAATATCGAAATTGACTTCGACATCCGGAAAAACTTAGTCTGCCGGCCGGGTATTCGCATCGCCAGCCCGAGGCCGAGGATGGCTTGGTCCCGCGCGGCAACCGCGCCAGGCGGCTGGGAGAAAAGATGATCAAAGTCCTCGACGGTGTCCGGGTTGTCGAGATGGGCACGTTCATCACCGGCCCTGCCGCCGCGATGTATCTCGCCGATATGGGCGCCGACGTCATCAAGGTGGAGCGCCCCGAGACGGGCGATCCGTTCCGCGCCTTCGAGGGCGGTCTCTACAGTGCGCATTTCCAGACCTACAATCACAACAAGCGCAGCGTCACGCTGGACAGCCGCGACGCGAACGATCTCAAGCTCTTCGACCAGATCATTTCGGAAGCGGACATCTTCATCCAGAATTTCCGCCCGGGCGTCGCCGAGGATTTGAACGTCGGCGCGGAGCGGCTGCAGAAGATCAATCCTTCACTCATCTATTGCAGCATTTCCGGCTTCGGACAGACCGGGCCAGACGCCGGCCGCCCCGCCTACGACACCGTTGCCCAGGCCGCGAGCGGCTGGCTGCGCCTGCTGATAAATCCCGCAAATCCCCGCGTGGTGGGTCCGGCGATCGCGGATGCGACGACGGGATTTTATGCGGCGTTCGGCGCGCTCGGCGCGCTCTACGAACGTGCGCGAACCGGCCGCGGACGGCGCGTCGACATCTCGATGCTGGAGGCGATGTGCCACTTCAATCTCGACGATTTCACGCATTACTTCTCGGCCGACGAGATCATGGGCCCGTATAGCCGCCCCAGCGTGTCGCAATCCTATGTCTTCGAATGTTTGGACGGGAAATGGATCGCGCTGCACATGTCGTCTCCCCTGAAGTTCTGGGAAGGTCTGGCGCAGGCGATCGGGTGCGCCGACCTCTTCAGGGATCCGCGTTTTTCCGACCGGCCGGGCCGCATCGCGCATCAGGAAGACCTGATCGCGTTGATGGCCCCGATTTTCAAGGGCAAGACGCGCGCGGAATGGTGTGCGGCGCTCGATGTGCGCGGCGTTCCCTTTGCGCCGGTGTACGATTCGAGCGAGGCGCTGGAGGATCGTCAGGCAAAGCATCTGGGCATCGAAGTGGAGACCCATCATCCCACGATGGGGCGCTTCCGCACCGTGCGCTTTCCGGTCAATTTCGACGGCCAGCGCCTGTCGGAGATCAAGGCGCCGCCGACGCTCGGCGAACACAACGACCAAATCCGCAAAGCGCCGACGGGGCATGTCTGGCGCGTCGAAGAGGCGAAGCCCGCCAATGCGGCAGAATAGCCGCACCGCGCCGCAATCTGTGACCTTCCATATATCGAAATTGACTTCGCAAATCGAAACACCCTAGATTTACCGCCAGGAGGAGTCCGCATGGCGGGTGACCCGCCCGACCGAGCGCTTCGGCGTTTGTGTCTCCTGCGGCGGGCGTCCCGTAGCGAGTCCAAAAGGACCGTAATGCGGATCAGGCGCGACGGCATCGCCAGACGATGCCGCCAAAAAGGGGGGATCGTCCATGTCACGGACCGGTTCAGGTCGTTCGAACCTTGTCGTCAAGACGCTCATGGGGTGTTCGGCGCTTGCCGGCTGCCTGTGGAGTGCGGCGCCCGTCCACGCACAGGCGAACGGCGCGAGCACCGATACGATCGAGACGGTGGTCGTCACCGCACGCCAGCGCAAGGAAGATATCGAGAAGGTGCCCGCGCAGGTCACCGCCTTCACGGCCGAGGCGATCGAGGCCAAGGGCATCAAGAGCCCGGCCGACTTCCTCAGCGCCGTGCCGAATGTGACGTTCATTTCCACACAGAATTCCGGCACGAGTTTCATCGTCATGCGCGGCATTTCCCAGGCGCGCAACAGCGAACCCTCCGCTGCGATCGTGGTCGACGGCGTGCCGATGACCCAGCCCGCCGAGTTCAACCAGAACCTGCTCGATATCCAGCAGATCGAGGTGCTGAAGGGGCCGCAGGGTGCTCTCTACGGCCGCGACGCCATCGGCGGCGCCATCCTGATCACCACCAAGCAGCCGGGCGATAGCTGGGAAGAGGCGTTCACGGCCGGCTACGACAACGGGCCCGGCGGCAATGTCGACGGGGTGATCAGCGGCCCGCTGACCGACACGCTGAAGATGCGCGCGGCTGCGTCCTATCTCAACACCGACGGCCTGCTGACCAACGTCGACACGAAGGACCCGTCCGCGCGGCGCAATGCCGATCCCGTCCAGGATTTCAGCGGCCGCGTGTCGTTCCTGTGGACGCCGGATGGCGATTTCACCGCCGATCTGAGGCTGTCGACCGATCTTCTGACCACGCGGGGCCTCTACTACGTCGTGCCGCCCTTCGGTTCGCCGCATTTCAACGATCCGAACTTCACGTCACAGCCGATCAATCTGAACAATTCCGGGTTGGACGACCGCAAGATCTACGCCGCGGCGCTCAAGCTGAGTTACGAGGTGCAGGGCGGCACGCTGTCCTCGATCACGGGTTACAGCACCGTGTGGGAAATTCTCACCGGCGACGGCTATGGCTTCGATCCGTTCGGCCAATCCGACGTAGGCTTCGACTACGGCCAGGCCCAGTTCCTGGACGTGAAAACGTTCAGCCAGGAGGTGCGCTACACCTCGGCGGCCGATCAGCGGTTCCGCTATATCGCCGGCGCCGAGATTTTCGACACCCAGCGCTACATCTCGACCGGCAACATGTACGACGGCACCGCAGATGCGGGCGTGGAGCCGATCTTCCGCACGCCGAATCCGCAATTCGGCATTGATTCCTTTGCGCCGCTGTCGCAGGTCAGCTTCCTGGCGGACGACCAGAATCAGTTCGCCTGGGCCGGCTATGTCGACATGTCGTACGACATCACCGACGCGCTCGAACTCTCCGTCAACATGCGCTACGACAGCGACCACCGCGTGAACACGACATTGACGCCCCAGGAATTCCTGGACGCCAATCCCATCACGGGACGCGCGGCCATCCCGGCGACCACCGGCGAGAAACGGGCGCACACCTGGTCCGCATTCCAGCCGCAGTTCATCCTGCGCTGGCAGGCGACCGACAACATGAATCTCTACGCCGATTACAGCCGGGGCTTCCGCAGCGGCGGCTTCAACCAGACCGGCGTCGCACAGGCCGCGGCGGCGGCGAACTTCGACAATGTCGGCGATCTTTTCAATGCCGAGATCGCCGACACCTATGAAGCCGGGTTCAAGAGCCACTGGCTGGACGACCGGCTCCTGCTCAACGGCAGTGCCTATTTGACGGAGGATCACAACGATTATTACTTCGTGTTCCTCGCCTCCAACTCGACCCAAAACCTCGGCAATATCAAGAAGGTGCAGTTCGCGGGTTTCGACCTCGATTTGACCGCGCGATTGGATGAACACCTCGCCCTGAACGCCGGCTTCGGCTATACTGACAGCGATATCCGGCAATTCCCGACCAGCTCGCCCGCGACGCCCAGCGCGATCGGCGCGCGGGCGCCGCTGGTCTCGGACTACACCGGCAATATCGGTCTTCAATTCGACCATCCTCTCACCGAGGAGACCAATTTCTTCGCCCGGCTCGACTACAACATCATCGGGCCGACGACCTTCGTGATCCCGGTGGTGAGCGAACCGCATCCGATCGCGCGCGACCCCGTCAATCTGGTCGATCTGCGGATGGGCCTCGAACGGGACAGTTGGCGCTTCACGGTGTGGTCGAAGAACCTCTTCGACGTGAAATACAACACCGAATATTCGACCGGCGGCTTCCTCTTCAAAGGACAGCCGCTTTCCTGGGGCTTCGAAGTGACCAAGAAGTTCTAAAGGCGCGGCGATCAATCGGGATGGACGGAACGCAGGAGATAGGGCTGGCGGCGGAGCGCCGCTTCGATGAATTGCGCGGCACTGCGAAGGACCGGAAGGCGCGTGCGGATCAACTCTTCCTTTCGCACGCGTGCGGTGGAGGTGGAGCAATTTATCGCCGCCATCGACCTGCCGCTTTCGTCGAGGATGGGAACGGACAACGAGACGAGACCGTAGTCGAGTTCGTCCTGGACCGCCGCGTAGCCGTTTTTGCGGACCTCCGCGAGGATGCGCTTGAGCTCGGTCTTTGACGTGACGGTATGTTCGGTAAACGCTTTGAAGGCGCCCGTGTTGAGATAGTGTGCGCGCACGCTCTCTGCCTCGAAGGCCAGGATCGCCCGCCCCATGGAGGCCGCGAAAGCGGGATAGCGTGTGCCGATGCCGGCGGCCAGGCGGACCATCCGGTTGGTGGAGACATGCACCAGGTAGAGGATGTCGTAGCCGCTGAGCACCGCGAGGGAGGAGCTGTCGCCGGTTTCGTCGCGCACCGCCTGCAGATGGGGACGCACGAGTTCGCCGAGGCTCATGGAATCGAGATAGGCGGACGCGAAGCTCATGACTTCCGGGCGCAGCAGGAAATGACGATGGTGTTTGGCGACATAGCCGAGCTTCACCAGCGTGTTGAGGCAGCGCCGCGCGGCCGCGGGCGAAAGCCTGGTGACCGCGGCCACGTCGCTCAGCGTCATCTGCGGGGATTCGCGGCCGAACGCGCGCAGCACCGAGAGCCCGCGATCGAGGGTCGAAAGGTATTCCGTATCCGGACTTTCCCGTTCTTCCGCTTCGCCTTTGGGCGCCGGCTTGCGCTGACGGCGCGCGCCGCGCCGCGGCTCGGCGGAAGTCATTTCGCGTTTTTTCATCGGTGGCTATCCGTGGATGTCCCCAGTTTTCGGAATTCGAAGATGCCACCGAGTATAGAAATTCTCTAACATCGATGGCGCTGGAACCGGCCGTCTTACCATGGAGAGGAAAGACAATGCTACCAATGCTGCCCACCAGTCTCGTGGGGTCGTATGCCCAGCCGGACTGGCTGCTCGACCGCTCGAAACTGGCCAAGCGATTTCCACCCCGCGTTCGCGCCGCCGAGTTGTGGCGCGTCGATCCCCAATGGCTGGCGGAGGCGCAGGACGATGCGACGCGCCTGGCCATCCTGGATCAGGAGCGGGCGGGGCTGGACATCATCACGGACGGCGAAATCCGCCGCGAGAGCTATTCCAACCGTTTCGCGACGGAACTCGAGGGCATCGACCTCGACAATCCGGGGACCGCCCTGGACCGCAGCGGTCATCCCAATCCGGTGCCCCGGGTGGCCGGCAAGATCCGGCGGCGCAACCCGGTCGAAGTCCGCGATCTGGAATTCCTCAAGGCCAACACGGACAAGCCCGTCAAGATCACGGTGCCCGGGCCGTTTACGATGTCGCAGCAGGCGCAGAACGATTTCTATGCGCATGAAGAGGAACTGGCGCTGGACTATGCGGCGGCGGTCAATGAGGAGATCAAGGATTTGTTCGCAGCCGGCGCCGACGTGGTGCAGATCGACGAGCCCTATATGCAGGCACGGCCCGAAAAGGCCCGCGCATACGGTATCCTGGCACTGGAGCGGGCGCTCGATGGCGTGGAAGGCACGACGGCGGTGCACATCTGCTTCGGATATGCGGCAATCATCCACGAGCGGCCGAGCGGCTACTCCTTTCTTCCGGAACTCGCGGGAACCTCGGTCAAGCAGATTTCCATCGAGACGGCGCAGTCCAATCTGGACTGTGCAGTGCTGGAAACGCTCAAAGGCAAGACGATCATCCTGGGAGTCCTCGATCTCTCCACCCACGCGGTGGAAACGCCGCAGATGGTCGCGGAGCGGATCGAACGGGCGCTGCCTTATGTCGACGCGGCGCGGATCGTCGTCGCGCCGGATTGTGGCCTCAAATATCTGCCGCGCGATGTCGCCTTCGCCAAGATGAAGGCGATGGCCGACGGCGCGCGCGAGGTGCGACAGAAATACGCCGATTAGCGAGCCGCGCGGCATGCGGCGGCCATGCGACGCTGGCTCCTTGCATGAAGGATTTCGATTGGCCCCGGCCAATGACGGAATCGAAGTTGGAACCGCAACGTGTTATGCTAATGGAGAGTTTCCTCAGGACGTCGCCACGATGAGCGGTGCAAATCAGCGCGCACAGCTGTCGGAATTCCTTCGCAGCTGCCGCGCGCGACTGTCGCCCTCCGAGATCGGATTGCCGAGCGGAAAGCGGCGACGCACGCCGGGGCTGCGCCGCGAGGACGTTGCCAGCCTGGCCGGTCTGTCCTCGACCTGGTACACTTGGCTGGAGCAGGGCCGCAACGTGCGCGCATCCGACCGCGTCCTCGAAAAGCTGAGCCAGACATTGCGGCTCTCGGCCACGGAACGGGATTATCTTTTCCTTCTCGCGCAGAACCGACCGGCGCCGATCCTGGGGCCGCCCGTCGCGCATGTTCCCGACACCGTCAAGCGCACGCTGGACGCGCTCAACGTTCCGGCGCAGATGATCACGCCGCGCTGGGACGTGGTTTTCTGGAACCGGATGGTGAAGCGCTGCATCCGCGACTACGATGCGATGCCGGCGGAGCGGCGCAATCTCTTCCGCATACTGATGACCGGCCCGGAATATCGGGAGAACGCATCGGAATTCGAAACGCTGGCGCGGCGCATCGTCGCGAAGCTGCGCGTCGATTACAGCCAGGCGGCGAACGACCCCGATTTCGATGCACTGATCCGGGAGATGAGCGAGGTTTCGCCGATGTTCCGGGCGCTGTGGCGAAGCCCGGAGGTGAGCGACCGCTCCGAAGGCGTGCATCTGCTCAAGCACCCGCAGCTCGGCGGAATCACCTTCGAACACACCTCTTACGTCGTCGAAGGCATCCCGACGCTCCGGGTCGTGATATTCGCGCCATACGACGCCGAAAGCGCGCGGAAAGTCGCCCAGCTGGCCCACGAGGAACCGGTGCGGCGGCTCGTCGCCGTATGATACGGTGGGCGTCATAGCGGTGCTCGACGGCCAAACATCTGCTTGAGGAGGAATTATCCGTGTCGAAATCTCAATGGTCCACCGTTTCCCATACGATCGAGGATCACATCGCCTGGGTCCGGTTCGACCGGCCCGAAAAACGCAACGCCATGAACCCGACGCTGAACCGGGAAATGGCGGAGCTTCTCGACTCGATCGAATTTCGCGACGATGTCGGCGTGCTGGTGCTCAGCGGCGCGGGCGAGGCCTGGAGCGCCGGCATGGACCTCAAGGAATATTTTCGCGAGACCGAGGCCAAGGGGTTCGGTGCCACGCGCCGCGCGCAGCGCGATGCCTACACCTGGTGGCGCCGGCTGCGCTGGTATCAGAAGCCGACCATCGCGATGGTCAATGGCTGGTGCTTCGGCGGCGGCTACGGTCCGCTCTTTGCCTGCGACCTGGCCTTCGCGGCGGAAGACGCGAAGTTCGGCCTCAGCGAGATCAATTGGGGCATCCTGCCGGGCGGCGGCGCGACCAAGGTCGCGACCGAACTGCTCTCGATGCGCGATGCGATGTACCACGCGCTCACCGGCGAATTGATCGACGGCAGGAAGGCGGCCGAATGGCGGCTCGTCAACGAGGCGGTTCCGCCGGCGCAACTCGAGGCGCGCGTGCGCGAGGTGGCAAACGTGCTCCTGCAGAAGAATCCGGTGGCGCTCAAGGCGACCAAGGATGCCGTCCGCCGCGTCCGCGAGATGACCTACGAGAATGCCGAGGACTATCTCATCCGCGCCCAGGAAGCCGCCAACAGCTTCGACAACAATGGCCGCAAGGAAGGCATCAAGCAGTTCATCGACGACAAATCCTACAAGCCCGGTCTCGGCGCCTACGACAAGTCCAAGCGGCGCTGAACGATCCCGGCGTGCCCGACCGACGGCGGGCGATGACGCACTTCCATGGCGATCAACAAGCCTCGCCAGCCTGGTCCAGAAACCCAAGAATATCGGGTGTATGCTTAAGCTGTGTAAAGGGCCGAACTTGCGCAAGTTGGTGGTCCAGGGCGTGCATCGGGACGGACGCGGCGGGCGTTCGATACCGTTAGACGTAAAAGAAAATCGGGCAGGGAAACGCTACAAGAGACGAATCACAAAGGCATTTGCCGTTGACGGGCCTGGTTCCGCGCCGCGCGGACGCTGGCCGGATCGGGCGAAGGTGATTCATCCTAGGGAGGCAAGATGCGAGATATTGAATTATCTGGTGCGTCGGCTTTTGTGCCGCGCGGTCTTTCGAATTCTGCCGCATGTCGGTCGAGGCCTTTGTCACGGTCGCATGGACGAAGCGTGATGCTGCCGGTCTTGCTGGCGGTGGCGATGGCCGCCGCCTCGCCCGCGCTGGCCGCCAGCGCGTCCGACATCGCGGCGCTCAAGGCGAAGATCGCCGCGCTCTCCGCCGAGGCGGACCGCATCAATGATGCAAACGACATCAAAAAGCTGCAGCGGGCCTACGGCTACTATCTCGACAAGGGCTTCTGGGACGAAGCGGCCGACCTGTTCGCGGCCGATGCGACCCTCGAAGTCGGCGTCGACGGCGTCTATGTCGGCAATGCCCATATCCGGGCGCGGCTGATCGCCGATGGCGGCGGCAACCCCGGCCCGGGCCTGCCCTATGGCCAGTACAACCATCACATGCAGCTCCAGCCGGAAGTCGACGTGGCCGCCGACGGCAGGACGGCCAAGGGGCGCTGGCGCGAGATCGCGCTGCTCGGCCATTTCCACCAGGACGCGGAATGGGGCACCGGCATCTACGAGAACGACTACGTCAAGCAGAACGGCGTGTGGAAGATCGCCAAGATGCATTTCTTCCCGAATTTCGTGGCGCCCTATGAAGGCGGCTGGGCCAAGCTGACACCGGTCAGCGGCGACTGGAAGTCCGCCACGGGCAAGGCGCTTCCGGCGGATCGTCCGCCGACCGTCACCTACCAGCCGTTCCCGGACAATTTCACGCCGCCCTATCACTATAAAAATCCGGTCACCGGCCAATGACGCGGGAGGGGAGCATGCCCATGATCATTTCGAGTCGCCGGGCGGTTGCGGCCGTGGCTCTGGCCTTCGGCTGCATCTTCGCGTCGGGCGCGCTGGCCGCAAAGCCCGATTCGGATCGCGAGTTCGCCGAACTGCAGGCCCTGGCCTCTCATGCCGAGCACGATCTCACGGTCCTGAAATCGCACGATGCGATCGAGAACCTCCAGGCCGCCTATGGCTACTACATCGACAAGGGCCATTGGGACGAGGCGGCCGCCCTGTTCACGGACGACGCGACCTACGAATACGGCCAGCAGGGCGTCTATGTGGGGCGCGATCATATCCGCAAGGCGCTGGGCCTGTTCGGGCCGGACGGCTTGAAGCAGGGCCAGCTCAACGACTATCCGATGCTCCAGCCGATCATCGACGTGGCCCCGGACAACATGACGGCCAAGGCGCGCTGGCGCAGCGATTCCTTCCTTGCCGATGGCGGCAAGGGCGAAATCGGCGAGGGCGAATACGAGAACGAATACGTCAACGACCACGGCACCTGGAAGATCAGCAAGCTGCACTTCTATGAGACGTTCTTCGCGGATTACGATCTGGGCTGGGGCGCGGGTCCGATCCCGATGAGCGGACCGAGCGCGGCGCTGCCGCCGGATCGTCCGCCGAGCGAGGTCTATCAATCCCTGCCCAGCGTCTATACGCCGGCCTATCACTACGGCAACCCCGTGACGACGGTGACGCCCTCCTTCGAGGCGCATGTCAGCGGTCCGGCGGGTTTGCCGGCGGATCTGGCGGCCCTGCAGACGAACGCCAACACGCTCGCCCACAAGGTCGAATTGCTGAAGGACCACGCGCAGATCGAGAAGCTGCAGCGCGCCTACGGCTATTACGTGGACAAGGCGCAATGGCCCGATATTTCCCAGCTTTTTGCGGAAAACGGCACCTACGAAATCGGCGGCCGCGGCGTATTCATCGGGCCCAAGCGGGTCCTTGAGTATCTCGTCGTCGGCCTCGGCCCCATCGGCATGTCCACGCGGGAAGGCGTGGTGATCAACCACCAGCAGTTCCAAGGCATCGTCGACGTGGCGCCGGACGGCAAGACCGCCAAGGGCCGCTGGACGGCCTTTGTCATGGGCGGCGGGCCGCACGCGGCCGGCTGGGGCGACTGCTATTACGAGAATACCTACATCAAGGAAAACGGCGTCTGGAAGGCAAGGAGCATCAGGGGCCCCTTCAACATGTATGCGCCCTATAAGGGCGGCTGGAAGGATTCCGCCACGCCGAACACGCGGCCAGACAGTTTCCCGCCGCCGCCGGACCTTCCGCCGACAACGGCCTATCTCACCTACCCCAGCTTCTACGCCACGCCCTTCCACTACCCCAATCCGGTGACGGGCAAGGCGGCGCCTCCTCCGAACCCGGCCGCCGGTGGCGTGGCGCCGATGAGTGCCTATATTGGAAAATGAGTGCGGACCTGCGATCCTTCTGCGGAAGGGATATCGTGAGAGAAGGAGCCTGAAATGTCGGAGCTGACGTTCACCCATACGATCGACGGGAAGGCCGAAACGAGCAAAGCGAGCTTCGACGTCATCAATCCGGCGACGGCGCAGCCTTTCGCGAAATGTCCCGACGCCTCGCGCGAACAGCTCGACCGTGCGGTCGCGGCGGCGCGAACAGCGTTCGGGCCGTGGAAACGCAAGAGTTTCGCCGAGCGCCGCAGGGCCATCACCGATTTCGCGCACGGCCTCGCCGCCCGGATCGACGAAATCGGCCCGGTTCTCACGCAGGAGCAGGGCAAGCCGCTCGGCCAGGCCAAGTGGGAAATCGGCGGCGCGGCGCATGAGCTGGAAGCCATGTGCAACATGGAACTCAAGCCGGAGGTGCTGCGTAATGACGGCAAGCACCGCATCGAGCTGATCTATCACCCTCTCGGCGTGGTGGGCGCGATCGCTCCGTGGAATTTTCCCATCATCCTGGCTGCGCACAAGATCGCCCATGGGCTCTATGCCGGAAACACGATGGTCCTGAAGCCATCGCCCTACACGCCACTGGCGACCCTGCTGATGGGCGAAGTGGCGCGCGACACGCTGCCGCCGGGCGTCCTCAACACGCTGGCCGGCGGAAACGATCTCGGCGCCTGGATCACGGAGCATCCCGGCATCGACCGGATTTCCTTCACGGGTTCGGTGCCGACCGGCAAGCGCGTCATGGCAAGCGCCGCCGGCACGCTCAAGCGCGTCACGCTGGAACTGGGCGGCAACGATCCCGCAATCATCCTGGAAGACGCGGACATCGAGGCGATTACCCCCAGCCTGTTCCGCGGCGCCTTCCTCAACGCGGGCCAGATCTGCATGGCGGTAAAGCGCATCTATGCGCCGGAAAAGCTCTATGAGCCGCTGGTGGAAGGGCTGTCCAAGCTGGCGCGCACGCACCGCGTGGGCGACGGCATGGAGCCGGACACGGAGATGGGGCCGCTGCAGAACAGGATGCAGTTCGACAAGGTCATGGATCTGATCGAGGACACCAAGCGGCATAAGAACGTGCGGATCACGGCAGGCGGGCATTCGCTCAACCGGCCGGGCTATTTCATCGCGCCGACCGTCGTGGCCGACGCGGATGACGACATGCGCCTGGTGCGCGAGGAGCAGTTCGGCCCGGTGCTGCCCGTGCTGCGCTACACGGATGTGGATGACGCGGTTCGCCGCGCCAATGATTCGCCGTTCGGCCTCTGCGCATCGGTCTGGACCAAGGATTTCGAGCGCGGCGCCGAGATCGCCAGGCAGATCGAGGCCGGCACCGTCTGGATCAATCACCATGTCGGGAGCGAAGCCGACATGCCGTTCGGCGGGTTCAAGCAATCCGGCCTGGGCCGGGAACTGGGCATGCTGGGCCTTGCGTCCTACATGGAGCCGCAGGTCGTCAAGGTGCCCCTCGCTTGACCGCGGCAAATCGCGGCCGATGCGTTGGCAAGAGATGTGGGACGCGCGTTATAATGCTTGAGGCCGGCGCAATCTTGGTTTGCGGCCGGCACTGAACGAAAAAGGGCACTTGGCAACATGCTCGACTACAAGCTCATCTCCTGCGACGACCATCTCGACCTCAACAACCTGCCGGCGGATTTGTGGACGCAGGGGTTGCCGGTCGATCTCGCCTCGCGCGCTCCGCATATCGAAACCCGGGACGGCCGCGCCGTCTGGGTCTGCGAAGACCAGGTTTGGGGCGGATGGTCGGGCGCCGCCATGCCCTCGAACAAGCCGAAGCCGATCTTCACCGCGCTCGATCGCGGCGGCATCGTCGACCAGACGGAGCGGCGGCCCGGCGTGGCGCGCCTCCGGCTGGCGGACATGGATCGCGACGGCGTCTATGCCCATGTGATCTTCGGGCCGGTGACCTCGATCAAGCTCGACGACGAGAAGCTGCGTGACGCCTGTTATCGCGCCTACAATGACTGGCTCGCCGAATTCTGCAGCGTCGCACCGGACCGGCTGATCGGCGTCCCCATGCTGCCGCCGTTTCCGGAAGCCGCCACTGCGGAACTGCTGCGCCTCGCCAAGATGGGCTGCTTCCGCCAGGCCAACCTGCAGATCGACGTGGCCGAGCCCAAGATCAGCGACCCGCGCTGGGAACCGCTGTTCACCGCGCTCGAGGAAACCGGCATCATCCTGTCGTTCCATGTGACCGTGTTCGCCTCCGCCGGCGCGGCGTTCGATCCGCTGCGCGGAAGCCCCGGCGCGACGTTCCTCCATGCCAAATCCTTCGTCGAACAATTCCTCGACCCGTTCGTCGACCTGTTCGCCTGGCGCATCCTCGAACGCCATCCGAAATTGAAGATCGTCATCGCCGAATCCGGCGTCGGCTGGCTTCCCTGGGTGATCGAGGAACTCGATTACCGCCACTGGCGGCTGTGGGAAGCGAAGGAATATTGGGATGACAAGGGCGGCATTCATCATGCGCTCAAGCCGTCCGAGCTTTTCAAGCGGCAGGTCTTCGCCACTTTCCAGCAAAGCCCGGTCGGCATGCGCCTCATCGAATTCTACGGCGAAGACAATCTTCTGTGGGCGACGGATTATCCGCATCCCGACAGCATCTGGCCGAACTCCCGCGCGATCGCGCAGGAAACCATGGGCCATCTGCCGCCGGAAACCGTTCGCAAACTGACGAGCAGCAATGCCGCGAAGCTCTACGGGATCACGCTGTAAAAATCGCCTGCGAGAGGATGCGCGAGGGCGATAACATCATGGGCCTTCGAAAGAGGCCGGAGAGTTGCCATGCCGCTGACCATCAAGCCGATCCTGCCGCGCTTTGGCGCGGAAATATCGGGGGTAGATCTCACCGCACCGATCCCGCCTGATGTGCGCGACGAGATCATCGCCGCCCAGGACAAGTATGGCGTCACGGTCTATCGCAACACCGGTCTCGACGACGAGGGCCACATCGCGTTCAGCCGGATCTTCGGCCATTTGGAGACGGCGCCCCGGATAAAGGACCGCCGGCCGCGCCACGCCCATCCGGAACTGTTCGATGCTGGAAATCTCGACGCAGAGGGAAATATCATCCAGGACGAACTCATCCGGCTGCACAAGAAGGGCGACCGGTTGTGGCACACCGATTCCTCCTTCATTGCGCTGCGCTCCGCCTATTCGCTGCTGCTGGCGCATGAAGTGCCGCCCGAAGGCGGCGAGACCTGGTTCGCCGACACCCGCAGCGCCTATGAAGAGCTTCCCCAGGCGATGAAGGACAGGATCGGGAACCTCACGGCCGAGCATTCGCTGTGGTGGTCCCGCAAGATGGCCGGATTTCCGCTGAGCGAAGAGGAAATTTCGACGCGGCCGAGCGCACGTCACCCCCTTGTCCATGTCCATAGCGGGTCGGGACGCAAGGCGCTTTACGTCGCCGCGCACGCCCGCAGCATCCCGGAACTTCCGACGGAGGAGGGCCGCGCGCTCCTCGCCGAGCTCATCGCATTCGCGACGCAGCCGAGATTTGTCTTCAGCGTCAAATATGGTGTCGGCGATCTGGTCGTCTGGGACAATCTGTGCAGCATGCATCGCGGCGGCAATTTCGACGAACTCGCCTATCGGCGCGACATGCGCCGCACGACCGTGCGCGAAGGCGCGGCGCCTCTCGTCAAGGACGACCCGTTCGGCGAGCTTTTCCGCGCCTCGGGCGTGGCCTGAGAAAAGCACGCGACCACCGCCATCTTAATAGTTGGTTATCGTTCATGCTGATCCAACAAGGATCGGTATCTGTGATCGCCTGGGCTCGGACGCCGGCGATCCGGCACCCGCGCTGCCGGATCTACGTTGATCGTCCAGATCTCCCGCCGGCGCATCGACCGTTGTCGATGACGCGACATGCAATAAATTGGCGTCCAGAATGCGCCTTTCGTGAAGCGGTCTCGGCGCGGAATGACGAGGAAAGGCCGTTGCGTCCGGTTATCGCGCGCGCGCGGGACTAAAAAGCCGCACGCCGGCCAGGATTGCGATGGCGATCAAGGCGACGATGGCCGCCAGCCAGCTACCCGCCGCCGCGACGGCACCCGTTGCCGCCCAGGCGATCGAGGTGAACGCTTCCGAGAAGGTCGCGATGCGCGATGCGGTGTGGCGGCGGCGGAACTGGCTTCGCTTGGCCTGGGCGCGGAACCATAGCTGTATCGTCGCCGCCGATGCCGCGGATGCGACGATGCCGCAGGCCGCGATCAACGCGAGGGCGGGGGAGAACAGCAGGAGGCCCAGGACGAACGGTCCCAACATGATGGCAATGCATTCCAGCACCGCCTCGATCTTGGCGCGCAGCAGGCGCGATTGCGCGATCGGCGCCGTCAACACCAAATCAGCCGCGTCCTCGCCGGAGATCGTCAGCCATGCAAGGCCGCCGGCAAGCTGGCCGGCCGCCATGATCAGCACGGGCACGATGACGACCGCGGCATGTCCGCCGAAAGCAAAGCTGCGCCACAGCAGCGCGGCCGGCGGCAGAAGATAGAGCAGCTGCATCAGCGACTGCGACATCAGCCAAGGATCGCGGATCAGGAGGAGAATCTCCTTGTGGCGCATCGTTGCCGCCGCCGTTCGGACGCGCAGGGTGTGGCTGCCGCGGCGGCGGCGCGCGGAGCCGTGCGAGACGCCGGAGGCCGCGACGGCATAATTGGCGAAGCGCGGCGCATAAAGCGCGGTGACCGCGAGGAACAGCAGCAGGCTCACCGCGAGAACTGCTACAAGGGACCCTGCATCGCCGAGCGCGGCACGGGCCGGCCACCACACCGCGCTATGGATGTCGGGCACATGCGCCAGGACATAGTGCGAGCGCAGGAAGGCGAGGCGCGATAGCGTGCCGGTCGAGAACATCGCCGCCATCTGCAGTCCGATCACGAACAGCCCGCCGATCAGGGCGGCGGCGATCTGGGCCGCCAGACGCGTCTGCTTCGGCCCGATCGTCTGAAACAGGGACGTCGTGAGGATCACTGCCAGCGCGGTCGCTACCAGCGAAACCGCGACGATCAGGCCGTAACCGCCGAGCCAGCGCAAACCGCCCCGCCACGCCAGCACGTCGATGAACGGGCCGAGCAGAAGCAGGGACATCAGGCTCACGGTCGCGGCGATCGCGCCGATGCGCACGGCAAAAAGCCTTCGCGCCCGCGTCGGCGAACTCAGGATCAGTTCGAGGTCGGACCGCGTGTAGAAGGTGCGCGTCACGCTCTCCATCGCCTGGGACAGCATGGCCGAGCCGGACAGAAGCGCGCCGGCCGTGATGGTCAGCAAGGTCGGCAGATCGGGATGGAGCCCCAGCCTTCCAGCCCCGCCCAGGGCGAAGAACGCCACCACATGCATGAACCCTGCGAAGACAGCGACGCCGACCGCGATCTGGCGTTCGCGTCCGCGCCGTCCGGCTGCCAGCATCGACAGCATGTCGCGCCAGGCGAGCCGCGACTCATGCTGCGCGAACCAGGTGAGCGATCCCGCCGTGCTCATGCAGCCGTGAGATCCTGCTCGACGATGGCGAGGAACATGTCCTCGAGGCTCGCGTCGCCGCTGCCGATGCGGCCGCGCAGTTCGTCCAGCGTCCCTTCCGCGATCAGCCGCCCGCCGGCGATCACGCCGATGCGGTCGGCCATGCGTTCCGCGATCTCCAGGATGTGCGTCGTCATGATGACGGTGCCGCCCGCGCGGACGCGCGCCGCCAGCACGTTCTTGACCAGACGCGCGCTGCCGGCATCCAGGCCGGTCAGTGGCTCGTCGAGAATGATGAGCCTGGGCTCATGCACCAGCGCCCCGGCCAGCGCCACCTTCTGGCGCATGCCGCGCGAGAACTGCTCGCAGCGCTCATCCGCGTGCTTTTCGAGTCCCAGCCATTGCAGGAGATCGCGGGCGCGGGCGTCGGCGACGGCGGTTTCGACATTCCAGAGCCCGGCGACGAATTCGAGATATTCGAGCGGCGTCAGCTTGTCGTAGATCATCGGCTCGTCCGACAGCCAGCCCGTGATCTGCTTGGCGGCGATGGGATCGGCGAGCGCATCGATGCCGAACACCGCTATGGTGCCTTCGTCGGGCCGCAGCAATCCGCTCACCATCCGAAGCGTCGTAGTCTTGCCCGCGCCGTTGGGGCCAAGGAGCATGTAGAACTCGCCCGGCCGGACATGGAGGTCCAGGCCATCCACCGCCGGCCGCTCGAAGCGCTTCCGGAGGCCCTTGATCTCGAGAGCGGCGGGACATTCGTCTTGGCGCATCGGCGAGCCCTGCAACTTCGCGCCACGCAGGCGGACGCCCAGGGAAGATTAAGAACCACAGGTTTCGAAGAGATAAAGGAACCGTTGCCGCCCCACGGAAACCGGCGCCGTTGCAGTTGACATCGCTGCCTGGGCAGATATTGTCTCAGCAGTGGATAAGAGGGGCGGGCGGTGAGCAAGCCTTTTCAGCTCGAAATACTCTACGCGCAGCGCTCGCCGGGCTACATGGTGCGGCGGCTGCACAACCTGCTGCAGGAGCGCGCCGAAGCGCTGTTCGCCGATGCCGAGATCACCTTCACGCAATGGGTGGCGCTCATGGGCCTGCGCGACGGCCTGGTCGACACCTGTGCCGGGATCGCGCGCCATCTCAATCACGACACCGGCGCCACGACGCGGCTGGTCGACCAGCTCGAACGTCGCGGCCTGGTGACGCGGTCGCGCAGCGAGTCGGACCGGCGCGTGGTCCATCTGAAGCTGACGCCGCAGGGCAAGGCCCTCGCCAAGGCGCTGGCGCCTCGCATCGTTGCATTCTGGAACGAGATGCTCGCGGATTTTCCGGCCGCCGACGTTTCCACCCTGCTCGACATGCTCGAACGTCTCGGCGACCGGGTGGAAGCGGAACCCGTCGTGCCGCGCGGCGCGGTGGCAAAGGCGGGGGCGGCGGAATGAGACGCGGGCCGGCTTTCCTTCTGCTGACGGCGGTTCTCGGCGGCTGCGTCTCGTCGCCCTCGACGACGCCGCGCGAAACCGCGCACAAGCCTGACACCCTGGGCCTCGGCGTGGCCGCGGCGCCGCCGGTCGCGGACGATTGGTGGAAGGCGTTCGGCGATCCCCAGCTCGACGCGCTGGTGGACCGCGCGCTCGACGGCAGTCCGAGCCTCGCTTCGGCGCTGGCGCGCATGCGTCAGGCGCAGGCCGAACTTTCCGCCAGCCGCGCCGCGACCTATCCGCAAGTCACTTTCGACGCCGAAGAACAGCGCGAGCGCTTCAGCAACACTTACATCTATCCGCCGCCCTATGCCGGCACGACGCGCTGGATCGGAACGGTCCAGGCCAATTTCTCCTGGTCGCTCGACTTTTTCGGCAAGGAGCAGGCCGCGATCGACCGGGCTCATGCCACCGCCGAGGCTGCCGCGCTCGATGCCACGGCGGCCAGGCTCGCGCTGGCGGGGGCGGTGACGCAGGCCTATATCGCGCTTTCGCGCGCCTACGTTCTGGGGGACGTGGCGGACGATGCCGTGAAGCAGCGACAGGGTGTCTTTTCACTGATGTCGGGCCGCGTGCGCGCCGGGCTCGACAGCGACGCTTCGGCCAAGCAGGCGGAAGCACTGCTTGCGACGGCGCAGGAGGATTTGATCCGGGTCAGGGCCGACCGCGACCTTGCGGTGCACCAGATCGCGGCGCTGATCGGGCGCGGTGCCGATGCCTACGATATTTCGCGGCCGCGTCTGAACGGGGCGGCGCTGGCGCTCCCGGATGCACTGCCGGCCGATCTGCTGGCGCGGCGTGCCGATATCGCGGGCGCCGAGGCGCGCATTGCGGCCGCCTTTTCGGGTCGCGAGGCGGCGCGCAAGGCCTTTTATCCCGATGTCAACCTGATCGGCCTGGCGGGCTGGGCGGCCATCGGGCTGGCGCCGATGCTGTCCGCCTCCTCGCTGCAATACGGCGCGGGGCCGGCCGTCCATCTGCCGGTCTTCGATGCCGGAACGCTGCGCGCGAATTACGCAGGCGCCACGGCGGATCTGGACCGTTCGGTCGCCGATTACAACGAGGCCGTGGTCGGCGCGGTCAAGCAGACTGCCGACGCGCTCAGCGAATTGCGCGCGGTGGAAAATCGGGCTGTCCAGGAAAAGCGGGCGCTCGCAGCGACGCAGGTCAGTTTCGATCTCTCGCTGCGGCGCTATCGCAGCGGCCTCAGCCCCCAGCTCAACGTGTTCGATGCCGAGGATCTGCTGATCCGGGCGCGCCGCGACGATGCGGCGCTGTCCGCGGACACGGCATCCGCGCGGGTCACGCTGCTGATGGCGATCGGCGGCGGCTTCGCGCCGACGAATGGGAATCCAGGCGAGCTCAATTCGAAGCGGGATGGCGCACATGACTGACGCGGCGGAACACGCACCCGAAGCCAATCGCCGCAGGCGCCGGCTTTGGCTTACCGGCCTGGGCGCCGTTGTCGTGGTCGCGGCCGTGGTCTACGGCCTTTACTGGCTGCTTTATGCGCGCCATTTCGTCGGCACCGACGACGCCTATGTGAGCGGCGATATCGTCGCGATCACCAGCCGCGAGGCGGGCACGGTCGTGGCGCTGCATGCCGACAACACCCAAAGCGTGCGGCGCGGCCAGCTTCTGGTCGAACTCGATCCGGTCAAGGCAGATGTGGCGATGCGGGCGGCGGAGGCCGAGCTGGCGCGCAGCATCCGCGCCGTGCGCGGCAAATTCTCCAAGGTCAGCGAATTGCGCGCGCAGCTGGCGGCGGCGCGGGTGAACCTGGCGCAGGCCAAAAGCGACTACAGCCGCCGCGGCGAGGCGGGCAATGCGGTCTCGCACGAGGAACTCGCCCATGCGCGCGACGCCGTGACGGCGGCCGCGGCATCGGTACAGGCGACCGAAAGCGCCCTCGGCGAGGCCCTGGCATCGGTGCAGGGCACCTCCGTCGCCACCAATCCCGACGTGCTGGCAGCGATCGCCGCGCTTCGCCAAGCCTCCATCGTGCAGGCGCATATGCGCCTTCGCGCGCCGGTCGCCGGCGTGGTGGCACAGCGCACGGTGCAGCTGGGCCAGCAGATCGCGCCGGGCACGCCGCTGATGGCGGTGGTGCCGCTCGACGCGGTGTGGGTCGATGCCAACTTCAAGGAGGGGCAGCTGCGCGACATGCGCGTCGGCCAGCCGGTGACGGTGACCGCCGATCTCTACGGCGGCGGCGTGACCTATCATGGCAGGATCGTGGGTCTCGGCGCCGGCAGCGGCAGCGCCTTCGCGCTGCTGCCGCCGCAGAACGCGTCCGGCAACTGGATCAAGATCGTGCAGCGCGCGCCGGTGCGCATCGCCCTCGATCCGAAGGAACTGCGCGACCACCCGCTGCGCCTGGGCTTCTCGGTCGATGTGAGCGCCGATGTGCGCGACACTTCCGGCTCGACCGCGGGCTCGACCGTACCGTTCCGGGAAATGCGCGGCAATCTGGACGATGACGGCGCCGCCGAAGCGGACAAAGTTATCGCGCGCATCCTCGCGCAGAACGGCGCCTGAGCGATGAGCGGGCCCGGCGCCGCGCCGCCGCAGAAGCCGCTGATCGGCATGCAACTCGCGGTCACGTCGATCGCGTTGGCGCTCGGCACCTTCATGCAGGTGCTCGACACCACCATCGCCAACGTCTCGCTGCCGACCATCGCCGGCAATCTGGGCGCCAGCACCGACCAGAGCACCTGGGTCATCACCTCCTTCGCGGTGTCGAACGGCGTGGCCGTGCCGCTGACCGGCTGGCTGATGGGCCGCTTCGGCGTGGTGCGCACCTTCGTGCTCTCCGTCCTTCTCTTCACTTTCGCGTCCTTTCTCTGCGGCATCGCCTGGAGCCTGCCGGCGCTGATCGTGTTCCGCATCCTGCAGGGTGCGGTTTCGGGGCCGATGATCCCCGGCTCGCAGGCCCTGCTGATCGCGATCTTCCCGCCGGAAAAGCGCGCGACCGCCTTGGGCATCTGGTCGATCACGACGCTGGTGGCGCCGATCGTGGGCCCGATCATGGGCGGCTACATCTCCGACAACGTCCATTGGAGCTGGATCTTCCTGATCAACGTGCCGGTCGGATTGCTGGCGAGCTTCCTGTGCTGGACCAATCTCTCCGACCGCGAAACGCCGACGCGGAAATTGCCGATCGACCGCATGGGGCTGGCGCTGCTGGCGATCTGGGTCGGTTCGCTGCAGGTGATGTTGGACACCGGCAAGGACGCCGACTGGTTTTCCTCGCCGCAGATCGTGATCCTCGCCATCGTCGCCGCCATCTCCTGCGTGGCCTGGATCATCTGGGAACTGACCGAGACGAATCCGGTCGTCGATCTCACGCTTTTCCGCAACCGCAATTTCGCGCTGGGAAACATCGCGTTGTGCCTGGGCTATGCGGTGTTCTTCGCCAACATTCTGCTGTTGCCGCTCTGGCTCCAGACCAATGTCGGCTACACGGCCACCTGGGCGGGATTGGTGGCGGCGCCCAGCGGCGTGGTGGCCGTGCTGCTCACGCCCATCGCGGCGCGCTTCATGTCGCGGGTCGATGCGCGGATCCTCGCCACCGTCGCCTTCGGCGCCTTCGCGGTCTCGTATTTCATGCGCGCGGGCTACACCAACGACGCCGGCTTCTGGGATTTCGTCTGGCCTCTGATGGTGCAAGGCATCGCCATGAGCACCTTCTTCGTCGCCATGCTGACCATCTCGCTGGACGGCATC
>JAATGL010000147.1 GCA_015654705.1 Alphaproteobacteria bacterium | reverse complement strand
CCGCCGTCACCTTCTCCTTCGAGGCACCGCCGCCGACGTCGAGGAAGTTGGCCGGCTCCTCGCCGTAGAGCTTGATGATGTCCATCGTCGCCATGGCGAGGCCGGCGCCGTTGACCATGCAGCCGATCGAGCCGTCGAGCTTGATGTATGAGAGGTCGTATTTCGACGCCTCGACCTCCATCGGGTCTTCCTCGTCGAGATCGCGCAGCGCCAGGATGTCCTTGTGGCGGTAGAGCGAATTGTCGTCGAAATTGATCTTGGCATCGAGGCAGACCACGTTGCCGTCCCTGGTCACGACCAAAGGGTTGATTTCCAGCAGGCTCATGTCCTTGGCGAGGAACGCGTTGTAGAGGCTCTGCACCACCTTGCCGCACTGCTTGGCCTCGTCGCCCTTCAACTTCAGCGCGGTGGCGATCTCCAGGCCGATATAGGGCGAGTAGCCGACCGCCGGCTCGACCTGAAAGGTCCTGATCCGCTCCGGCGTCTTGTGCGCGACCTCCTCGATGTCCATGCCGCCCTCGGTCGAGACGATGAAGGCCACGCGGCTGGTCGCGCGATCGACCAGGGCGGAGAGATAAAGCTCGCGCGCGATCGCCGAGCCGTCCTCGATATAGAGCCTGCGCACCACGCGGCCATGCGGGCCGGTCTGGTGCGTCACCAGCGTCATGCCCAGCATGCGCTCGGCTTCCGCCTTCACCTCGGCGATGGATTTGACGACCTTGACGCCGCCGCCCTTGCCGCGTCCGCCGGCATGGATCTGCGCCTTGACCACCCAGACCGGCCCGCCCAGTTCTTCCGCCGCCGCGACGGCCTCCTCGACGCTGAACGCCGCCTTGCCGCGCGGCACGGGCGTGCCGAAGCCGCGAAGGACCTCTTTGGCCTGGTATTCGTGGATATTCATGGGAAACCCGGGTTGGGGAGTGCGCCGCACAATACCAGCCGAACCCCGCGGCGCAAGCGCCGGAGCAATTTCCGGCATGCTTCGAGGCGCCGCGCAGCGACGCCCCAAAGTACGCAAGGGATGCTCCGGCTTTTGCGGGCGAAGGTGCCCCTAGCCGCGTGCGCTCAATACCCGCTGTCGTCGCCGACGCCGCCGTTCAGCTTCAGGCCTTCGAGCTCCAGTTCGCGCGAGGCGGTGCGGGGCGCGGTGACGCAGACGGTGCTGCGATAGGTGAAGAACATGTCGCCGGTGCCGTATTTGCGCAGATTGGTGCGCTCGGTGCAGTCGGGAACGGCCATGGCGGGGGCGCATTTCAGCATGCCGTCCTTGTAGTGGCGCACCGCTTCGTGCTCGCCGCATTGCAGGATCACGCCGTTGGAATAGGTGCCGGCCATGCCCTGGTCGGACTGCAGCACGTCGCCGATCACGATCTTGACATGCGAGCCGGGAATGCAGCGCACGACCTCGCCCTCATAGGAGGATTCGATCCAGGTGTCGGCCGTCATGTGCGAGGCGGGGAATTCGCGACCCTCGGCGGACACGCAGACCGCGTGGACCGCCTTGACGACGGTGGCTTCCTGCATCTCGCAATGGCCCGACGCCTTGATCTCGCCCAAATCGGATTCGGGGCGGGCATTGACCGTGACGTATTCGTTGTTGCCGGCATAGACGGTCACGTTGGCGCTGGCGCTGGCATTGGCGCTGGCCAGCGCCTGGGCGAAGGCGAACGCCTCGGCGCCGCCCTTGTTGATGACCACCGATTTGTTGATGTTGATGTTCTTCGACAGGTTGATGTTCTTGGTGATGTTGATGTCCGTCGTGATCGTGACGGGTTTGTAGATGTTGATGGTCGAGCCGCCGCCACCGCCGCCGCCGCATCCCGGTCCGGTGCCGCCCGGCGTGCCGATGCTTCCGAAATTGCCGCCGGTATAGAAGCCGCCGGCCGCGGCCTGCGAGACGGAGGCAACCGTCATGGCCGCACCGGCAAGGGCGGCAACGACAAATCTGAAAGAGATCGGCGGCATGCTATGGCTCCTTCGCAGCGGTCGTCTTACACATGGGCCGCCCGTTCCCGCGCCGGGTTGATGGACAAGGCCTTGATGACCGTGCCCTCCGCTTCACGATCCATGCCATTCCCGCCCCCGAGATCGCCCCTTATGCTGATCCGAAATGGCACAGGCGGGCGGGTCCCGCTTCGCGGTCGCAAGACATGATCCCGATCTCGGACGACAACCCCGTCGACCACGCGCCCTTCGTGAACTGGAGCCTCATCGCGCTCTGCGTGGCGGCCTTCCTCTGGGAGGTCTCGCTGGGCCGCAACATGGACGGGGCGCTGGGCGTGCTGGGCTTCACGCCGGCGGCCCTGTTCGGCTCGGAACCGGCGCCGTCCTTGATGCTGGGCGTGCCCGCCTTCGCCACCATCTTCATCTCGATGTTCCTGCATGGCGGCTGGCTGCATCTGGGCGGCAACATGCTTTATCTCTGGATCTTCGGGAACAATATCGAGGAGGCGATGGGGCATGCGCGGTTTGCGCTGTTCTATTTCGCCTGCGGGCTCGCCGCCGCGCTCGCCATGGTGTTCATCGACTCCACGTCGCAGGTGCCGATGGTGGGCGCCTCGGGCGCGATCTCCGGCGTGCTCGGCGCCTATATGCTGCTCTATCCGCGCGCCCGCGTGCATGTGATCATCCCGCTGGGGATCATCTTCTATCCGCTGTGGATCCGTGCGGTGTGGGTGGTCGGATTCTGGTTCGCCACCCAGCTGGTCAGCGCCGCGCTGACCGATCCGACCAAGCCGGGCACCGCGTTCTGGGCCCATGTCGGCGGCTTTGCCGCGGGGCTCGTTCTCACGCCGCTGCTCAAAGCGCGCGAGATTCGCTATTTCGGACCGTTCGCGCGGCGCGGGCCCTGGTCCTAAGCGCCGACCTTGGCACGGCTTTCGCTCCTGAGTTCCCGCAAGCGAGCGGCACCGTTCCGATCTGGATCATTCCGCCGCGTCGAAGAGTCGTGGGGCGAGCGGATCATGAAGCACAAGAATTCCCATCTGCTGGTCGGGTATTGGAGCCGCCTGCGCCAGGGCCGCGACGTTCCCGACCAGACGGAGATCGATCCGCGCGCCATCAAGCGCATGCTCTCCCATGTCTTCATCTTGGACGCGATCAATCCCGGCCGGCCGATCTACCGCCTGGCGGGCACCGGGCTGTGCGAGCGCTTCGGCTTCGAACTCAAGGGCACCGGTTTTCTCGGCAATTGGGAGGGCGGATCGGGCATGGCGGTCGGCTCGCTCCTGAAGCAGGCCCTGAAGCTCCGCCAGCCGGTCTGCCTCTCCGCGATCGGGGCGACGGCCGATTGCGGCATGGTCGAGATGGAGACCGTGCTCGCGCCCATCAGCTTCAACGGCGGCGAGCCGGCGCGCTTCGTCGGCATGACGCAGGTGCTGAGCGACATCACCCAGCTCGGCGGCCGCCCGGTGGCGTTCCAGCGCCTGGTCGCCTCCCAGCTGGTGCGCGAGGACGAGCCGCTCCTGGCCACCAACCCGCCGCCCCCGCCGCCGCCGTCCAATCAGATCCTGCGCAACCACGCCAAGGCGCCGCATCTGCGGCTGGTGGTGTCTCGCGACCGGCCCAATCCGCCGCATTTCGAGGCCGACAACATCCTGCAACGCGTCGCGGCGATGCTCGGCGGAAACATCGCCATCGTCGAACCGGGAAGTTGAGGCCGTGATTTAGGGATTCGAATCGCCATCCGCGGGCGACGAGGTCTGCGCCTGGGCCGACGGGCTCTTGTCGATCGGATTGTCGACCGGATCATTGTGCAGCACGGTGCGATCGAATTGCCGCTCTTTTTCCTTGCCCTTCAGATAGGGCACTTCGTATTTCTCGATCTTGGCGCGATAGATTTCGAACTGCTGCTCGTCGTCGGGCTGCCGCTTGTCGCAGCGCTCGGCCGGGAGCTTCGCCTGCTCCTGGCACCACAGGTCGAAATTCATCGTCTTGACGTCGTAGCGGGTCGATTGCGCCTGTGCCGGACACGCAAGCAGCGCGGCGGCGACGACCAGAATGGCGGATTTCATCACCCTCATAACGCCACCATACGTCCGAAGTTGCATCGAGGAAAGCGGCCAATCTTCGCAAAGGGTCGCGAACCTGATCCGCACCGCGCGCGACGGTTCTGTGACGGCAGCTTGCGATTATGCCGCGGCTTGCACGCTCTGCGGCGCCAGCGGCGGACGGCCGAGGATCATGTCGGCGGCCTTTTCGGCGATCATGATGGTGGGCGCGTTGGTGTTGCCCGAGACCAGCGCCGGCATCACCGAGGCGTCGACGACGCGCAGGCCCTCGATGCCGTGAACCCTGAGCTGGGGATCGACGACGCTTTGCGCGTCCGTTCCCATCCTGGCACTGCCGACCGGATGATAGATCGTCTCCGCCGTGCGGCGCACGAAGGCGTCGATCTGGTCGTCCCTGGTGACATGGGCGCCGGGCATCAGTTCCGGGCCGCGATAGGGATCGAACGCGGCCTGCGCGAACACCGCGCGCGCCAGCTTGACGCCTTCGCGCAGCACGCGGCGGTCCTCCTCGGCCTCCAGGTAGTTCGGCTGGATGAGCGGCGCCATCAGCGGATCGGTCGATTTCAGCGTGATGTGGCCGCGGCTCTGCGGGCGCAGCTGGCAGACATGCGTCATGAAGCCGTGGCGGTCCGCCTTGACGCGGGTGTGGTCGTGCATCAGCGCGGCGATGAAGTGGAGTTGCAGGTCGGGCGTTTCGAGGTCGGGCCGGCTCTTGAGGAACGCGCCGGATTCGAGCCCCTGGCCGGTCGCGATCCCCGTGCCGAACAGAAGATATTCGAGCCCCGTCTTGATCGCCCTGAGCGGGCTGGCCTGGCTGTAGAGCGTGATCGGCTGCGAGCACTCATACTGGATCGAGCAGTCCAGATGATCCTGCAGGTTCCGTCCGACGCCCTTCAGGTCGGCCACGACCGGAATGCCGAAACGCGCCAGCGTCTCGGGATCGCCGATGCCGGAGAGCAGCAGGAGCTGCGGCGTGTTGACCGCGCCGCCGCAGAGGATCACCTCGCGCGTCGCATGGACCTTCAGCGCCTGCTTCTTCTGCACATATTCGACGCCGACGGCGCGGCTGCCTTCGAGCACGATGCGCGCCGCATGAGCGTGGGATTCGACCGTCAGATTGGGCCGCGCCAGCGCCGGATGCAGATAGGCCCTGGCCGCGCTCCAGCGCTTGCCGTCATGGATGGTGAGCTGGTAGGGGCCGAAGCCTTCCTGCTGCGCGCCGTTGAAGTCCTTCGTCTGCCTGTGCCCGGCCTCGGCGCCGGCCTGCACGAAACTGCGGAACAGCGGATTGGTCGAATGACCGTTCGAGACCCGCAGCGGCCCGTCTGCGCCGTGATAGTCGTCGCCGCCGTTCTGGTTGCCCTCGGCGCGCTTGAAATAGGGCAGCACCTCGGCGAACGACCAGCCGTCGCATCCCATCTGCCGCCAGCCGTCATAGTCGCGCGCCTGGCCGCGGATATAGATCATCCCGT
>JAATGL010000151.1 GCA_015654705.1 Alphaproteobacteria bacterium | reverse complement strand
TGTGGGGCATCTATTCCGGCTTCGAGCTCTGCGAGGCGGCCGCCTTGCCCGGCCGCGAGGAATATCGCGACTCGGAAAAATACGAGATCAGGCCGCGCGACTGGACCGCGCCGGGCAACATCACGGCCGAGATCGCGACCCTCAACCGCCTGCGCCAGGCGCATCCCGCGCTGCAGACGCATCTGGGCGTGACCTTCTACAACGCCTTCAATCCGAAGGTCCTCTATTACGGCAAGCACGTCGCCGGCGAGACAATTCTCGTCGCCGTGAACCTCGATCCACACACTTCGCAGGAATGCGATTTCGAGATTCCGCTCTGGGAATGGAGCCTGCCGGATAGCGGCGCGCTGTTCGTCGAAGATCTGCTGAGCGGCCAACACTTCGTCTGGCACGGCAAGATCCAGCGTCTGCGCCTGGAGCCGGTCGCCCCCTACCGGCTCTGGCGCGTCTGCCCGGCGGAGGCCCAGCGAGGAACCTCCGCGAAGACATCCCGGTACCCCGCGCCGATGAGACGATCCGGGAAGAACGCGCCCACGATCCGCTCTGGTACAAGGACGCGGTCATCTACCAGCTCCACGTCAAATCCTTCGCCGATGCCAACAATGACGGCGTGGGCGATTTCCAGGGCCTGATCGGCAAGCTCGACTACCTGGCCGAGCTCGGCGTCACCGCGATCTGGCTGCTGCCATTCTATCCCTCGCCCCGGCGCGACGATGGCTACGACATCGCCGATTATCGCGGCGTCCATCCCGATTACGGCTCGATCGACGACGTGCGCCGCTTCATCGAGCTGGCGCATGCCAAGGGGATGCGCGTCATCACCGAGCTGGTGCTGAACCACACCTCCGACCAGCATCCCTGGTTCCAGCGCGCGCGCAAGGCGCCGCCGGGATCGCCGGAGCGCGACTATTACGTCTGGTCCGACACCGACAAGAAATATGCCGGCACGCGCATCATCTTCCTCGACACCGAGAAATCGAACTGGACCTGGGACGACGAGGCGAAAGCCTATTACTGGCACCGCTTCTATTCGCACCAGCCCGACCTCAATTTCGACAACCCGGCCGTGCTGGCGGAAGCGATCTCGGTGATGCGCTACTGGCTCGATATGGGCGTCGACGGGCTGCGCCTCGATGCGGTGCCCTATCTGGTCGAGCGCGAAGGCACCAACAACGAGAACCTGCCCGAGACCCACGCCGTGCTGAAGCGCATCCGCGCCGAGGTCGACGCGCATTATCCCGGCCGCATGCTGCTTGCCGAGGCCAACCAATGGCCGGAGGATGTCCAGGCCTATTTCGGCGATGGCGACGAGTGCCATATGCTGTTCCACTTTCCGCTGATGCCGCGCATGTACATGGCGATCGCCCAGGAGGACCGCTTCCCCATCATGGACATCATGCGCCAGACGCCCGACGCGCCGGCGAACTGCCAATGGGCGACCTTCCTGCGCAATCACGACGAGCTGACGCTGGAGATGGTCACCGACAAGGAGCGCGACTATCTCTGGAAGACCTACGCCGCCGACAAGCGGGCGCGGCTCAATCTCGGCATCAGGCGCCGGCTCGCGCCGCTGCTCGAGCACGACCGCCGGCGCATCGAGCTGATGAACTCGCTGCTGCTCACCATCATGGGCACGCCGATCCTCTATTACGGCGACGAGATCGGGATGGGAGACAACATCCATCTGGGTGACCGCGACGGCGTGCGCACGCCGATGCAGTGGACCTCCGACCGCAATGGCGGCTTCAGCCGCGCCGATCCTGCCGCGCTGGTCTCGCCCGTCATCATGGATCCGCTTTACGGCTACCAGGCGGTCAATGTCGAGGCGCAATGGCGCGATCCGCATTCGCTGCTCAACTGGCTGCGCCGCATGCTGGTGGTGCGCGGCCATTGGAAGGCGTTCGGCCGCGGGACGGCGCGCTTTCTCAGGCCGCAGAACCGCAAGGTGCTGTCCTATCTGCGCGAGCGCGACGGCGAGACGATCCTCTGCGTCGCCACTGTCTCGCGCACGGCGCAGGCGGTCGAGCTGGATTTGAGTGAGTTCGCCGGGCGCACACCGGTGGAATTGTCCGGCGAGGTGCCGTTCCCCAAGATCGGCCAGCTCACCTATCTGCTGACGCTGCCGGCCTTCGGCTTCTACTGGTTCTCGCTGAGCACCGACGCGCAGCAGCCGACCTGGAGCACCGCGACCTCCGAGAACATCGCCGAATATCACACCTTCGTGCTGCGCGACGGATTGGCCAATATCCTGACCGGCCGTCCGCGGACCGTGCTGGAAAAGGAGATCCTGCCCGCCTACGTGGTGCAGCGGCGCTGGTTCCAGGGCAAGGGCGCGGGCGTTCCCACGGTGACGGTCGCGGATTCCGCGGCGCTGTCCGCGCAGGACCGCGAACTCGTCTTCTGCGTGCTTGAGGTCGCGACGCCGCAGCGGACCGAGCGCTATGCGCTGCCGCTCGCCATCGCCTGGGAAGATGCGCCGTCCTGTCCGTTCGAAGTGCCGCTGGCCCTGGCGCGGGTGCGCCGGGGGCCGCGCGTCGGGCTTCTGACGGACGGCTTCGCCTCGGCGAAATTCGCCCGTGCGATCCTGGCCGGACTGGCGCAGGCCGGCGAGATCGTGCCCGATGCGCGCGGTTTCGTCTTCACACCGGCGCCGGCGCTGAGCGAGATCGCCGCCGACGCCGAGATCGAATGGCCGGGCGCCGAGCAGAGCAACTCGACACTGATCGTCGGACGCCTGGCGGTGATCAAGCTGTTCCGCCGGCTGGTGGACGGCATCCATCCCGAGCCGGAGATGGTGCGCGTGCTGACCGAACGCGGTTTCACCGGCATCGCCTCGCTGATGGGCGATGTCGCCTATGTGAGCGCGGACGGAACGCGGGCGGCCGTCGCCGTGGTGCAGCGCTTCGTCGAGAACCAGGGCGACGGCTTCGCCTGGTCGCTGGAACAGGTCGGAAGGCTGATCGACGACCGCGCCGTCGCGCAGACCGACGGTCAGGCCGATCTCGAGACCTTTGAGAATTTCATCCGCGTCGTCGGGCGCCGGCTGGGCGAGATGCATGTCGTGCTGTCGCGCGCGAGCGACAATCCGGATTTCAAGCCTGAGACCGCCGATGGCGAGACGATCGCTACTTGGCGCAAGCTGCTCGGCGCGCATCTGAGCGGTGCGTTCGACGCCATGGAGCGGCACCTTGCGGACAAGGCGGACGAGCCCGCGACGCGCCTGCGCGAATGGCTGAAGCGCCGTGACGACATCCTGACTGCCGCCGATGCGGCGCTGGGCGAGGGCGAGGGATCGGCGCTGATCCGCATCCATGGCGACCTCCATCTGGGCCAGGTGCTGGTCGCGGCCGGCGACGCCATCATCATCGATTTCGAGGGCGAGCCCACCAGGCCGCTCGTCGAGCGCCGCGCCAAGAACAGCCCTCTGCGCGACGTCGCCGGCATGCTGCGCTCCTTCGACTATGTCGGCGGCATCGCGGCGCGCAACGACCGGCTTGCCGGCGCCGGCCAGGGGGCGGAACGCGCCGCGACGCTGCTGCAGGTGTTCGGCGAAAAGGCGCGCGCGGCGTTCCTGGCCGGCTATGGCGAAGGGCGCGGCGCGGCGCTCGACGCGCGCGAGGAGCGGCTGCTGGCAATCTTCGCGCTCGAAAAGGCGGCGTTCGAAATCGTTTATGAAGCGAACAACCGCCCCGATTGGATCGACGTGCCGCTGGGCGGCTTCATCAAGCTGGCGAACCGGCTGGCCAAGGTTGCGCCATGACCAAGCAGGACATCGACATCTCCAACGCGCAGGGGACGGCGGGCGCGGCAGCGCTGGTCGCCGGCCGGCTCTCCGATCCGTTCGGCTTCCTTGGGCCTCACCAAACCGCGCGCGGCCTGGTGCTGCGGACCTTCCTGCCGGGGGCCGCGCGCGCGGAAGTCATCGCAGGCGACCTGACCAGCGCGCTAACACAGGTCGGCGATACCGGACTTTTCATCGGCCAACTGAAGAATTCTTCGCCCTATGTGCTGCGCATCCACTGGGGTGAGGTGGTGCAGGAGACCGAGGATCCCTATGCCTTCGGTCCGGTCCTCGGCGATCTAGATCTGCATCTTTTCTCCGAAGGCGCACACTGGAAGCTGGCGGAACGCATGGGCGCGTCGGTCACCGAGATCGGCGGCGTGCAGGGCGTTCACTTCGCGGTCTGGGCGCCCAATGCGCGGCGCGTTTCGGTGGTGGGCGATTTCAACGGCTGGGACGGGCGGCGCCATCCGATGCGGCTGCGTCACAGCGCCGGTGTCTGGGAAATTTTCCTGCCGCGGCTCGGCGCCGGCGAACGCTACAAATACGAGATCGTCGGACCGGACGGCAATGTGCTGCCGCTGAAAGCCGATCCGCTGGCGCGCGCGACGGAGCGTCCGCCCGCCAACGCTTCCATCGTCGCGCAGCCGTGGAAATTCCATTGGAGCGACGCCGACTGGATGGCGCGCCGGGCGGCGGCGCAGGCGCCGACCGCGCCGATCGCCATTTACGAAGTGCATGCGGCGTCCTGGCTGCGACCCGAGGGCGCGCCGCAGGACGTGCTCGACTGGCGCGGCCTTGCCGAGCGGCTGATCCCCTATGTCGGCGATCTCGGCTTCACCCATGTCGAATTGCTGCCGATCATGGAACATCCGTTCGGCGGTTCCTGGGGCTACCAGCCGCTGTCGCAATTCGCGCCGAGCGCACGCTACGGCACGCCGGAAGAGTTCGCCCATTTCGTCGATGCCTGCCACCGCGCCGGCATCGGCGTCATCCTCGACTGGGTGCCGGCGCATTTTCCGAGCGACGCGCATGGCCTCGCCCATTTCGACGGCACTGCGCTCTACGAGCATGGCGACCCGCGCGAGGGCCTGCACAAGGACTGGAACACGCTGATCTACAATATGGGCCGGCGCGAGGTGCAGGGTTTCCTGATCGCCAGCGCGCTTTACTGGCTCGAACATTTCCATGTCGACGGGCTGCGCGTCGATGCGGTCGCCTCCATGCTCTATCGCGATTATTCGCGGCAGCCGGGCGAATGGATTCCCAACCGCTATGGGGGCCGCGAGAATCTGGAAAGCGTCGATTTCCTGCGCCGGCTGAACCAGCTCGTCGCGGAGCGCTGCCCCGGTGCGGTCACCATCGCGGAGGAATCCACCGCCTGGCCCGGCGTCTCGGCGCCGGTCGCGCAGGGCGGGCTCGGCTTCTCCTACAAATGGAACATGGGCTGGATGCACGACACGCTGTCCTATATCGCGCGCGATCCGCTCTATCGCGCCTGGCATCACAGCGAACTCACGTTCGGCCTGGTCTATGCGTTCTCCGAGCGCTTCGTGCTGCCGCTGTCGCATGACGAGGTCGTGCACGGAAAGGCCTCGCTGTTCGGCCGCGTGCCCGGCGACGATTGGCGCAAGCTGGCGACCTTGCGCGCCTATTTCGCGTTCATGTGGACGCATCCCGGCAAGAAGCTGCTTTTCATGGGCGGTGAGATCGGCCAGAAGCGCGAATGGAGCCATGACGGCGAAATCGAATGGGATCTGCTGCACGATGCCGGCCATGCCGGCTTGCAGCGCCTGGTCGGCGATCTGAACGGGCTCTACGCGAAAGAACCCGCTCTCCACGCCAGCGATACCGATCCGGCCGGCTTTCGCTGGCTGATCGGCAACGACCACGCCAACAGCGTCTTTGTCTATGAGCGCCGCTCGGCTGGTGCCCGGCCCATCGTCGTTGCCGTCAATATGACGCCCACGCCGCGCAGTGAATACCGCGTCGGCGTGCCGCGCGCCGGCGCCTGGCGCGAGATCGTCAACACCGACGCTGCGGCATATGGCGGCGGCAACCTCGGCAACACGGGATGCGTTGTCACTGTGCCGGAGCCCGCGCATGGTTACGGCCAGTCGCTGTCCCTGCTGCTGCCCCCCCTGGCCACCCTGGTCCTCGCCTTCGAAGGATGATCTCATGCCGCCCGTGTTTGACCGTCTCGAAGCCGGGCTGCCCTATCCGCTGGGCGCGACCTGGGACGGCCTCGGCGTCAATTTCGCGGTGTTCTCGGCCAACGCCACCGCCGTGGAGCTTTGCCTGTTCGATGCCGCGCACAATCAGCAAACCGCCCGCCTGACGCTGCCGGAGCACACCGACGAGGTCTGGCACGGCTACCTGCCGGGCGCCGCGCCGGGCCTCGTCTACGGCTATCGCGCCCAGGGGCCTTACGAGCCCGAGAACGGCCACCGCTTCAATGCCAACAAATTGCTGCTCGATCCCTATGCCAAGCGGCTGGTCGGCGGCATCCGCTGGAGCGACACGCTGTTCGGCTATCGCGGTCAGTCGCAGAAGGCCGATCTCACGCTCGACCGGCGCGACAGTGCGCCGTCGATGGTGAAGGCCGCAGTGGTCGCGGAGAATTTCGCCTGGGGCGACGACAGGCCGCCGAACACGTCATGGTCGGATACCGTCATCTATGAGGCGCATGTCAAGGGCCTGACCAAATTGCTCGACGCGGTGGGCGAACGCGACCGCGGCACCTATGCGGCGCTGGGCAGCGGCGCCGTGATCGACCATCTGCGCCGGCTGGGCGTCACCGCCATCGAGCTTTTGCCGATCCATGCCTTCCTGCAGGACCGCGAGCTGACGAAAAAGAACCTCAGCAATTACTGGGGCTACAACACGCTCTCGTTCTTCACGCCGGAGCCGGGTTATGGCGTCGCCGATCCGGCGGATGAACTGCGCACGGCGATCCGCCAGCTGCATGCCGTCGGAATCGAGGTGCTGCTCGACGTCGTCTACAACCACACCTGCGAGGGCAGCGAACTTGGTCCGACGCTGTCGTGGCGCGGCCTGGACAATGCCAATTACTACCGGCTGATCGACGACGACAAGCGCCGTTTCGCCAACGACACCGGCACCGGCAACACGGTCGATCTGAGCCACGCCCGCGTGGCGCAGATGGTGATGGATTCGCTGCGCTATTTCGTGCAGTCCTTCCATGTCGACGGTTTCCGCTTCGATCTGGGCGCCACGCTGGGCCGCGAGCATTCCGGCTTCGATCCCGGCTGCGGCTTCTTCGACTCGCTGCGCCAGGACCCCGTGCTGTCGCGCGTCAAGCTGATCTCCGAGCCGTGGGACATCGGTCCCGGCGGCTACCAGCTCGGCAACCATCCGCCGCCGTTCGGCGAATGGAACGATCGCTATCGCGACACGCTGCGGCGCTACTGGCGCGGCGATGCGGGCCAGCGGCCCGATCTCGCCAAGCGTCTGTCCGGCTCGGATGATTTCTTCGGTGTGCGGCGGCCGTCCGCCTCGATCAACTATATCGCCAGCCATGACGGCGCGCCGCTGGCTGACATCGTGATGTATGAGGGCAAGCACAACGAGGCGAATGGCGAGGACAATCGCGACGGCATCTCCGACAATCTGTCGCGCAACTGGGGCGTGGAAGGCCCCAGCGCCGATGCCGCCATCAACACCATGCGCGAGCGCAGCAAGCGCTCGCTGCTAACCGCGCTGTTCTGCTCGCTGGGCACGCCGATGCTGCTGGCGGGCGACGAATTCGGCCGCAGCCAGCGCGGCAACAACAACGCCTATTGCCAGGACAACGAGATTTCCTGGCTGGACTGGAGCTTGTTGTCCGGCGACGCGGGAAAATCGCTGCTCGCTTTCACCTCCAGGCTCATCGCATTGCGCCATAAGAGCCTGCGCGGCGATAAATTCCTGCACGGCGCGGAGATCGCGCCGGGCTTTCGCGATCTCGACTGGCTCGACGAGCGCAACCAGATTCTATCCGAAGAGGATTGGGCCAACAGTCAGGGGCGGGCGCTGGTGATGCGACGGGCGTCTCGGCGCGCCGACGGCAAGGTCGAGGTCGTCGCGCTCCTGATGAACGGTTCGGAAGACACGCTGGATTTCCACCTGCCGGACACGCTGGGCTGGCAGGTGCTGATCGACAGCGCCGAACCGGCGCTGGAGCCGGTGAATCTCGACGGGCCGTTGCGCGCCGTGCAGAGCCATGCCTGCGTGATCGTCACGACGACACTGGATGCGCCGCCGTGACGGCGGCAATGGAATTTTGCTGGGGGCCGCGCATCGAAGCGGACGGCACGCGGTTCCGCCTCTGGGCGCCCGATTGCGAGGACGTGCAGCTCGAGATCGCCGGCGCCGACTCACGGACGATGACGGCGGCGGGCGACGGATGGCGGGAAGTCGTCGTGTCGGCGCCGCCCGGCACACAATATCGCTTCCGCGTCGGCGATACGCTGGTCCCCGATCCGGCATCGCGCGCGCAAAACGGCGAATTCAGCATCGTGACCGATCCGACGCGCCATGTGTGGCGGAACGCGGATTGGCGCGGCCGGCCCTGGGAAGAGACCGTGCTCTATGAGCTTCATCCCGGATTGATGGGCGGCTTTCGGGGCATCGGCGAAAGATTGCCGGATTTGCGCGATCTCGGCATCACCGCCGTCGAGCTGATGCCGATCGCGGATTTTCCGGGCGCGCGCAATTGGGGCTATGACGGCGTGCTGCCCTTCGCGCCGGACGAACGCTACGGCTCGCCCGACGAGTTGAAGCAGATGATCGACACAGCCCACGGCCTGGGCCTGATGGTCTTTCTCGACGTCGTCTACAACCATTTCGGTCCGGACGGGAATTACCTGCCGTCCTATGCCAAGCGCTTCTTCCGCGGCGACCGCCACACGCCTTGGGGCGACGCCATCGATTTCCGCCGGCCGCAGGTGCGTCGCTTCTTCATCGAGAACGCGCTCTATTGGACCCGGCAATTCCGCGTCGACGGTCTGCGCCTGGATGCCGTCCATGCCATCGACGATGACGGCTTCCTGCGCGAATTGGCGCGCGCGGTGCATGACGACGTGCTGGACGGTCGCCATGTGCATCTCATCATGGAGAACGAGAACAATGACGCGGCTTTGCTAGAAAGGGATTTCGATGCGCAGTGGAACGACGATTTCCACCATGCGCTGCACGTCCTGCTGACCGGCGAACGCGCGGGCTATTATGCCGACTATGCGGATGACCCGATCCAAAAGCTCGCCCGCGTGCTGCGCGAGGGCTTCGTCTATCAGGGCCAGCACTCGCGCAATGTCGGCCGGCCGCGCGGCACGCCCAGCGGACACCTGCCGCCGACGTCGTTTGTCGCTTTCCTGCAGAACCACGATCACACCGGCAATCGCGCGCTGGGCGAAAGGCTGAGTGTCCTGGCGAATCCGCAAGCGCTGAAGGCCGCGACGGCGCTCCTGCTCCTCTGTCCCCAGATCCCGCTGATCTTCATGGGCGAGGAGGCGGGCGCCCGCGAGCCGTTTCTCTATTTCTGCGACCACGGCGATGACGATTTGGCCGATGCGGTGCGCGAGGGGCGGCGCGCCGAATTCGCCAAATTTCCGGAATTCGCCGATGCGCAGACGCGTGCGCGGATTCCCGATCCGAACGCGCGCGAAACCTATGAGCAGAGCCGGCCGCGCTTCGACGACCCGGACGCCGCCGCGTGGCGCACGCTCTACACGGCGCTTCTCGCCTTGCGCCATCGGCAGATCGTTCCGCGCCTCAAGGGCGCAAAAGCCGAACAGGCGGAGGCGGTCGGCGAGAAGGCCGTGCCCGCCTCCTGGCGCATGGGCGATAGCGCGCGCCTGACGCTGGCCATGAATCTTGCCGACGCGCCGGTCCGGGCCCAATTGCCGAACGATACGCCTGTATGGGGCGAAGCCGGCAAGGACGGCATTCCCGCGCGCACCACACTGTGCTGGATCGAGCGGCCATGAGCGACGCCGCCCTGATACAGCTTGCGACGGCGGCCGGGCTGGCGCCGGAATGGACGGATGCGTCCGGCCAGCACAAGGTCGTTCCGCTGGAGACATTGCGCATCGTGCTGGCGGCTCTCGGGCTGCCGGCCGTCAACGCGGCGGACATCGCCGAAAGCGAAAGGCTGCTGGAAGAACGCGGGTCGAGACCCGCGCCGCTGCGGATCGTGCGTCCGGGCGAGAAACTTCCGTTCGGCGAAGCGCCGCAAGAGACCGGCTATCATCGCATCGAAGCGGAGGACGGTGTTCACGCGCTGGCGGTGGCGCCGCCGCGCTGCTTCACCGTCGCGGACGCGGCGCCCGGCCGGCGGCTGGCGGCGCTCGCGGTGCAGCTTTATTCCCTGCGCGGCAGTGCCGGCTTCGGCGATCTCGCGGCGCTGGCGGTCTTTGCCGGGCGCGTCGCGTCGCTCGGCGTCGATGCGGTTGCGGTGAGCCCGCTGCACGCGCTGCTGCCGGGCGGGATCAGCCCCTACAGCCCGTCGACCCGCTTCTTTCTCAATCCGCTCTATGCCGCCGGCACGCCCGCCGCCGACGACGGCGCAGACGCGCTGGTGGATTGGCCCGACGCATCGCGTGCCAAGCTGGCGGCGCTGCGGGAAGCCTTCGCGCATTTCGAAAATCCGCCTGAGGACTTCGAGACATTCCAGGCCGAACAGGGCGAACGCCTGGTCCATCACGCGTGGTTCGAGGCGCTCGATGCGCATTTCCGGGCGCAGGGGATCATGCAGTGGCAGTCATGGCCGGCGCCGTTCCGGGATTCCGGCAACGCGGACGTCCGGGCCTTCGCGCGCGACCACCAGGAAGAGGTCGATTTTCATATCTTCCTGCAATGGCTGAGCGCGAAAGGCCTGGCGGCGGCGCAAAGTCGTGCCAGCGCCGGCGGAATGGCCATAGGCCTCATCGCCGATATCGCGGTCGGCATGGACCCGCATGGAAGCCATGCCTGGAGCGCGCCCGGCGAAATCCTGACCGGCCTGTCGATCGGCGCGCCTCCCGATATCTTCAATCCGCAGGGGCAGGACTGGGGCCTCACGGCACTGTCGCCGACCGCGCTGAGGGAGAGCGGCTACACCGCCTTCATCGACACGCTGCGGGCGAATATGCGCCACGCCGGCGGCGTGCGGATCGATCATGCGATGGGCCTTTACCGGTTGTGGCTGGTGCCGCGCGGCGCGCCGGCCGGCGAGGGCGTCTATCTGCATTATCCGATGCACGATCTTCTGGCGCTGGTCGCGCTGGAATCGCAGCGTCATCGCGCCATCGTCATCGGCGAGGATCTGGGCACCGTGCCGGACGGCTTTCGCGAGGCGACGAGCCGGGCCGGCATGATGGGCATGGAAGTCCTCTGGTTCCAGCGCGACGGCGAACGGTTCATGCCGCCGTGGCGCTGGTCCGCGCAGGCGGCCGCGCTCAGCACGACGCATGACCTGCCCACCATTGCGGGCTGGTGGCGGGGCCGCGACATCGACTGGCTGGAAAAGCTCGGGCGCAAATCGGCGCATGGCGATATCGGCGCCGAGCGCCGCGCGCGCGGGGACGACCGCGCACAGCTCTGGTCGGCCATGCGCGATGCCGGATCGGCGCAAGGCGCGCCGCCGCCGGCGGACGATCCGGCGCCGGCCGTCGCGGCGGCGCTCGACTTCGTCGGCCGCACGTCCTGCGAACTTGCCATCGTCCCGGTCGAGGACATCCTGGCCTTGCCGGAACAGCCCAATATTCCCGGCACCATCGACGAGCACCCCAACTGGCGCCGGCGCCTGCCGCCCGGCGATGCGCTGGCCTCGCCGCAGGCACAGGCCAACCTCGGCACGCTGCATCGGGCGCGGAGCGAAACATGAGCCCGCGCGCCACCTATCGGGTGCAGTTCCACAAGGGCTTCACCTTCGCCGACGCCGCGGCGCTTGCGTCCTATTTCGCCGAGTTGGGCATCAGCCATCTCTACGCCTCGCCCATCCTGGCGGCGCGCGCCGGTTCGCTGCATGGCTACGACGTGGTCGATCACGCGCGCGTCAATCCCGAACTGGGCGGCGAGGATGGATTTCGTGCGCTGGCGGCGGTGCTGCGCGCGCACGAGATCGGCATCGTCCTCGACATCGTGCCCAACCACATGGCGGTCGGCGGCGCGGACAATCCCTACTGGCTCGACCTGCTGGAGAAGGGCAGTGACAGCGTTTTCGCCAACCTGTTCGACATCGACTGGGAACCGGCGCAGGCCAGCCTTCGCGACAAGGTGCTGGTGCCGTTCCTCGCAAAGACGCTGGGCGAAACGATCGACGGCGGCGAGATCACGCTGGTCTGGGACGAGGCGCTGGGGAAGCTCGCCTTCGCCTATGCGGAGCATCGTTTTCCGCTGAGGCCGGAGGACTATCCGCTGGTCGCCGGCGCCGCGGAAAAGCCCGCGCTGGCGAACCTCCAGCCGGTCAACGAACCGCAGGCGTTGCGCGGGTTGCTGGCGCAACAGAATTTCCGCCTGGCCAATTGGCGCGACGCTGGCGAGCGCATCAACTGGCGCCGTTTCTTCGACATCACCGGACTGGCGGCGCTGCGCATCGAGGACGACGGCGTCTTCGAACTCGTCCATGGGACGGTCTTCCGGCTCTATGCGGAAGGGCTGATCGACGGTCTGCGCATCGACCACGTCGACGGTCTTGCCGACCCGCGCGCCTATTGCCGGCGCCTGCGGGCTAGGCTCGAAGCGCTGCTGCCGCAACGTCCGCGCAAGGAACGGCCCTACATCGTCGTCGAGAAAATCCTGGCGCCGGGCGAAGCCCTTCCCGCCGACTGGAACGTCGACGGCACGACCGGCTACGATTTCATGAATCAGGTCTCGGCGCTCCAGCACGATGCGGAAAACGCCGGACGCTTCGGGGCGCTGTGGGCGGAGATCAGCGGGCGTCCGGCCGATTTCGAGAGCGAGGAACGCGCGGCGCGCCGCGAAATCCTGACCGACGCATTCGGCAACGCTCTGCGCGCGGCGGCTCTGGCCTTTCACGATGTGGATTCGGGTGTCGGCGAGGCTGCATTCACGGAAGCCTTGAGCCTGCTCATCGAGCATTTTCGCGCCTATCGCACCTATGCGACCGGCGACAGTCCCGAGCCGCCGCCGGGGCCTGTCTTCGATACCGCCTATGACACCGTGCGCCGGGACGCGGACGAAAATGTGGGTGTCGCGCTTAAGTCCATCGCCGCCACGCTGTACGGCGAGAACGCCGGGGAGGCGGCGCGGGACGCGGCGCGGCGCTTCAACCAGCTTGCCGCGCCGGTCGCGGCCAAGGCGGTCGAGGACACGGCGTTCTACCGCTACGGACGCCTGCTGTCGCGCAATGATGTCGGCTTCGCGCCGGGATGTTTCGCGGTATCGCGCGATTCTTTTTTGGCCGACATGGCCGGCCGCCATACCGCGTTTCCGCAGGGCCTGCTCGCCACCGCGACGCATGACCACAAGCGCGGCGAGGATGTGCGGGCGCGGCTGGCGGCGCTGAGCGAAATCCCGGACATCTGGGAGCGCGAGGTGCGCGAATTCTTCTCACTCAATGCGGTTGCGCGCGTGGGCGAGGTCGTGCCGGGTGACGAATATCAGCTTTACCAAACTCTGGTCGGATGCTGGCCGCTCGATCTCGGTGCCGATGCGGCCGGCCCGCTCGGCGAATTCGCCCAGCGCATCCTGGGCTGGCGGGAAAAGTCGCTGCGCGAGGCCAAGTTGCAGACCTCCTGGTCGGCGCCGGATCCGGCATTCGAGAAGGCCAATGCGGATTTCGTGCGCGCTATCCTCGACCCCGCGCGGTCGGCGGAATTCATGCGGCGGATGGTGGACTTTGTCGAGCGCCTGGCGCCGGCGGGCATCTGCAATAGCCTTGTTCAAAGCGTGCTGCGTTGCACCGCGCCCGGCATTCCCGATCTTTTCCAGGGCACCGAGTTGTGGGATTTCAGCCTGGTCGATCCGGACAATCGCCGGCCGGTCGATTTCGCCCTGCGCGGCGAATTCCTGGATCGCGACGCGGAGCCGCTGTTCGGCGAATGGCGGGACGGCCGGGTCAAGCTCTCGCTGATAAAGCGGCTTCTGGCGCTTCGCGCGGCGCGGCCGGACTGTTTCGAGGCCGGCGATTTCCGTCCGCTCGAAACGCGCGGGACGCGGGCCGGGCATGTGGTGGTGTTCAGCCGCAGCGCGAATGATCAGGCCGTCATCGTCGCGGTGCCGCGTCTTTGCGTGCAGGCCTGCATGGCGCAGAAGGCGCCGCTTCCCGCCGCCGAATTCTGGGGCGACGGCGCCATAGCGCTGCCGGCGGAACTGCAGGGACGATCCTGGCGCAACGTGCTCGATCCACGAATGATGACTGTTTCCGCTCTCGACTTCGCCGCGCTGTTCGCGGATTTCCCGGCGGCGGTGCTCATCACCGCGCCATGACGCGCGCGGCCGGAAAAATCCGCATCGGGATATCCGGCTGGCGCTATGCACCCTGGCGCGGCATCTTCTATCCGAAGGATTTGGCGCAGAAGGACGAGTTGGCCTTCGCCGCGAAGGCCTTTCCCACCATCGAGATCAACGGGACATTCTATTCGCTGCAGCGGCCGCAATCCTTCGCCGATTGGGCGGCGCAGACGCCGGACGATTTCGTGTTTTCCGTCAAGGGGCCGCGCTACGTCACCCACATGCTGCGGCTGAAGAATGCCGAAACGGCGCTGGCCAATTTCTTCGCCTCGGGCGTCCTGCGGCTCGACCGGAAGCTGGGGCCGATCCTGTGGCAATTGCCGCCCAATTTCCAATTCGATGCCGAACGGCTCGCGGCGTTCTTCGCGGCGCTGCCGCGCGACAGGCGCGAGGCGGCGGCGCTGGCCCGGCGCCATGACGGCAAGCTGTCAGGCCGCGCCTGGCTGCGCAGCGCGACCAACGGCAAGCTGCGCCATGCCCTGGAAATCCGCCACGACAGCTTCAAGGCGCCGCAGTTCATCGCCTTGCTGCGCAAATTCGATATCGCGCTGGTCTGCGCCGACGCGGTCGAATGGCCGCGCCTGATGGACGTGACTGCCGATTTTATCTATTGCCGCCTGCACGGCTCGCAGGAGCTTTACTCCAGCGGCTATGACGGCCGCGCGCTTGCCGGGTGGGCGCGGCGCGCGGCGGCCTGGGCGCAGGGCGACGACGCGGAAGATGGGGAGCACATAGCCGACAGGCCCGCGCGGCGCCGGGCCGCGCGCGACGTCTTCGTCTATTTCGACAACGACGCCAAGGTCCGCGCGCCGTTCGATGCGCAGAGCCTGGCGAAGAAGGTGGCGCGTCTGGCTTAGGTAGCTTCAGTTCGGTACCGGCGCCGAGCCCCAGACTTCGCCGGCATATTGGCGCACCAGCCGGTCCATCGAGAAATGCCCGATGCGCGCGACGTTCAGGATCGCCTTGCGGGTCCACAGCGCGCTATTGCGATAGGCGTCGTCGATCTCCATCTGGGCGCGCACATAATCGTCGTAATCCGCCAGCACCATGAACTGGTCGCCGCCCTTGATCAGCGAATCGAAGATCGGGACGAACAGGTCCGGATGGCCGGGCGAGAAATAGCCGCTGCGGATCATGTCGAGGCTCTGCTTGATCTCGGGATTGCTTTCGTAGAGCGCCGCGGGGTTGTAGCCGCCGGCGCGCAGATGCTGCAGCTCCTCGAAGTCGTGGCCGCACATCCAGATGTTCTCGGCGCCGACGGCTTCGGCGATCTCGCTGTTGGCGCCGTCATGGGTGGCGATGGTCAAGGCGCCGTTGAGCGCCAGCTTCATGTTGCCGGTGCCGGAGGCCTCGGTGCCGGCGGCCGAGATCTGCTGCGACAGGTCGCCGGCGCAGATCAGATCCTCGGCCAGCTGGACGCCGTAATTCGGCATGAACACGACCTTCAGCAATCCGGCGACCGCGGGATCGTGATTGACGATGTCGGCCACGCTGTTGATCAGATGGATGATCCTTTTGGCCATCACATAGCCGGGCGCGGCCTTGCCGGCGAAGATGACGGTGCGCGGCTGGATGTCGGCGGGATGGCTGCGGATGCGGTTGTAGCGGCCAACCACCTGCAGCACGTTGAGCAGCTGGCGCTTGTATTCGTGGATGCGCTTGATGTGCAGGTCGAACAGCGACTGCGGGTCGATGGCGATGCCGAGCCTCTCCTGGATCAGGTGCGCCAGCCGCTCCTTGTTGGCGCGCTTGACGGCGGCGAATTCGGCGCGGAACCCGTCGTCGTCGGCATGGCTCTCCAGCTCCTTGATCCGGTCGAAATCGCGCAGCCAGTCGCCGCTGAGCCGCGAGTCGATCAGGCGCTCCAGACCCGGATTGGAATCGGCGAGCCAGCGGCGCTGCGATATCCCGTTGGTGAGGCTGACGATGCGATCCGGCCACAGCCGGTCGAAATCGCGGAACAGGGTCTGGCGCATGATCCGCGTGTGGGTCTGCGAAACGCCGTTGATCTTGTGGCTGCCGACCACCGCCAGATGGGCCATGCGCACGCTGCGGGGCGGGTTTTCGTCGATGATCGACATGCGCCGGAGCATGTCCGTGTCACCGGGATTTTGGTGCATCACGTCGCGCAGGAAGCGGTAGTTGATCTCGTAGATGATCTGCAGGTGACGCGGCAGCAGCGCCTCGATCAGTGCCACGGGCCAGGCCTCCAGCGCCTCCGACAGCAGCGTGTGATTGGTGAACGAGAAGACGTTGACGGTGTGATTCCAAGCCTGGTCCCAGCCCATGCGGTGGACATCGACCAGCAGCCGCATCATCTCCGGAATCGCCAGCACCGGATGGGTGTCGTTGATCTGGATTGCCACATGCGACGAGAGCTGGTCGAGGGTCAGGCCGCGGCTCAGATGGCGCTGCAGGATATCCTGCAGCGATGCGCTGACCAGGAAATATTCCTGTTTCAGGCGCAGTTCGCGGCCCATCGCCGTGGTATCGCTCGGATAGAGCACGCGCGACAGGGTTTCGGACTGCGCCTTGTCCTGCACCGCCTCGACATAGTCGCCGCGGTTGAAATAGGCGAGGTTGAAATCGGCGGTCGCCTTCGCCGACCACAGCCGCACCATGCCCGTCGTTTCGGAATCGGCGCCCACCACCGGCATGTCGTAGGCCATCGCGTTGACGTTGTCGGTCTGCGTCCAGTGGACGTCGAGCTCGCCGCGCCAGTTGGTGACCTGCGTGACCTGCCCGTTGAAATGCACCGGAAAGGTGAAATCGGGCCGCGGGAATTCCCACGGATTGATGTCCTTCAGCCAGTTCTCGGCATATTCGACCTGCTCGCCATGCTCGATCTCCTGGCGGAACATGCCGTATTCGTAGCGGATGCAGTAGCCAAGCCCGGCATAGCGCAGCGCCGCCATCGATTCCAGCAGGCATGCGGCCAGCCGGCCCAGGCCGCCATTGCCGAGCGCCGGCTCGACCTCGATGTCCCACAGATCCTCGAGATCGATCCCGCAATCGGCGAGCGCCCCGCGACAGACATCGGTGATGCCCTGGGAATGCAGGCAGGTCTTCAGCAGCCGGCCCGGCAGGAGTTCGAGCGAAAGGTAATAGGTCCATTTCGCATCGCGGGCGAAATTGCGCCGCCAGACCGCGATGCGCGCGGCGCTGAGCCTTGCCCTCAGGAAATAGGCCAGCGCGTAGAACCAGTCCCGCTTGGTCGCGGTCGCCGGATCGCGTCCCAGATATTGCACGATATTCGAGATCAGTTCGGCCTTGACCGCGCTCCGCTCGGGGGCGGCCAAGCCTGGCTCGGGAACCGTCATGTTCATTGGGGGTCTATCGTAAGGAGGGCTGCGGAATCGGAAACGACCTTACAACAAGTCCCGCCGCTTTGTCCGGTTCCCGACCGGTTTATTTCTGCGCGGAATGTACGCCAGCGCGTGCCGGCGCTATCCGATCAGGCGGTCATATTCCGCTTCGGGCACGCCGTAGAATTCGCCGGCGCGTTCCATCAATCCGTCGCGGTCGGCGATGAGGATCTGGCCACGATGAGGCCGTATGAAGCCGTTGCGCGCCAGATTGCCGATCGCATCGGTCACGCCCGGCCGCCGCGTTCCCAGCATCAGTGCCAGCAGATCGTGTGTCAGGTTGACCTCGTCGCCGTCCGTCCTGTCATGCGCCATCAAAAGCCAGCGCGCGAGGCGCTCCTCGATGCTGGCCTTGGCGTTGGCCACCGCGGTATGGGCGGCCTGGATGAGGAAGGTGTGGGCGTAGCGATGGAGAACCGACTGAAGCGAACGCGAGCGCTCCATCGCGCTCATCACCGCTGCCGCGCCGATGCGCTGGCCTTCGCCGGCGACCTGGACATAGGTCGAATGCGGCGAGCGGTCCGCCTGCAGGATCACCGCGACACCGGTCATGCCTTCGCAGCCGATGATGCCGACCTCGCTCTGCGTGTTCGAGCCGTTCGCGGCGACCACCGAGACGATGCCGTGCTCGACGAAATAGAGCGCGTCGATCTTGCGGTTGGGATGTTCGAGCGGCTTGAAGCGGTCGAACACGGCGGGGCTGAAGTGCGGTTCAAGCAAAGCGAGATCGTCCGGCGAAAGCGCCGCCAACAGACGATTGCGATATCTGCAGACCAGTTTGGACCGTGCCACGTCCTACCTCGGTTTTGGGCAAGAGCGGTATGCCGACCCCAATCGTCCGCACTGAGAGAACAGCCGGACGATTCCGACCCTATACTTTATGTGTGGGCGCCGTGGGTTTATTTGGTCTGGAAATGGACATATATTCTTTGTCCGAAACCGGACATACGCTTGAACGCGCCGATTCTACACGGCTGGGAGAAATCGCCCTTTTGCCGCATTGTCTCGAATTGTCGCCACAATCCTAGCGTAGTCCCCGCACCGTTCGGTTCGTTCTCTTGAACGTCGGGACATCGACACCACTTTTGGTGTGGCCGCGGTTGGCGCCTGTTCCATGCGTGACGTCGCTCTGGCGATGGTCCACGGAATCGGTCGCGCGAGACGGGCGCGGCTTTCACCTGATATCGAGAAGGTGCAAATGACGGGTACTGTACGTGTGCAAAACGCCATGCTCCGCGATGCCGCCCGGGCCCTCTCGCTCGCCGTGATCACGGCGGGGACGGTCTTCGCGCTGCAGGGGAGGCTTCCCAGCACGCCCTATGCCAACGGCCATGCCATCTACGAGCATGCCGCGCAGACACTCAAACGCATGGTGACGCGCGACGTTCCCGCTCCCGAGCTTCCCTCCGTCTTCGAAACGGAGATGACGATGAGCGGTGCCGAACTCATGGACCGCTGGAAACCCTTCATTACCGAGGCGTCGCGCCGCTTCGGCGTTTCCGAAGCCTGGATCCGCGCGGTGATGCGCATGGAGAGCGGCGGACGCACCATGCTGGGCGAAGACCTGCCGATCACGTCGAGCGCCGGCGCCATGGGCCTGATGCAGGTGATGCCCGGCACCTATGACGAGATGCGCCGGCAATACGGGCTCGGCGCCGATCCTTACGACCCGCACGACAATGTGCTGGCGGGTGCGGCCTATCTGCGCTGGCTCTATCGCAAATACGGCTATCCCGCGATGTTCACCGCCTACAATGACGGACCGGGAAACCTGGAAAATCATGCCGCGCGCGGCCAGCCCCTGCCGGAAGAGACGCGCGCCTATGCCGAGGGCATTGCCGGCATCCTTTCCGGCGCGCATGGAAAACATTCGACGGAACTTGCCAAATTCACGCGGCCGGACGGTTCGCCGGTCCTGATCGATCCGTTTGCCGTCAAATCGGTCCGCGCGCCCTTGCCGGGCGAATATGCGGACGGCGTGCAGTCCGTCGTCGCCATCGGCAAGCGGCGGCAGGGCGTGCGCGAGAACGTCGTGACGGCCACGGCGATCCTGCGCAATCACGGCAGCCGGGTTTGATGCCCCAGGATTGGGAAATCACCCGCGGCGGTCCCTGATTCGTTTCATGCTGCTCGTGCCGTCACGGGATGCTTCAATAAAACCCCGCCATGTTCTACGCTGATGCGTCGCGCGCGAGGGCCGGTGTTGAAAATCAAGCTGCACAAGAACGATCTGCCGGACGGGCTCGATCTCGGGCCGGTCGTCGCCATCGACAGCGAGACGCTGGGCCTCAATCCGTTCCGCGACCGGCTGTGCCTGGCGCAGCTCTCCGCCGGCGACGGGATCTGCCACGCGGTGCAGTTCGCGCCGGGCGGCTTCGCGGCGCCGAACCTGAAGCGCCTGCTGGCCGATCCGGCGGTGATCAAGCTGTTCCATTTCGCGCGCTTCGACATGGGCATGTTCCGCCGCCATCTGGGCGTGATGACCGGCCCAGTCTATTGCACCAAGATCGCCTCGCGGCTGGTGCGCACCTACACCGACCGCCACGGCCTCAAGGACCTGGTCAAGGACCTGCTCAACGTCGACCTGTCGAAGGAGCAGCAGAGTTCGGACTGGGGCGCGGCGGAGCTCAGCGAGCGTCAGCTGGCCTATGCCGCCAGCGATGTCGCCCATCTGCACCGGCTGCGCGAGGTGCTGGATGCGATGCTGGCCCGCGAGGGCCGCACGGCGCTGGCCAGGGCCTGCTTCGATTTCCTGCCGACCCGCGTCGAGCTGGACCTGGGCGGCTGGGCCGATCTGGACATTTTCGCCCATTGAACCGGCGGAAATCGGCCATAAATTCCAGGCCCTAACGGAGCTTGAACGGTGCGCGAGATTTAGGCCACATTTGGCACGAATTTCGCTAGCGGGCGCGGCCCGCCGGGGCTGTATACTGGCTGGGCGCGGTGTGGGACGCGCACGGTTCGAACAATGGGTATCGCAATGCGTCCCGCCAATGCCAAAGCCGTTCTGGCCGATCAGGCCCGCGCCCAGGGTGACGCGGCGGCGGCGCAGCGCGTCTTCGACTATGCGGGCGAGGCCATCCGGGCGCTTTCCGAGACGCTGGACGGCACGTTCAGCCGCGCGATCGATACGCTGCTGGCCGTCAAGGGCAGGGTGGTGGTCAGCGGCATGGGCAAGAGCGGCCATATCGGCCGTAAGATCGCCGCCACCCTCGCCTCGACGGGCACGCCGGCGCAGTTCGTCCATCCGGCCGAAGCCAGCCATGGCGACCTCGGCGCGCTGACACCGCAGGACGCGCTGCTGATGCTCTCCTATCGCGGCGAGACGGCCGAGCTGTCCGATCTCATCACCTATGCCAGGCGCTTCGGCATTCCGCTGATCGGCATGGCGAGCGAAGCCGAATCGACGTTGCTGCAGGCCTCCGATGTGGCGCTGGTGATCCCGCGCGCGCGCGAGGCCTGTCCGATGGGGCTGGCGCCGACCACTTCGACCACGCTGATGCTGGTGCTGGGCGACGCGCTGGCCGTGGCGCTGATGGAGCGGCGCGGCTTCTCCGCCGACCAGTACCGCGAGCTGCATCCCGGCGGCAGCCTGGGTCGCGCGCTGATCCGCGTCTCCGACCTGATGCATACCGGCGACGACGTGCCGCTGGTCGCCGATTCGACCTCGATGCAGCAGGTGCTGATCGCGATCGCCGAGCATCGCTTCGGCTGCGTCGGCGTCACTGACGGCAAGGGCGCGCTGCTGGGCATCATCACCGATGGCGACCTGCGCCGCCACATGGGGCGCGACCTGCTCGACCGCAGCGCCGCCGACGTTATGACAAGCGCGCCCAAGATCGCGCGGCCCGACCAGCTCGCCGCCGAGGCGCTGGCCCTGATGACCGAAAAGAAGATCACCCAGCTCTTCGTGCTCGACGCTGCGGACAAGACGCGCAGGCCGGTCGGCATCCTGCACATCCACGACTGCCTGCGCGCGGGACTGCAATAGATGGCGCGCGGACCTATTGCCCGGGGCGCGGTCGCCGAGCCGCTGACGCCGGCGCGGCCGCGTCGCGACTGGACGGCGCGCGCCCGCGGCACCGCGCTCGACGCGATCCGTTACAGCCATTTCGTCGCGCTGATGAAGCGGGCGCTGCCGCTGGCGGCAGCGGCGGTGCTGGCTGCCGTCCTGGTCTATTCCTTTTTTCCTCGCCAGCCCGACCGCGTGACCGTCACCGCCCAGCGCATCGCCACGCTCGACAACGACCTGGCGATGATCAAGCCGCGATTGACCGGCAATGACGACGACGGAAATCCGTTCGTCATCACGGCGGACGCCGCGGTGCAGGATCCCAAGCATCCGCACCAGGCGCATATGAAGACGATCGAAGCCGATATGTCGCTCACCGGCGGACGCTGGATCAACGCCACCGCGGCGCGGGGCTTCTTCAACATGGACAGCGGCGTGCTGAACCTGACGGACGGGATCGCCGTCTATTCCGATTCCGGCTATGAGCTGCACACCGCCAAGGTCGATATCCAGATGAAAAAGGGATTCTTTCACGGCCCCGGCGTGGTGACGGGCCATGGGCCGTTCGGCACGCTGCGCGCCGACCGCTTCGACGTCGACCGCCTGAAGCAGCAGGTGCATCTGGTCGGCCATGTGCAAACGATCTTCTATCCGCTGAGGACGAAATGACGCGACCCATCTCGCGTATTTTCGCCTGCCTGTTGTCGCTCTGCGCGGCAGGCGCCGCCGCCGCGGAGGTGGGGCTGGGGCTCAGCAAGCGCGACGCCAACGCGCCGATTTCGGTCTCCGCCGACCGCTTCGACGCCGACATCAATTCGAAGGCCGGCACCTATAGCGGCAACGTGATCGTCATCCAGGGCGATTTCCGCCTGCGCTCCGACAAGGTCCGCGTCAATGTGGTGGCGGGCAAGCCGGACAAGATCTACGCCTATGGCAATGTCGTGTTCAACGCGCCGTCCGGCAACGCGCAGGGCGACAACGGCGTCTACGACGTCGGCCCGCGGCTGATCACGCTGACCGGCCGCGTGGTCCTGGCCAAGGAAAAGAACGTGATGCGCGGCCCGCTGCTGACCGTGAACCTGATCACCGGACAGGCGCAACTGGGCGCCAAGGGCATGGCCGGCGGCCGCGTCCAGGGCCTCTTCACGCCGCCGCCGCAATCGCCGCAAACCCCGTCGCCGCAGACCCAGGCGCCGAAGCCGAATCCGTAAACTTCATGGTTCCTTAAACACGAATAGGCATGGTTCTTGCCCATGGCACCGAGAAAAACCGCCGAATTTCACGATCCGTCTCCGCCCGCGGGGCTGCGTCCGCGCGTCGTGGAGGGCGGCAAGGGGCTGGTCGTCACCCGCATCGGCAAGAGCTTCAACAAGCGCCCGGTGGTCCGCGGCGTCAGTCTCAGCGTCAAGCGCGGCGAGGTCGTGGGTCTCCTGGGCCCCAACGGCGCCGGCAAGACCACCTGCTTCTATCTGATCACCGGCCTTATTCCCGCCGACACCGGCTCGATCGAGGTCGACGGCCACGACATCACGCGGCTGCCGATGTACCGCCGCGCCCGGTTGGGCATCGGCTACCTGCCGCAGGAGGCCTCGATCTTCCGCGGGCTGACCGCCGAGCAGAACATCCGCGCCACCGCCGAGCTGATCGAGCCCGATCCCGGCCGGCTGGAGGCGATGGTCGAGGAGTTGCTGGCCGAGTTCGGCGTCACCCATGTACGCAACACGCCGTCCATCGCGCTGTCGGGCGGCGAGCGCCGGCGCGTGGAGATCGCGCGCGCGCTGGCGACGCAACCGTCCTACATCCTGCTGGACGAGCCTCTCGCCGGCATCGATCCGATCGCGGTGTCCGACATCCGCGATCTGGTCGGACATTTGAAGCACCGCGGAATTGGCGTTCTGATCACCGACCACAATGTGCGCGAGACCCTCGATATCATCGACCGTGCCTATATTTTGCATGACGGGATGGTGCTGATGGAGGGCGAGCCCGCCGAAATCGTCGCCCATGAGGGCGTCCGGCGGGTTTATCTCGGCGAACATTTCAGTCTTTGAGACGGAGCGCTGATGGCACTCTCCCCGCGTCTGGATCTCCGTCAAACCCAATCCCTGGTCATGACCCCGCAGTTGCAGCAGGCCATCAAGCTGCTGCAATTGTCCAATATCGAATTGACCGCCTTCGTCGAGCAGGAGCTGGAGCGCAATCCGCTTCTGGAGACCGACGACCGCGAGCGGACCGCCACCGAGGAGCCGCCGGTCGAGCTCGATACCCGGGTGGGCGACGCTCCGCTGGTGGATAACTTGCCGGGGCAGACCGAAGAGGCGCCTCTCGATCTCGATTATGACAACACCTGGAACAACGACAGTCCGTCCGATGGGTCGGAGGGACTGACCGATTGGGGCGGGCGTGGCGGACGCCTGGATTTCGACGACGGCGACAGCAATTACGAACAGACGGTGGCGCGGGATATCTCGCTGCGCGACCATCTGACCGGTCAGCT
>JAATGL010000157.1 GCA_015654705.1 Alphaproteobacteria bacterium | reverse complement strand
CGAAAGCGGCTTCATGACCAAGGACCTGGCGCTGCTGGTCGGCCCCGACCAGACATGGCTGACCACCGAAGGCTTCCTCGACAAGGTCGACGAGAATCTAAAGGCGGCTTTTGCGTGAGATGACCGCTGGCCGCGCATGGCCTGCGCGAAGCGATCCGCAACGGGTTACTTCGCAACCATTCCCATCATCGCCAGCGCGTTGCCGTCGGGGTCGAAGAATTGGCGCAGCTTGAGTTGGTGGGTTTCGGTCTGCTGCACGACCTGCGCCGGGCCGGCGAAGGCGACACCTCTCGCCTCCAAGGCCGCGCCCAGCGTGTCGATATCGGGCGCGTCGAAATAGAGGATGGAACCACCGATCGGCTGATCCGCCTTCACGTTGTTCCCGACCATCAGGCGCAGGCCGTCGAGTTGGAAGAACAGCATGCCGCTCGCCTCGAAAAGCAGCGTCAGGCCGAGCGTGTCGCGATAGAAGATCTTGCTGCGCTCCAGGTCGCGGCAGGTCAGGCCGATCTGCGCGAGGCCGCGTCCGGCCAGACCGTTGGTGTCCGTCATGGCGATCTTCCCTTCGTCGGCCGAGTTCCCGTCTCCATGACAGGTTAGACGACCGATCCGCACCCGACAAACCATCTCCACAACTTGATGACATGGCGAAGACGACGCGACCTTCGCGTCGAGGGAACTTGGAACGCCCTATTTTCGCGTAGCCTTTCGGCATCACGCGCTATACGGTTCGCCGGCTCGTACCCTTGGTCGATGATTGGGCGGCGCGATGCGGTTGGGGGCGGTGTGCGATGTCTTCGCGCGGCTTTTGTCGTCAACATTTGGATAAACCGGAGACCACCGATTCGGTGCCAGGGATGCCGGACGGTCGGGCTCCTTGTCGGGTGGGAGTATGGGTCCATGAGAAATTTCAAGTTCGCGCTTCTGGTGGCCGGTGCCGTCACCGCGCTGCCGATGAGCGCCGATGCGTTCAGCCTGTCGCTCAACCTCACCCTTGGCGCGCCGACCGTTCCGGCGGGCCACGCCCTCTCGCCCAGCGCCGTCGCCGGACAGCTTGGGAAAAAGGGCTTCAGAATCCAGGAAATGTACCGCAAGGGCCCCGCCTATGCGGTGACGGCCACGGGCCCCAGCGGCAACAAGGTCCTGATGATGGTCGACGGCCAGAGCGGCGTCATCCTGGGCCTCAACGTGCTGACCGCAGTGGTGCGCGTCGTGCCGGAAACAAGCCCGCAGCCCGTCTTCATCGACGACCGCCATCCCTTCGGCGCCGTGGTGCCGGCGGTGATCTACGACACCTGGCAGCGCTATGACGAGCCGCAATGGGTGCAGGCCGGTCCGCCCGCCATCGCGGTCGAGCCGAATTTCGCGCCGTTCCGTTACGCGGTGCCGTCGCGCTACGTCCACGCCTCGCCGCGCACCGGCAAGAGCTTCGCCGTGGCGCCGAAGAATTATCGCGGATACAAAATTCAGGATCACAGCGGCCGGCAGATCCACGCGGCGGAAACGCGCGCGCAGGCCGCCGAGCAGGAGGCCGCCTTCCAGTCGGAGCGCGCCGACGACGCGGACTTCAAGCGCATGGACGCCGAACAGGACGCCGAGGACGCCCGCAACGAGGCGGCCGACGCCAAGGGCGAGGCCTACGACGCCAACCAGGCCGCCGACGAGGCCAATCGCAACGCCGACGAGATGGCGCGCCAGGCCGACGAAGCCGACAAGCGGGCGGAAGAGGCGGAGAAGCAGCGCGACGACGTCCAGAAGGAACTCGACGAGAAGAACGAGGCCGACAGTCCCTGCGCCGGTCACGAGGACGGCTGCGATCCGCAGACCGGCGGCCCGGAGAAGAACCCGACCGCCGACGACAATACCGGCCCGGACAACGGGGCCGACAACAATCCGCCGGCGCCCGAGACCAACGAGACGCCCACGGACAACGGGCAACCGGCGGAGCCTGAGCAGAAGCAGGAGCCGGCCCAGCCGGCCGAACCGGAACCGCAGCAACAGGAACCGGAGCAGCCCGAGGCGCAGCAGCCGGCGGAGCCGCAGCAACAGGAGCAGGCGGCCCCGGAACCGCAACAGGCCGAACCGGAGCCGCAGCAGCAGGAACAGCCCGAGCCCCAGCAGCAGGAAGAAGCCCAGCCTGAGCCCGAGCCGGAACCCCAGCAGGACGACGGCGGCGGCGATTCGGGCGGCGATTCCGGTGGTGACTCGGGCGGCGGCGACGACGGCAACTGATCCCGTCGACCGGACGATCTGGCGCATGCCGGCGCGGCCGTGCTCCTGGTTCCGCCATGCCAGCCATGCGCGTGGCGCAATCGTGGCCCGCGTCTTTTGTTCTTTATTTGTTCTTATAACCGTGCGACCTTTGCGGCGGCTAGGGAGATGGACATGATCGGCTACGTCACCATCGGTGCTCAAGACAGTGAAGCGTCCGGCAAATTCTATGACGCGTTTTGCGACGCCTTCGGCTACGAGCGCAAATTCGCCGATGGCGGCTGGATCGGCTATGGCGAAAAGGGCTCGGACGCGAATGTCTATGTATGCCCGCCTTTCGACGGCAAGCCGGCGACGTTCGGCAACGGCATGATGCTGGGCTTCGTCGCGAAGAACGAGGACGAGGTGAAGGCGGCGCATGCGGCCGGCCTCGCCCATGGCGGCAGCGACGAAGGCGCGCCGGGCTTCCGTCCGCCGGAGAAGCAGAGCTTCTACGGCGCCTATCTGCGCGATCCGACCGGCAACAAGCTCTGCGTCTTCTGCAAGCTCTAGAAGACGGGTGCGTCGGGATTGCGCTCGGCGCGGCGGCGCATGCGGCGGGCGGCCTTGATCTCGGATTCGGAGATCGCGCCGGCTTGGGCGATGTCCTCGGCGCGCGCGGCGGCCATGCGGTGGATGCGCCGCATCAGGCCGGGATGCTTGGTCAGCAGGTGGTTGAAATCGTCGACCGCCAGGGTCAGCACGCGCGACGGCTCGACCGCGACCACCGTGGCCGCCCGCATGGTTTCCTCCAGGAGCGCCAGCTCGCCGAAGAAATCGCCGGTGCGGAAGCGGATCTTGCGGTTGGGCAGGCTGGCCTCCACCTCGCCCGAGATGACGAAGTACATCGCGTCCGCCCGCGCCCCGGCGGCCGAGATGACCGCGCCGGCGCTGACGGCGCGGGCCCGCAGCATCACCATCATCTCGCCGATGATCTGCGCATCGATGCCGCGGAACAGCGGCACGCGCGAGAGCATGCCGAAGGTCACGACGAAGTCGCGGCGATGGATCGAATTGACGAAGCCGGTCGCCACGATGCCGACCGGCAGCGCGAAAAGACCGAGCCCCACGATCATCGTGACGCCGGCGATGAAGCGGCCGAGTCCGGTCGTCGGCGTGACGTCGCCATAGCCGACCGTCGTCAGCGTGGTGATCGCCCAATACATCGCGCCGGGCATGGTGGCGAAGGCGGGGCTGGCGCTGTGGTCGCCGCCCTCGACGACATGCATCGCCGCCGCCGCGAACACCATGGCGCAGAGCAGCAGCAGGACGGTGCCGTAAAGCGCGCGCCGCTCCTCGGCCAGCACCTGGGCCAGCGTCGACAGCGCCGGCGAATAGCGCGCGATCTTGAGCAGCCGCAGCAGCCTGATCAGGCGCAGGAACCTGAGATCGATGAAGGGGATGAACAGCGCGATATAGGCCGGCGCGATACTGAGGAAATCGATCAGCATCATGGGCCTGAGCGCGTAGCGCAGGCGACCCAGCCAGCGTCCCCGCTTGCAGGTCGGATCCTCCGGCGCCGTCCACAGGCGCACCAGATATTCCACCGTGAAGATCCCGACCGAGAACGTTTCCAGCACCGAAAAGAACGTCGCGAACCGGGCGTCTATCGTGGGGATGCTCTGAAGCGTGTAGGCCAGCACGTTGCCGACGATCAGCGTGATGAGAACGGCCTCGACGACATAGCCGATAATTCCGCCCGTGCGGCCGCCCTCGAGCACGACATAGACGCGATGGCGCGGCGTCGTGAGGTGATCCTCGATGGCGGCCATCACCTCGCCTGCTGCAATTGGACGAGCCGGCGCTCGATCGCGGCGAGCGCATCGCGCGCCTTGCCGCCGTCCGGCCCGCCGGCCTGCGCCATGTCGGGCCGCCCGCCGCCACCCTTGCCGCCCAGCGCCTCCGCGGCCACCCGCACCAGGTCGACCGCGCTGATACGTCCGGTCAGATCGTCGGTCACGCCGACCACGACGGACGCCTTGCCCTCCGCCACGGCGATGAAGGCCACGATGCCCGATCCGATCCGGGTCTTGGCGTCGTCGGCGAGGCCCCTCAAATCCTTGGACGCGACGCCGTCGACCACGCGCAGAACGGCGTTCACGCCCGCGACGTTGCGGGCACCGTCGTCGCCTTCGCGCGCCGGTCCGGCAAGCGCCAGGGCCTTGCGCGCGTCGGCCAGCTCGCGTTCGAGACGCCGCCGGTCCTCGGACAATTGCGCCACGCGCGCCGGCAATTCGGCCGCGCTGGTTTTCAATGCCGCGGCCGCATCGCGCGCGATCTCCGCTTGGCCGGCCAGGTAGCGCCGCGCGCCCTCGCTGGTCAGCGCCTCGATCCGGCGCACGCCCGCCGCCACAGCGCTTTCCGACAGGATGGTGAAGAGGCCGATGTCGCCCAGCCGGCGCACATGGGTGCCGCCGCAGAGTTCGACGGAATAGGCCCTGTCGCCCGCCTCGCCCATCGTCAGCACCCGCACCTCGTCGCCGTATTTCTCGCCGAACAGCGCCTCGGCGCCGGCCTTGATCGCCGCATCGGTCGGCATCAGCCGGGTCGAGACGTCGCTGTTCTGGCGGATCACCGAATTCACCAGCGATTCGATGCGCTCCAGTTCCTCCGGCATCACCGGCTTTGGATGGCTGAAATCGAAGCGCAGCCGGTCGGGCGCCACGAGCGAGCCTTTCTGCGAGACATGCGGCCCCAGCACCCGCTTCAGCGCGGCATGCAGCAGATGGGTGGCGGAATGGTTGGCCCGCGTGGCGCGGCGGCGTTCATCATCGACCTTGAGGTCCACCGCGTCGCCGACCGCGAAATCGCCCTTGACGACCTCCACGACGTGGACGTGCAGGCTGCCCAGCTTCTTTTCGGTGTCGACCACGATGCCGCCGCCCCGCGCCGAGCGCATCGTGCCCTGGTCGCCGATCTGGCCGCCGGATTCGGCGTAGAACGGCGTCTGGTT
>JAATGL010000101.1 GCA_015654705.1 Alphaproteobacteria bacterium | reverse complement strand
GGCTCGGAGGCCAACGACACCCAGGTCAAGCTCGCCTGGTACGCCGCCAATGCGCGCGGGCTGCCGGCGAAGAAGAAGATCCTCTCGCGCATCAAGGCCTATCACGGCGTGACGCTGGCCAGCGCCTCGCTGACCGGGCTCGCCAACAACCACAAGAGCTTCGACCTGCCGTTCTCCTTCGCGGTGTTCGCCGACAATCCGCATTATTACCGCGCGGCGGAAGCCGGCGAGAGCGAGCGGCAGTTCTCCGCCCGCATGGCGGCCAATCTCGATGCGCTGATCCAGCGCGAGGGGCCCGAGACCATCGCCGCGATGATCGCCGAGCCGGTGATGGGCGCCGGCGGCGTGATCGTGCCGCCGGACGGCTATTTCGACGCCATCATGCCGGTGCTGGACAAATACGGCATCGCGCTGATCGACGACGAGGTGATCACCGGCTTCGGGCGCACCGGCGAATGGTTCGGCTGCTCCAAATACGGCTTCGAGCCGGACAGCATGTCGATCGCCAAGGCGCTGTCGAGCGCCTATGTGCCGATCTCCGCCGTGCTGCTTTCGCCGGAACTGTCCGACATCATCGAGCAGGAGAGCGGCCGCATCGGCACCTTCGGCCACGGCTTTACCTATAGCGGCCATCCGGTGGCGGCGGCGGTGGCGCTGAAGACCATCGAGATCTACCAGGCGCGCGACATCGTCGGCCATGTGCGCCACGTGGCGCCGCTGTTCCAGAAGCGGTTGCGGGCGCTGGCCGAACATCCGCTGGTCGGCGAGGCGGTCGGCGTCGGCCTGATCGGCGCCGTCGAGCTGGTTGCCGACAAGGCGACCAAGCAGAGCTTCGCGCCGGAAAAGCAGGTCGCCGCCGCCGTCAGCAATTTCGCGCTGGAGGAGGGCCTGATCGTGCGCCCGCTGCTCGGCGACCGCATCGCGGTCTGCCCGCCCCTGGTGATCGACGAGGCCGAAATCGGCGAACTCTTCGACCGCTTCGAACGCGCCCTGGCCAAGGGCCTGGATTGGACGCGCAAAACCTAATACATCCTAAGCGGGAAACACGATCCTCTGTGCCGTGCTTTTCCCCGCATCCCGTTAACCATGCTTTTCCGAGCGCTCATTGAGAGTTGATTCAGAAATCAACAGGGGCTATATAGGGGAACTGGCGCGATGATCGTGCTCGGCTTCCCGGACGATCCCGCGCTGGCGGAGGCGCTCATCCTCCGCCTGAAAGGCCTGCCGGAACGGGAGAGAGTGGCGGTGACGTTCGAGATCGAAAAGCTGGAGGACATCCGCGCGGCGCAGCGCGACGGGCTGGCCTCGCAGGCCGTGGCGACGTTCAACCGGCGCTACGATGTGTTCGTGCTGGAGCCGGTTCCGGGGCCGAGCCTGATCGTCGCCCAGGACAAGCGCACGGACAGGTTCAAGCTCGCCGACATTTGCGCGACCTGGCCGAGGGTCGATTTCGCCATCGCCAAAGCCGCGGCGGCGTTCGGCGAGACCGTCGAAGAACAGCACATCTGGCCACGGAGATAGAGATGCCGCTCGCAGCCCGCGCGAAACCGATGCCCGCCAAGCCGAAGCCGCAGCGTGATGCGAAATCCGTATCGGCGTTCCTGGAGCAGTTGCGCGCCGAACAGCCCGCCCACAAGGCCGCCTGGGACGAGACCGCGCTGGCGCGTGGCGTCGCGCTCACGCTGGTGCGGATGCGCCGCGCCGCCGGCCTGGCCCAGGGCGAGGTCGCCGCAAGGGCGGGGTGGAACAAGTCGCATGTCTCGCGCCTGGAAAGCGCGACGAACGGCGTGCCGGATCTCGCCACGATCGTGCGCTATGCCACGGCCTGCCGCATGACGGTTTCGCTCCTTGCGGCGCGGCCGGGAGAACGCGGCGTCGAGATCGAATCCGCCTTGCCGCTGAACGAACCCGCGCCATCCCGCGCGGAGCCCGAGGCCGTCTTCGTGGATGACGACAGGCCCGTTGCGGCTGCCACATACGAACCTTAAGACCGCAGGGGCCGCGCGGTGCAACTGGCATCCGATCTGGTGGGACTGCTCAGCGTCCTGTTGTTCGCAGTTCCCGCCTACTACGCCAACGGCATCGCCAAAGCCGTCGCCAATTTGCGAAATCCCAAGGTCGTTTTCGGCCATCACGACGCCGAACAGTGGCGCCGCGAGGTGGTCGAGGAATTCTCCAAATTGCAGGATCAGTGGACCTGGTGGAAAAGCGCCTGCCTGCTGGGCGGCGTGGGCGCGGCGGCGATCTCCTACGCGCTCCTCATCCTCAAGGATGTCGGGATCGGGCATTGACCGACGCGAGGCGCGATGCGGTCAACATGACCGACCCTCATTGCGGACTTTGCGGGCGCTCATAGATCAGGGTGCGGCCGTGCCAGACTTCGAGGCGCTTGTGGTCGTGGTCCTTCATCGCATGCGCCAGGACCTTGGCGTGGATGTCGTCCGCGCAGTGCGCGGCGAATTTGCAGGCCAGCGACCCGTCCTCGTGCAGGTAGTTGATTTCGTAATCCGGCATAGCATCCTCCAACGGTCTACGCCCCCTGTGATGGAATTTTTGCGGGCCTGTGGCGCCAAGTCGAGTGACATTCGCGGTCATCAAGATCACGAATTCACTCAATGTTTCGCGCCGGCCGATGGATTGGAACGGATTGCCCTATCGTATGTTATGGGTGGGAGCCCATCAGCAGCATCAGCAGGAGACAGAACATGGCCGGTCCCTTCACGCTTTCGCCTTTGCCGTATGACGCCGACGCCCTGGAGCCCACGATCAGCGCGCGCACGATAGGCTTCCACTACCACAAGCATCACCAGACCTATGTCGACACGCTGAACAAGCTGGTCGAGGGGACGCGCTATGCCGACATGAAGCTGGAAGAGATCGTGCGGGCCGCGGCGGAGAAGGACGACGAAAAGGACAAGAAGATCTTCAACAATGCCGGCCAGGTGTGGAATCACGATTTCTACTGGCGCAGCCTGTCGCCCAAATCGACCATGCTGAGCGGCGCGCTGGGCGAGGCGGTCGAGCGCGATTTAGGCGGCGTGCAGAAAATGCTCGAACAGTTCGCCACCGCCGGCAAGGAGCAGTTCGGCTCCGGCTGGGCCTGGCTGGTGTCGAAAGGCGGCAAGCTCGCTATCGAGAAGACCGCCAATGCGATGAACCCGATGGCGAAGGGCGTCAATTGCCTGCT
>JAATGL010000213.1 GCA_015654705.1 Alphaproteobacteria bacterium | reverse complement strand
TGCGCCGGCACCGGCAACGCGATCAAGACCGCGTCGCGCGACAGGAAGACGGGCGAATTGCGCCGCTTCCCCAGCGATGCCTTCAACTTCATCATCCAGATCAACCTGGTCGGCACCTATCGCTGCATCGCGATCGCGGCCGAGGGCATGCTGTCGCTCGATCCGCTGCCGGGCGGCGAGCGCGGCGCCATCGTCAACACCGCCTCGGTCGCGGCGCAGGACGGCCAGATCGGCCAGGCCGCCTATACCGCCTCGAAGGCCGGCATCAACGGGCTGACGCTGGTGGTGGCGCGCGACCTGGCGCAGGAAGGCATCCGCTGCAACACCATCATGCCGGGCCTCTTCAACACGCCGCTGCTGGGCGCCATGTCGGAGCCGGTGAAAGCGGCGCTGGGGGCGCAGGTGCCGTTTCCGCCGCGCCTCGGCGATCCGGCGGAATATGCCGCGCTGGCGCTGCAGATGATCACCAACGGCTATTTCAACGGCGAATGCGTGCGCCTCGACGGCGCCATCCGCATGGCGCCGCGGTAGAACGGTGCCGTGCGCCGTCTGTCGCGCCGGCGCCTATCGTGACAAACTCGCGCCATGACTGAATCGGCGATTCTGTCCTGGCACGATTACTTCATCACCACCGCCCAGGTCAGCGCGACGCTGGCGGGCCTGCTGTTCGTCGGCCTGACGATCAGCCTCAGCCATATGCTGCAGGGTTACGGCTATCTCTCGCGCGCCTTCACCGCGCTGTTTCTGCAGTTCGAGATGCTGCTGCTCGGCCTGTTCGGCGTCGTGCCGGGGCAGCCGGCGGCGGTCTTGGGCCTTGAATTCGTCGTGACGGGCGGCGCGATCCTGACCGGCATTTCGCTTTTCGCCCATCATTTCCGCGAGGACGAGACCTCGCATGTGCTGGGCTCGAAGGGCGCGCGCCTGGTCCGCCGCGTGCTCGCCTATGCCGCGACGCTGCTGCCGGTCGCGGCCGGCATCGGTCTGGTCGCCGACATGGCCGGCGATCTCTATCTGCTGATCCCGGCCGAAATCGCCTCGCTCTATCTGTCGATCGGCAATGCCTGGGTCTTCGCGGTGGAGATTCCGCGCCGCGCGGCCCTGAAGCCCGATTGATTCCGCCTTCGTCTACCGCCCCGCCAGCTCGCGGATCTGGCTGTTGGCCAGGGTGAGCTTGGCGATCGACAATTCGCCGGCGCTTTCGAGGGCGGCGAGGAAGGATTTGGCGCGGCTCAGGGCGGCTTCGTGCTGCTTCACCCAGGCCTTCGCGGCCTCGGCGCCGTCGAGCCGCGTGCCCTGCGCCTTTGCCGCATCGAGCAGGCCCAGCGCCTCGCCGGTCAGAGCGCGCTGGGCAGCGAAGAGATCGTCGTTGAGGCGGCGGACCGCGAGGCGATCCCAATGCTCGGCGCCGACGATGCGGCGGCTGAGGCCGCGCAGCTTGTCGATTCCCACCTCGGTGCCGATGGCGAAATAGGCGCCCGCGACCAGGTCGACGCTCATCGCCTTGGCGCGCGCCAGCTGGGCGATCTCCGGCGCCGTGCCCATCAGCGGCAGGGCGCCGATGTCGTCGGCCACGTCGGCCGGGGCGCCTGCCGCCTGCAATTCGGCAATGCGCGCCTCGGTGTCCTGCGCCTCGTAAGGCGAGACCAGGCTGGCGAAGGTGCCGCGCAACGCCTCGACGCCGGCGCGATAGAGCGCGATGGTCGGGGCGAAATCGGCCTCGGCCGGCACGTTGGCGAGGAACCAGAGGCCCAGACGGCGCAGCAATTCGGCGATGTCGGTGTACATCGAGGTCTGCACCGAGGCCTCGACGCGTCCGTCCAGCGCATCGATGCGCGCCTTCAGCGCGGACAGGCCGAACGCGCCCTCCGCCACCACGAAGACGCGCGCCACGTCGGCGCCGGTGGCGCCCGACATCTCCTTCATGCGGGCGACGAACACCGGGCCCGCCAGGTTGACGATGCGGTTGGAGAGCACGTCGGTGACGATCTCGCGCCGCAGGCGATGGCTTTCCATCTCGCCGCGGAATTTCGCGACCGCCGCCGGCGGGAAGTAGCTGGCGAGTTCGGTCGCGAAATGCGCATCGTCGGGCAGGGCGCTGGCCAGCAATTCGGCCTTGAGGTCGAGCTTGGCATAGGCGAGCAGCACCGCCAGTTCGGGCCGCGTCAGGCCCTTGTCGCTCTGGGCGCGGGCGCGCAATTGCGCGTCGTCGGGGAGGAATTCCACCGCGCGGTCCAGCCCGCCGCGCGCTTCCAGCTCGCGCATGAAGCGGCCATGCGCGTCGAGGTCCTTCACGGCGCGCGCTTCCGCCACCGACAGCGTCAGGGTCTGGTCGTAATTGTCGCGCAGCACATGGGCGGCGACGTCGTCGGTCATCGCGGTCAGGAGATCGTCGCGCGCCTCGGCCGTGATCTCGCCGCGGCGCAGCGGGCCGCTGAACAGGATCTTCAGGTTCACCTCGTGGTCGGAGGTGTCGACGCCGGCCGAATTATCGATCGCGTCGGTGTTGAGCCGCCCGCCGGCCAGCGCATATTCGACGCGGCCGAGCTGGGTCACGCCCAGATTGGCGCCTTCGCCGATCGCTAAAGCGCGAACCTCGCCGCCATTGATGCGCACCGCGTCGTTGGCGCGGTCGCCGACATCCATGTTGTTCTGCGACGCCGCCTTGATGAAGGTGCCGATGCCGCCGAACCACAGAAGATCGACCGGCGCCTTCAGCAGCGCCTTGATGATCTCGCCCCGCGTCGCTTTTTCGGCCGTCAGTCCGGTCAGCGCCTTCATCTGCGGCGACAGCACGATCTCCTTCAGCGTGCGCGCGAAGACGCCGCCGCCCGGGGAGATCAGCGCCTTGTCGTAATCCGCCCAGCTCGACCGCGGCAGGTCGAACAGCCGTTTGCGCTCCGCGAGGCTTGCCGCCGCATCGGGTTCGGGATCGAGGAAGATGTGGCGGTGATAGAACGCGGCCACC
>JAATGL010000016.1 GCA_015654705.1 Alphaproteobacteria bacterium | reverse complement strand
TTCATCTTGCCGCGCAGCCGCGCGATGGCGGTGGCCAGGATGCGCCGGTGATCGAACACCATGCCGGCGCCGAGCGGCGCACTCTCGCGCGTCGCTGCGCGGCCGTCGCGCGCCGCCTCCTGCGCCAGCCCAGCCTCGTAGAGCAGCTCGTAGCGTTCGAGCACCTTCTCCTCGTCCCAGCCGATGCCGTCGGCGCCGAAGCAGAGCCGCACGCGCTGGCGCCGCTGCTCGGCCGCGATCGCATCGGGCGCGGCCTTCACGAAGGTTTTCAGCGCGGGGGCGATCCGCTCGGCGATGATGGCGGGCGTTTCGCCGCGCCGGTCCTCCCACGGGAAAAAGCGATACCAGTCGCGCCACAGCGTGTCGGGCGCCTTCAACTCGCCGCTCAGCCGCGTCAGCGCCAGATAGCCGACGCTGACGACGCGCGGTCCCTCGCCCGCCTTGACCAGATGCCGCCCGCGGTCGCCGAAGGTGTAAAGCTGTTCGGCATAGCCGAGGTCGAGATAGGTCTGCTCCTTCACCCAGGTGCGCAGTCCGCTTTCCAGCGTGCGGTGATGCAACGGATCGAAGGGGCCGAAGGGCAGGGCGTCGTCCGCCTCGCCGGGATGATGGACGACCAGCACGGAGGGCCGCTCGTCCACCACCGAAACGATCGCGGCGGACAGGCCGATGCTGACGACATGCGGGACCGCGGCCTCGCTCATTGCCGTCCCAGCGCGATGGGGATTTCGACCGGAACGCCCTCGGCCACCTCCACGCCGGCGCCGATGACGTCCACGGCGCGCACCATCGCGCCGTCCCGGCCCAGCGCCTCGTCGGCCAGCCGCACGATCAGGCGGTTGGGCTGGGCATGCGGCGCGCGGGCACGCAATTCGCGCGCGATGTCGTGCTCGCTGCCGGGGCCCAGCCGCTCGCAGAGGATGGCGAAGCTCGCCGCCGTCGAGCGGCTGACGCCGGCCCAGCAATGCACCAGCATCGGCGCCCGCGCATCCCAGCCGCGCCCGAAGGCCAGCAGGCGGTCGACATGGGCGCGCGCCGGCGCTTCGTCCGCGGCCTCGTCGACGATGTCGTGCATCGCCAGGCGCAGATGCCGGTCGCTGGGGAACCCGTCCGGCGTCTCGATCATGTATTGCGCCGACAGCAGCGTCACCAGATGCGACGGCGCGTGGCTCAGCAGCGCCTTGGGTACGGCGGAGAGCGGCGTGATCAGAATCAGCGGCATTTGCGGTCCTCACCCCTTTGCTAGCCGACGATGATGGCGGGGAAAAGACGCAATCAGGCGGTCAGGCGGCGAAACCGTTCCAGGAACTGGGCCTGCGCCTCGGCGGGGCCCAGCGGCATCAGGCGCGGGATGCGCAACGCCCTGGACGGCGTGCCGAAAAAGCGCTTGGCCTCTGGCGCGGTAAAGCCGGCGAGCTGGGTGGCCTCGAAATAGGCCGAGGCGATGTCGGCCTGCTTGAACAGCGCCTGAAGCTCGGCCGGGGCGCGGGCGGGCAGCCCGAAGCGCAGATGGATCGCCGATTGCAGCCGCAATTCGAAATCCTTGTAGTCCAGGCCGACCGCCGATTTGAACGGGCTGATCAGGTCGCCGATCACATATTCCGGGGCATCGTGCAGCAGAGCCATCAGCCGCGCCTCGCGGCCTAGCCGGGGCTTCAGATCGGCGACCAGCCGCTCCACCAGCACGCAATGCTGCGCCACCGAGAAGGCGTGCGCGCCTTTGGTCTGGCCGTTCCAGCGCGCCACCCGCGCCAGGCCGTGCGCGATGTCCTCGATCTCGACGTCGAGCGGCGAGGGATCGAGCAGGTCGAGCCGGCGCCCGCTCAGCATGCGCTGCCAGGCGCGGGACTGCGGCTTTGCACTCATCGGCTTTTCCGCGTGCCCGGTCGCAGCGTCATGCGCGCGCGAATTTCCGCAGGATCACGCTGCCGACCGAATAGCCCGCGCCGAACGAGCAGAGCAGGCCGAGATCGCCTGCCTCCAGGTCGTCGCTGAATTTGTGGAAGGCGATGACCGAGCCGGCCGAGCTGGTGTTGGCGTATTCGTCCAGGATGTTGGGCGCCTCGCCGGGCAGCGGATCGCGGCCCAGCACGCGCCGCGCGATCATCTC
>JAATGL010000274.1 GCA_015654705.1 Alphaproteobacteria bacterium | reverse complement strand
GCGGAGAATTGCGGCTCGGTCTCGCCCGGCTCGGCATTGCGATAGAAATGCGGATTGTCGGCATGGATCGCGAAATCGAACGGCAGGTTGAACGAGCGATGGTTCGCCGCCAGGCCGGTGAGCGAGGCGCTCGCCAGCGTCACGCCGTGATAGGCCTTGATGCGGGACAGGATTTTCGTTTTCTTCGCGTGCCCGCGCGCATTGGCGGCATACCAATAGAGCTTGATCTGCGTGTCGTTGGCTTCCGAGCCCGAATGGGCGAAGAACACCTTGCCGACCGGAAACGGCGAAATCTCCTTCAGCTTCTCGGCCAGCGCGATCGCCGGCTCGTGGCTGCGGCCGCCGAACAGATGGCCGAACGCCATCTTGCGCATCTGGTTGGCTGCGACCTCGGCCAGTTCGTTCTCGCCCCAGCCCAGCGCCGTGCACCACAGCCCGGCCATCGCCTCGATATAGTCCTTGCCCTGCTCGTCATAGACGCGGCAGCCCTTGCCGTGATCGAGGATCAGCGGCCCGCTGTCGCGGAATTTCATCAGGTTCGTGTAGGGATGCAGGACGGCCTGCACATCGCGCATCTGGGCATTGGAAAGCGGCATGGGGCACCAGGGATCGGGTTGTCCCGGATCAGGTAGCAGAAACCCTGCCCGGAATCGATCTCGCGACCGACGCAGTCCTATTCCACCGGCAGCGAAACCGGACGGCCCATGAACCGCAGCACGAGATAGAGCACGCCGCCCGCCGCCATCCAGGCGAGGCCGGCGATCTTGGCATTGGCCTCGGCGTTCCACAGCACATAGCCGATGATCAGCAGGCCCATGACCGGCACGGCGAGATGGCGCAGCCAGTTGCGGCTTTTCCCGCGCCAGGCGAAATGGGCGATCACCGAAAGATGCAGCAGCAGAAAGCCCAGCAGCGCGCCGAAGCTGACCATCGAGGTCAGCAATTCCAGCCTGTCGACCAGCACCAGCCCGAGCACCAGCGTGACCCCGGCGACGAGGAAGATCGCCCGCTCCGGCACCTTGCGAACCGGATGCACATGGGCGAGCGCGTGCGGCAGCTTTCCGTCGCGCGCCATGCTGAACAGCAGCCGCGCGGTCGCGGCCTGGGCGCTCAGCGCGCCGGCGATGCCGCCGATCAGGATGCCCGGCACGGTGACGAGGAATTCGAGCCAGTAGCCGCCGACCGTCGCGGCGATGGAGTAGAACGCCTCGTTGGTCGGCGCCCCGGGCGGAAAGCCGGTGCGGCCGAGCACGAACAGCGAGGCGAGCCAGGTCTGCGCCACGAACAGCGCCGCCGACAGGCAGAGCGACAGGATGGTGGCGCGCCCGATCGCCGAAGGGCCGCCGACCGCCTCCTCCGACAGCGTCGAGATCGCGTCGAAGCCGAGAAAGCTCAAGACCGCGAGCGACAGCGCGCCGAACACCAGGCCGGGGCTCAGCACCGCGGGATTGAAGAGCGGCGCCGTCGAGAAATGGGCGCCGCCCGTGCCGTGCAGGAGCGCGACCGATCCCGCCGCCATGAATACGGCGAGGATCACCAGCTGCAGCGCGAGCAGCACGAAATTCGTCTTCGCCGTAGTCTCGATGCCCAGGTAGTTGATCGCCGTGCTGAGCGCGATCAGCGACACGATCCACACCGGCTCCGGCACCGCGGGCACGGTCGCATGCATCGCGATGGCGCAGACGACATAGGTCAGCGTCGGCAGCAGCAGATAGTCGAGCAGGATCGCCCAGCCGGCGACGAAGCCCGCCAGCGGGCCGATGCTGCGCGCTGCATAGGTATAGACCGAGCCGGCCACCGGAAAGGCGCGGCTCATCGCCATGTAGGACAGCGCGGTGAAGACCATGGCGACGAGGCCGACCAGGTAGATCAGCGGCACCATGCCCTTGCTGGCGTTGTAGACAATGCCGAACACCGCGATCGGCGCGCCCGGCACGATGAAGACCAGGCCGTAGACCAGAAGATCGGACAGGCCGAGCGAGCGCCTGAGCTCCTGCCTGTAGCCCAGCGTTTCGAGGCTGCCCTGCGTGTCGCTCATGCGGCCACGCGCCCCCGCTTGCGCCCGGCCAGCCCGTAGAGCGCCGCCCCCATGGCGAGCATCACCGCCGCCGCGGCCACGATCTTCAGGAACGCGGCCAACGGATGCGGCTCCGACGAGGAGGGGATCAGGGTGCAGACGATGGCGACGAACGTCGAGGCCAATCCCATCCAGCCCAGCACGCGGCTGGTGCGCGCGCCGCCCGGCGGCGTCCAGGCGCCGGGGATCGGTGGCAGGCGCAGGATCTTCAGATGCGCGATGAACATGAAGACATAGGGAATGGTGATGGTGAGCACGCCCATCGCGACCATGAAATCATAGGCCGCGGCCACGCTGGTTCCGGCCTGGCTGATCACCACCATGATCAGCGTCAGCGCCGATTGCAGCAGGATGGCATAGACCGGCGCGCCGGTCGCGGCATTGCGGCGGGCGAAGAGGCGCGGCAGGTAGGCGTCGATGCCCGCGGCGAACAGCAGCCGCGTGCCGATCACGAAATTGGCCGCGAAGCCGCCGAACATCGAGAGCGCGAAGAGGCCGATCACGACGGGCGCCAGCGAACCGAATCCCACATGCTTCAGGCCCACATCCAGCGCATCGGTGAAGCCGGCCAGGCGGCTGAGCTCGCCCGTCGGCAGGATGACGAGGAACGCCGCCGTGCCGATGACGTAGATGCAGGCGGAGCTCACCCCGGCGATCGCCAGCACGCGCACGATGGTGCGCATCCCGCCTTCCACCTCGTTGCGCAGGAACGCCACGCCTTCCACCCCGGCATAGGCGAAGACGATGGTGCCCCAGAGGATCGCGGTGTCGAAATTGAAGCGCGGCAGATAGGACGAATGCAGGAAGCTGGTGGCGCTCTCGCCGTGCCCGCCGATCACCACCGCCATCAGCACGATCACGCCGAGCACGATCCAGCCGCTCGCCATGCCGACATTGGGAAACCATTTGCCGTATCTGAGGCCGCCGATCTGCACCGCGGTGACCAGGATCGTGAAGCCCACGGAGATCGAGATGTAGAGAAGCGTGTCCTTCGCATCCAGGCCGAAGGCCGCGATCAGCAGGCCGCTCAGGAAATAGAGGATGCCCGCGAAATAGGGCAGCAGGTTGATCCAGTAGAACCAGCCGCAGATGAAACCGGCGAACGGCCCCATCGTGTCGCGCGCCCAGCTGTAGATGCCGCCCTCGTCCTGGAAGCGCGCGGTCAGCTCCAGCGTCGCGACCGCCAGCGGAATGAAAAAGGTGACGAGCGCCAAACCCCAGAGCGGCAGCGAGGACGGCCCGACCGCCGCCGCCACCGCGATCCAGCGGATGCCGGTGCCCACGGCCAGCGTGTAGAGCGCCGTGTCGAGGAATTTGAGCTTCGGCGGCGCGGCGGGGACGGCGTCGGTCATGCGGCTCTCATCCTAGCGAGTTCGGATTTTTCGGAAGCCGACAGAGCGAGACGGGCGGCCAGCGCGAACTGCATCCTCGCCGCGTCCATCCTGCCGGACCAGAGCAGCACCTCGCCCCATTTCAGGTGCAGCCGTCCCCAGTTGGGCGCGTAGCTGGCGGCGTCTTCGAACCTGGCCGGCGCCAGGTCGGAGCGGTTCTTGGCGATCAGCGCCTCGCCCCACAATTCCAGCGGATCGGCGAAATGCGGGCCCTTGGCGTGGGCGCTCTCGAATTTGGCGATGGCACCGTCGTAATCGCCTTTCTGCAGAAGCATGCGGCCCCAATCGGTCTCGGCGAAGGGAAATGACGGCGCGGCGCGGACGGCGCGGGCGAACCAGAATTCTGCCCCCGCCCAGTTCTTCTGCGCCGCATCGATATCCGCCCGCAGGCGCAGGCAGAGATCGCAGTCGGCCGGCGTCCGGTCGATCACGGCATGCGCGGCGGCGAAATCGCCGAGCCTGGCATCCGCATAGCCGACCCATGGGCCGGTGAGCACGCGGCCGATCCACGCGCTGTTCACCTCCGGCCCGAAAATGGCGCCGGTCTTCTCCGTCAGCGTCCGGTCCTGCTCGAACGCGGCGATCGTCGCGCGCCAGTCACCCGCCGCCAGCGCCTGATAGGCGCGCGCCTGCGCGGCCTCGGCCGCGGCGCCGTCGTCGCGCCGCAGCGCGCGCGCGACATCGATCCGCGACAGCCTGGCCCGCGACTGCGCCGCGTCGTGCAGCAGCGCCGCATCCCGCGCGGCCTCGAACTGCGCGCTTTCGACCGAACCCTGATAATCCGCCATGGCGGCGACGCCGTCGAGAAGGATGATCGCGGCCTGGTAATCGCCCGCCGCTTCGGCGACCATCGCCCTGGCGTCGTCACGGATGACCGGACGCAGCGACGGCGTGACCGAGGAGTCACCCATCGCGTCCTCGGCCACCGCCTTCTGCTCGCGCAGATCGTCCTCGCCGTGCCCGGTGAAGACATAGGTCTGCGCCAAGCTGAGTTCGGCCGTGATGCGGTGAGGCTCGAGCGCCTGCGCGCGCCGCGCCGCCTCCAGCGCTTCGGCGAAGCGTCCCTCCCCGGACAGGGTGAGCGACAGGCCGCTCCACGCCCAGACGCGATCGTCCGGGCTGCCGGTTTGGGCGAGGTCCTCCATCAGCGCCGTCGCTTCCGGCACCCGCCTGGTCTGGACCAGATGGACGCCGTAGCGATAGGGCTGCGCCCGCCGGAACACCGCCGCCGCGGCCTGCTGGACGATGCCGTCCAGCTTCGCGGCGCTGCCGGTGAAGGTCCGCGCCGGCTCGCCGTTCAGCCGCACGGTCAGCGCCAGCGCCTCCGCGTACCGTAGAGTTCTCCGCTCAGATGCACTTCGCGGCCGAGCCAGCCATGCAGATAGGTGACGAGTTGTCCCAGAGAGACGCCGGTCTGCGGGATCTCCACCTTGATGTCGCTGGTCCAGTCGTTCTTGAAGCTGGACGCAGCGCGCGCCGAATCCGTCGCGTCCTGCAGCGCGGTCAGCCGGTCGAGCAGCTTGGCGGCCAGCACCGGGCCGGTCAGGCCCTTGTCTGCCAAAAAAGGCGGCACGCTGAACGCTTCGATGACAAGTCCGTCGGCCTGGCTGGCCTGGTAGACGGCGCTGGCCAGCGCGGCGAAGACCAGGAAGACGACCAGGGCGATGACGAACTCGCCGGCGGTGTACATCCATTCGCGGAAATGGCCGAGATGGAGCTGCTCGTATTGCGCTTCCAGGACGCGCGTCTTGGCGATGAGAAAGCGCGTCGCCGCGGCGTCGCCGGTGCGCGCGAGCGCCAGCCCTTCGGCCATGTCCTCGTCGTCATCCGTCGGCTCGACCACCGCCCGTCCCCCGCCCGCGCGAGGACGCTATCGCCCGCCGCCCGCGATGGAAAGCGCCGCCGGACGACCGCCCGTCGCGCCGCCTCGCGAATAAAGACTCAACGTCACCTTGAATCCGCTTTTGTGCAAACCGCGATCGGATAAGAATGAGCGGCATTTCGAGGCAAGGGAGCCACACATGTTCAACCGTTTTTCGACCTTTCGCGCCGTCTGTTCGGCGGCGGCGCTTCTCATGATGGCGCTGCCGGCGCACGCGGTCTCACGCCTGCCGCAGATCAAGCACGTCGTTTTCAGCGGCCATTCGGGCAAATACACCGTCACCATCACCGGTGACAATTTCGGCGTCGCGCCGTCCGGCATACCCTGCACCGGCTGCCAGCCGGAGCAGCTGCAGATCGTCGACACCGTCACCCAGCCGGTCCAGCAGGTGATCAACGTCACCGCCTGGAGCGACACGTCGATCACCGTCACCGGCGTCGGCGTGGCGAAGGGCGACGGCGTGCGCGTCGCCGTCTACAACCAGACCATCGGCAATGTCGATGCCTGGGGCGGCACGGTGCTCGACCTGCCGAAGAAGACGCCGGAGATCGACTCGATCACCCGCACCGGCAGCGGCGAGGACCTGACGCTCACCATCGCCGGCAAGGGCTTCGGCCCGGCGCCCGAGGGCATCGGCGACAATTTCAGCTCGCCCTTTTTCGTCTTCACCGACTACAACGCCGAGCTTCCGGGCAGCGACGGCTTTCCCTGGAATGCCGGCTTCTGCGGCCTCAACGACTGCAACGAGGTGCTGGTCAATATCTCGAGCTGGAGCGACACCCAGATCGTGATGGACGGCTTCGGCGATTTCTACGGCAATGACTGGGTGGTCAATCCGAGGGACGAGTTCTGCGTCGGCATCTGGTCCAGCAAGAGCACCAGCGACGGCACGACCGGCGGCAACTACCGCTGCAAGCGCGCGGCGGCGAAATAACGGCCGGCTGAAACCCTTCCGACGGTTGCCCGCATCGGCCGGCATTCTATGATGCGGGCCAACCGTCGGGAGGCTTCATGCTGGGGCTGATGCAGGACTGGCCGTTGCTGGTCCACAAGATCATCGACCACGCCGCGCTCTATCATGGCGGGCGCGAGGTGGTGAGCCGCTCGGTCGAGGGCCCGATCGTGCGGACCGATTACCGCGCGATCGCGGCACGCGCCCGCAAGGTCGCCCATGCGCTGGACCGGCTAGGCATCCGGCTGGGCGACCGCGTCGCCACCCTGGCCTGGAATACGGCGCGCCATATCGAGGCGTGGTACGGCATTGCCGGGATCGGCGCGATCTATCACACGCTGAACCCGCGCCTGTTTCCCGACCAGCTCGTCTATATCGCCAATCACGCCGGGGACAAGGTGCTGTTCTTCGACGCCACCTTCGCCGGGCTGGTGGAGGCGCTGGCGCCGCGCCTGCCGGGCATCGAACTCTTCGTCTGCCTGACCGACGCGGCGCATCTGCCCAAGGCGAACATCCCCAACCTCGTCGCCTATGAGGAATTCATCGCCGGCGCGGACGACCATTTCGCCTGGAAGGAATTCGACGAGCACACGGCCTGCGGCCTCTGCTACACCTCCGGCACCACGGGCAATCCCAAGGGCGTGCTCTATTCCCACCGCTCCAACGTGCTGCATGCCTTCATCGCCGGACAGGCCGACGCGATGGGCCTGCGCGCCGTCGACTGCGTGCTGCCGGTGGTGCCGATGTTCCACGCCAATGCCTGGGCGATGGCCTTCGTGGCGCCGATGATCGGCGCCAAGCTGGTGCTGCCGGGCGCCAGGCTCGACGGCGATTCGCTCTGCGAACTGCTGACCGGCGAGAAAGTGACGATGACGGCGGCGGTGCCGACCGTGTGGCTGGCGCTGCTGCATTATCTGGAAAAGACCGGCAAGACCCTGCCCGACATGAAGCGCGTGCTGATCGGCGGCGCGGCGGCGCCGCGCGCGATGATCGAGACGTTCGAGAAGAAGTACGGCATCGCCGTCGTCCATGCCTGGGGCATGACGGAAATGAGCCCGCTCGGCACGCTGGGCACGCTGAAGCCCGCCATCGCGGAGCTGCCCTACGAGCGGCAGCTCGACTACAAGGTCAAGCAGGGCCATCCGCCGTTCGGCGTCGAGATGAAGATCGTCGACGATGACGACCGCGAATTGCCGCGCGACGGCCGGGCGTTCGGCCGGCTCAAGGTGCGCGGACCGGCGGTGGCGAAAGCCTATTTCCGCGGCGAGGGCGAGGGCGCCTTCGGCCCCGACGACTGGTTCGACACCGGCGACGTCGCCACCATCGACGCCGACGGCTACATGACCATCACCGACCGCGCCAAGGACGTGATCAAGTCCGGCGGCGAATGGATCTCCACCATCGAGATCGAGAACATTGCGGTCGGCCATCCCGCCATAGCCGAGGCTGCGGTGATCGGCATCGCCCACCCCAAATGGGACGAGCGGCCGCTGCTGGTCGTCGTGCTGAAGCCGGGCCTGCATGCGACGCGCGAGGAGATGCTCGCCTATCTGAGCGGCAGGATCGCCCGCTGGTGGATGCCCGACGACGTCGTCTTCGTCGACGCGATTCCGCATACCGCCACCGGCAAGATCCAGAAGATGGCGCTGCGCGAACGCTTCGGACAATACCGCCTGCCGACCGCGGCGGCGTGAGGCGACGCATGCTTTATCGTTCGATCGCCGCGCGGCTGTCCTTCGGCGCCTTTGTCGTGGCGCTGGCGATCGCGCTTACCGCCTCGTTCGGCACGCGGCTGGGATTGTGGAATTACGAGACCGGCTTTCGCGTGCTGCTGCCCGCCGTCTGCATCGGGCTGGTCGCGGTGCTGGCGGGCGCGACATGGCTGATCGCGGCGCTCAGGCACAACAACAGCGAAGGCTGGCGCTGGGGTTTCGCCGGGCTTCTGGGATCGCTGGTGCTGGTGTTCATCCCGCTCGACGCGGCGCGCCGCGCCTGGGTGGCGCCGCCGATCCACGACATCTCGACCGATGTCGAATACGCGCCGCAATTCGTGGCGCTGCTGCCGCTGCGCAAGGGCGCCGTCAACGGCCCGGAATATGACGGCCCCAAGAAGGTCGTGCTCGACGGCAAGATCGCCACCGTCGCCGAGCTGCAGAAGAAGGCCTATCCCGACATCTATGCCCATCCGCAGCTCGGCGTGACGGTGGCCAAGCAGTTCTGGCACGCCTTCGCCGTCGCCAAGCGCATGGGCTGGACCATCGTCGCCTTCGACCCGAAGACCGGGCGCATCGAGGCGACCGACACGACCCTGTGGTTCGGCTTCACCGATGACATCGCCATCCGCGTGCGCGCCGCCGGCAGCATGGGCGCGCGGATCGACATCCGCTCCAAGAGCCGCATCGGCACCTCCGATTACGGCCGCAACGCCCACCGCGTGCGCCGCTTCCTGAAGGCGCTGTGAGACCGCGGGCCCTCCCCGTCCGCCTTCAAATCCGAAGCGGGTTCACAGCTTGTAGCTCGCGATGAATTTCAGCGCGACCGGGCCGATCAGCTGGTTGCCGTGGACGCTCTGCACCACCGGCGCCTCGGCGTCGGCATAGAGCGCCCAGCTGCCGAAATCCGCCTTGACGCCCGGCGCGATCAGAAGCCGCGCATAGCCGGTGTTGTCCGGATCGCCGCTGCCGCCATCGCGCCCGCGATAGGACACCAGCGCCTGCAGCACCGGGGCGATCTGCGCCGCGCCGACCGTCCAGCCTTCATAGGAGACGCCCAGCGCGCCGTTGAGCTCGCTGCCCGGCGTGTAATGGTGCGAGGTCGCCAATTCGTGCTGCCACATGATCTGGCCGTAGTAATTCCATGACCCATTCGACGACAGCGCGCCGGTGTGGTAGGCGCCGAGCAGGAGGTCGGTGCTGCCCGAGCCGATCTGCACGTCGGAATCGAAATTGGCATAGGTCGAATCGCCGGTCGGCAGCTTCACGCCGGCGATGATCCCGGTCGACATGTCGGCCGACAGGCCCGTGTAGTCGGCCATCAGCCGCACGTCGCCCAGCGCGGTATGATCGAACTCGGTCGGGGTGCCCGGATCGGCGGTGAGGAAGCCGCGATGGGTGACCGGCAGTTCCGCCATCACGCCCCAATCGTCGTTGAACATGTACTGGCCGCCCGCCACCAGGAAGTCGGAGCGGATCTTCTTGTCGTCATTGGCGGCGCCCGGCGCCGAATGGCCGCCGCTCCAATTGGTCGTCTGGTTGAGGAAATCATATTCCAGGAAGACCGTGCCGCCCGGCCCCGAGGGCAGCAGCGACGAGGTCCCGACATCGAACACGGCGCAGCCGCAGGCGCAGGCCTGGACGGCGGACGGAAAGGCAGCAAGCACCAGCGCGGCTAGCGCCGACTTCACGGACATTTTCAACATGATCGCTTCTCGATTGAGTGTGGACGCAGGCGCGCGCCCGCGCGGTCATGCGCGGGCGGCACGCGGACGGATCAGCTCAAGCGAAAGCGGGCGGGGCGCGGGCGGCGTTGGAACGGAAGACGGCCGTTCGCGCGGCGTCTTCGCGCGGCGGCGCAAAGACAATGGTCGCGGCGAGCAGCGCCGGTGCGGGCAGTGCCGG
>JAATGL010000034.1 GCA_015654705.1 Alphaproteobacteria bacterium | reverse complement strand
TTGTCCTGGATCAACGCCTCCGTCGGTTCCGCGAACCATGAGCCGCAGAAATGCTCCGTCTGAAGCGCGTGCCGCAATTCCGCCGGAAGGGCGCCCGCCGCCTCGAACATTCCTTTGACTTCGTCGGCTCCGCCATCCCCCCAGGAGATTTCTTCCAGATACCGGTCGAGCCAGCGTCTTTCGCGGTCGCTCACCGTCGCGCCGGGGCCAACGCGCGGCACGCCGTTCACGAAGATCATGTCCTTCTGGGCGACCAGCAGATTTTCGGGAATGCGGACGGCCACCGGCCTGGCCGGATCGATCGGAAACAAGCCGCGCCCGAATTCGCCCCGGCCCAGCCGGATATTGTCCGCCGTTCCGCCAAGCGCCCGAAACTCGGCGAGAAGTTCGTTCCAATCCGTCAATAGGCAACCTTCCGCGGGACGCACTTGCGGATTCTACAGAGGGCGGGTTTGCGGGCGCAAGCGACCGACCGAGGTTCAGGGAGGCGTTTGCGGCGGGGCGCGGCCATAGGCGTCGTCGAAGCGCACGATGTCGTCTTCGCCGAGATAGCTGCCGGACTGGACCTCGATCAGACGCAGGGGAATGGCGCCGGGGTTTTCGAGGCGGTGCTTCGCGCCCAGCGGAATGAAGGTCGACTCGTTCTCGCGCAAAAGCGTGATTTTGTCGCCGACGGTGACCAGCGCAGTGCCCTCGACCACCACCCAATGCTCGGCGCGATGGTGGTGCATCTGCAGCGACAGGCGGCCGCCCGGCTTGACCATGATGTGCTTGACCTGGAAGCGGTCGCCGCTGTCGACCGTCTCGTAGCTGCCCCAGGGGCGGAACACGCGACGGTGTTCGGTGTGCTCGCTGCGATTGTCGAGCTTGAGCCGGTCGACGATGGCCTTGACGTCCTGGGCGCGCGACTTGTCGGCCACCAGAACCGCATCGTCGGTGGCGATCACCACCAGGTCGCGCACGCCGACCAGCGCCGTCAGCGTGCCGTGGCTATGCACATAGGAGCCGGTGCTGTCGTGGACGATCACGTCGCCCAGGAGCACATTGCTCTGCGCGTCCTGGTCGCGGATTTCCCACAGGGCCGACCAGGCGCCGACATCGCTCCAGCCGATATCGCAGGGCACGATCGCGGCGCGGTCCGTCTTCTCCATCAGCGCGTAGTCGATCGAGATGTTGGGGGCGCGGGCGAACGCCTCGGCGTCGAGGCGGACGAAATCGAGATCGCGCCGGGCCTTCGCCAAGGCCTCGCGCGCGGCCTCCAGGACAAGCGGCGCATGGCGATCCATTTCCGCGATCAGCATATCGGCGCGGAATACGAACATGCCGCTGTTCCAGAAATAGCCGCCATCGGCCAGATAGGTCGCCGCCGTCGCGGCGTCCGGCTTCTCGACGAAGCGCCGCACCTGGAAGGCGCCCTCCATGCCATCAAGCCCCGCGCCGCGATGGACATAGCCGTAGCCGGTTTCCGGCCCGGTGGGCGCCATGCCGAAGGTGACGATGCTGCCCAGCCGCGCCGCCTCGGCCGCGACGGCGACGGCTGCGGCGAACGTGTCGGCGTCGCCCACCACATGATCGGACGGCAGCAGGACGATGATGCTCTGCGGATTCTCCTCCGCCGTCATCAGCGCCGCCACCGCCGCCGCCGGCGCGGTGTTGCGGCCCATCGGCTCCAGCACGATGGCGCGCGGCACCACCGCGATCTCCTGCATCTGCTCGGCGACCAGGAAGCGATGGGCATCGCTGCACAGCAGCAGCGCCGGCGCGGCGCCGGGCAGTGCGGCACGCAGCACGGTCTCCTGGATCATGGTGCGCTCGCCATGCAGCGCCAGAAGCTGCTTGGGCAGCGCCGCGCGCGACAGCGGCCACAGCCGCGTGCCCGTGCCGCCGGACAGGATGACGGGAAAAATCCGCGCGTCTTTTGTCATCGGGAAGCCGTTTTCCATGTGCCGGTTTCGTTGCCGATTGTGACAGCGCTATTTTCGGTTGTCATGGGTCAGGCGCTGACGATCTTGGCGCGGCCGCGATGGACGTTCTTGGTGGCGTTGCGCGTATCGACCAGGAGGCGCGACCAGGAGACCAGCGAGGCATAGTCGACATTGCCGTGGTCGGTGGTGATCAGCGCGGCGTCGAATTTCGACACCGTCGCCTCGTCGAAGGCGATGCTCTTCATGCCGCGCAGCGAGGGATGCTCGCGGGTGGGCAGGATTTCGGGAATGTAGGGATCGTGGAACGCGACGCGCCCGCCGGCATCCTTGATCAGCTCCATGATCCGCAAGGCGGGACTTTCGCGCAAATCGTCGACGTTCTTCTTGTAGGCGACGCCCATCACCAGGATGTCGGCGTCCTTCAGCGTCTTGCCGGCATGCGCGGTCAGCGCGCCGGCCAGCCGGTCGACGACGAGCTGCGGCATTGCCTGGTTGACCTCGCCGGCCAGTTCGATGAAGCGCGTCTCGACGTCGAACTGGCGCGCCCGCCAGGAGAGATAGAACGGATCGATCGGGATGCAGTGCCCGCCCAGTCCCGGCCCCGGATAGAACGGCATGAAGCCGAACGGCTTGGTCTTGGCGGCGTCAATCACGTCCCAGACATTGATGCCCATCTTGGTGTAGGCGACCTTCAACTCATTGACGAGCGCGATGTTCACGGCGCGGAAGATGTTCTCGGTGATCTTCACCGCTTCGGCGGTCTGGGTATCGCGCACGCGGTGGACCTCGGCGAAGGCCAGCGCATAAAGCTTCTCCGCGGCGCTGCCCGAGCGCTCGTCGGTGCCGCCGACGATCTTGGGGATCTTGCGCGTCTCGTAGCCGCTGCCGGGATCCTCGCGCTCGGGCGAGAACGCCAGCAGCACGTCGCTGCCGATCTTCAGCCCGCTGGTCTCCAGGATCGGCTGTACGACTTCCGTTGTGGTGCCGGGATAGGTGGTGGATTCGAGCACCACCAGCATGTCGCGGTGCAGGTGCCTGGCGATCATCTCGGTCGTCGCCACGACATAGGTGAGATCGGGCTCGCGCTTGCCCATCAGCGGCGTCGGCACGCAGATCAGCACCGCATCGACATCGGCGAGCAGGGCGAAATCCGCGGTCGCCGAGAAGCGGCCCGACGCGTTCATCACCCGCACATTGTCCGCCGCGAAATGCTTGATGTAGGTCTCGCCCTTCGCGAGCTTCTCGATCTTGCCGGGGTCGACGTCGAAGCCGACGGTGTGAAGCCCCGCCTGCCAGAACACATGCACCAGCGGCAGCCCGACATAACCCAGCCCGATGACGCCGACGCGCACCGTCTTGTCGTTCAGCCTGTCTTCGAATTGCGCCATCGCTGTCTCTTCATCCACGCGCCGCTTCCTTGTCTCCCTTTAGGATAAAGGTCGTAAAGGAAACGGTAATCATCGCGGGCCGCGCCCGGCAAACCCGCGCCATTCCTCAGAAATTGACCGTCAGCCCGGCCTCGATCGCGCCGGTGGCGCCGCGCGCCGGCCGCGGCTGGTCGTCCTGCACGCGGGCGGCGATATCCAGCTTCACGCCGCGCAGCGGGATCGTCACGCGCGCCTCGGCCAGGTTGACGATCACCGGCGCCGTGGTGACGACGTTGACGGCACGGTTCAGCGAATCGGAGATCGTGGCGTGGTGGAGCGTCGCCTCACAGGTCCAGTCATGCGCATCGACCCAGCTCGCCTGCAGTGACAGCAGCCGCGAATCGCTGTCCAGGCTGAAGCCCAGCGTGCGGCCGCGATAGCGCATGCCGTCGATATAGCCGGAATTGTTGTAGGCGGCGCCGTGATCGACGTCACCGAAGCTGAAGATGTCGATCGTCGGTACGCTGTCGGTGTATTCGGCCGTCAGCCGCATGCTGTTGAGGCCCAGCGGGATCCAGGTGCTGGCGCCGAACAGATGGCTGGTCACCGAATGGATGATCGGATTGGAATCCTCGTTCATCTCCTGCGTATAAATCTCGAACGGCCAGGTGCCGATGGTGTTGGTATAGTGCACGTCGATCACGCCCTCGTCATTGGTACGGTTGACGTGATTGTCCTGGTTGGTGAACTCGAAATATTCGGCGAGCGGCTGACAGGGATGGCCCTCGCCGCAGAATTCCTCGGTGCGGGCCAGGCCGATCTGCAGGCCCGGCGCCGGATTGAAGGTGACGCGCAGCCCGTTGTAGAGCGTGTTGGTGGCGACACGCTTGTCGTTCAGCCACCCGACCAGGAACTCCGCCTGCCAGGAACCGATCCAGCGCAGCCACGAACTGCGGAACGCCGAGGTGTCGAGCCGCTCGATGCCGACCTGCGGAAAGGGCCGCGCGTTGTTGGAAAGCGACAGCGCCGAAATCCAGCCCGGCCCCCACCAATGAGTCAGATAGCCGGCATAGACGACGGCGCCGCCCAGGCGCTGGGCGATGTAGCTGCCGTCCGGATCGTATTTGGTCGAGCGGCCGGTGAAATCGCTGTAGGCGCCGATGGACAGCCGCAGCGCCGTATCGCTGTCCATGTATTCGAGAGAGACCTGACTCTCGGCCTTGTTGCGCCCCATTCCGTCGAAGCCGCGCACGACATTGGGATCGTTGGTGACGTCGAACGTCGCCTGGCCGCTGAGGGTGTCGCGGTGCATCTGCGTCTTGGCGAAGGCCAGCACGCGCCGCGCCGCCTCGCGCACATAGCTCGGCTGCGTGGCGATGGCGTTTTCGTCGCGCAGCCGGGTGCACAGGCTGGCCCACGGAATCGGCCAGTGGGTGGTGATGTCGTCGAGCAGGCCGGCCGTTGCCAGCACCTGGATGTCCGAACGCAGCTGCGAATCGCCGACCTCAGCCCAGGGCGAAGCCGCGGCCGATCCAATCCACAGCGCCAGCATGCAGCCCGCCGCGACCCGCCAGATGTTGATGTCCACGCCCGATGCACCCTGCCTTGAAGGCCGCAACCCTATGCGATCGTTGGCAGATTGGAAATGCCTCAAAAGCCGGCGGTGGGATGGCGGGTTCCGGGCGGGATTTTGGAGCTGGCCGTCCTTCGAGGCTCGCTCCGCTCGCCCCTCAGGATCACGCGTTTTTCCATCCTCTACAACCTGTCCAGCCGGAACGGGCCGAGATCGTGGCGGCTTTTGCCGTCGAGCACCAGTTCCGCCAGCGCCTCGCCGATGGCGGCGGAATGCTTGAAGCCGTGGCCGGAACAGGGCGAGGCGATGATCACGCGATCCGACGCGGGATGGCGGTCGATGACGAAGCCGAAATCTGGCGTCACCGTGTAGAGGCAGGTCGCGGTCCTGAGGCAGCGCGGGCCGACAGCGGGAAAGCAGGGCGCGACGAAGTTTTGGTACATCGCGGCGATCTCCTGTGGCGCGACCGTGCGCGCGACGGTCTGCGGCGTCGTCGTGCCGTCATATTGCTCCGTCGCGATCTTGATGCTTGCACCGTCGATCACCGGAAAGCCGTAGACGGCCTGCCGGCTTTCCTGCAGCTCCCAGATGAAAATGGGAAAGCGTTCCGGCCGGAACGGCGCGACGTTGCCTTCCACATCGAACCAATAGAGAACCTGGCGGAACACCTGGAAGAAGCGCGCGAAGTGTCCGCCGAGGATTTGCGGCAGCCATGCCCCGGCCGCGACGATCAACTGGTCTGCCGAATATGTGCCCTTGTCCGTCGTCACGGTCACCCGATCGGCCGCGGGATCGAAGCCGAGAACCGTTTCATTCACATGCAATTCGGCGCCGTATTTCCGGGCGAGGTCGAGCTGCGCGCGGATGCAGGCCTCGGGCCTGACGAACCCCGCGCCGGGCTCGAAATAGCCGTATTCGTCGTCGCGGACGGCGAATTGCGGGTAGCGCCGCCGGATTTCCGCCGCGTCCAGCCTCTCATGCGCGATGCCGTATTTGCGCGCCGCCGCGACCGTGTTCCGGAAGAACCCCTCGACATGCATGACCGACGATTTGCCGTCGCTGGAGATGATCAGCCCGCCCTTGGCCGTCAGAAGATCGGCACCGGTTTCGCGCTCGATCACGCGCCAGATTTCGTGGGAACGGATGACGAGCGGCGTGTAATGCTCGCCTTCGCCGATCGCCAGGCGCGTGACCCGCGTCTCGCCATGCGTCGAACCCAGATCGTGCGGCGGCGCGAACTGGTCGATCCCCAGGACGCGCGCTCCGCGCCGCGCCAATTGATAAGAAGCGGCGCTCCCCATCGCGCCGAGGCCCAGGACAATCGCGTCGTATGTCGTCACGCCGCCGATCAGAAGCCCCAGTCGGGCTCATCCTGCGGCACCGTCTGGCGGACGCGCAACCGGCCGACCGAAAGATTGCCGATCTCAAGCCGGCCTATGCGGCCGCGTCCGATGGCCAGAAAGCCGATTGCCAGAGCCCCGATGGCCAGTGCGCCGACCGCCAGCGCACCCAGCGCAAACGCCCCGACGGCAAGCGCCGGCAGCGCCTTGCGAGATTGCTGCTGCACGGATGATCCTGGCATCGTTCCTCCAGTTTTTTTCATCCTAGATCAGACTAGCCCGGTTTTCCAAGAACGGCGCACCGCACCGCGCTTTCATCGCGGCGCTGCCGATTTGGCTTCGGACGCATCAATCCGTCATAGCGCGTGATAGCGCCGAAACCAGTCGACGAAGCGCGCAATGCCCTCGTTCAGCTTCACGCGCGGTGCGAACCCGAAATCGCGCGCCGCCCGCGAAATATCGGCATAGGTCTCGCGCACATCGCCCGGCGGACCTTCGGCCTGTTCGATCAAAGCTTCGCGGTTTGTCGCCTGTTCGATGATGCGGATCAGGTCCATCACCGCTTCGGGATGGCTGTTGCCCAGATTGTAGAGGCGATGCGGCGCTGCTTCCGCTTCGCCCCGGAACGGCGTTTCGACGATGCGGACCAGGGCTTCGACGATGTCGTCGATATAGGTGAAATCGCGCCTGAGCTTGCCGCCGCCGAAGACCGGGATCGGCCTGCCCTTCAGGATCGCGTCGGTGAACAGCCAATAGGCCATGTCGGGCCGGCCCCACGGACCATAGACCGTGAAGAAACGAAGCCCGGTCTGTCTGAGACCGAACAGTTCGGCATAGGAATGCGACAGAAGTTCACCGGCGCGTTTTGTCGCGCCGTAATAGGAAACCGGCCGGTCGGCGCGGGCCTCTTCGGAAAACGGAGGCGCGGTGTCGTTGCCGTAAACCGAACTCGACGAGGCATAGACCAGGTGCTGCAGGCCCTGGTGGCCGCGCGCGAATTCCAGCACGTTCTGATGGCCGACCAGGTTCGAGCGTGTATAGGCGGCCGGATCCTGCAGTGCGTAGCGCACGCCCGCCTGCGCCGCCAGGTGCAGGATGACGTCGAAATGCCCGGCGTCCGCCGCGGCCGCCAGCGCGCCCGGCGCGGCAATGTCGCCCTGCATGAAGCGATAGGCGGCATTCGGGCCGATTTCGGCCAGCCGGGCGGCTTTGAGCCTTGGATCGTAATAGGCGTTCAATTCGTCGATCGCCGTGATCCTGTGGCCGCGCGCCAGCAGGGCCCGGGTCGCATGGAAGCCGATAAAGCCCGCGCCGCCGGTCACCAGGATATGCATCGCACCGACCTTCGAATCATAAAGTGGACGGTAACCGAATTAGTGTGTCATGAAGCGCAGTCTCCCAGCGAAATGCCCCAATGGCAAATATCAGACCCGTCCGAAAAGCCGTTTTTCCCGTCGCAGGCATGGGCACGCGCTTCCTGCCCGCCACTAAGGCGGTGCCGAAGGAGATGCTGCCGGTCGTCGACAAGCCGGTCATCCAGTACGCGGTCGAGGAGGCCAAGGAAGCCGGCATCGAGCAGTTCATCTTCGTCACCGGCCGCGGCAAGCATGTGATCGAGGATCATTTCCATCATGCCTATGAGTTGGAGACGCTGCTTTCGGAGCGCGACAAGACGGCCGAACTGAACAGCCTGCTCGAGGGCCTGCCGATCACCGGCTCGGTCAGCTTCACGCGTCAGCAGAAGCCGCTGGGGCTCGGCCATGCGGTGTGGTGCGCGCGCCATCTGGTCGGCGACGAGCCTTTCGCGGTGCTGCTGCCGGACGATCTCCTGGTCGGCAAGCCCGGGGCGCTGGCGCAGATGATCCAGGCCTATCAAAGCGTCGGCGGCGGCGCGATCGTGGCGGCCGAGGAAAAGCCGCGCGAGGAGACAAGGCGCTACGGCGTTATCGATCCAGGCGCCAGGAACGGCAACATCACGGAGGTGAAGGCGGTGGTCGAGAAGCCCGATCCCGCCCAGGCGCCGTCGACGCTGTGCATCATCGGCCGCTACATCCTGCAGCCGGAGATCTTTTCCGAACTGGAGCGGCGCGAGAAAGGCGCCGGCGGAGAAATCCAGCTCACCGATGCGATGGCGCGACTGATCGGGCATATGCCGTTCCATGCCGTGCAGACGAGTTGCGCGCGCTACGATTGCGGCGACAAGGTGGGCTTCCTGCACGCCAACATCGCCGTCGCCCTGTCGCGCCCCGATATCGCCGCCGCGCTGAAGCCGATCCTGCGCGGGATCAAAGTGTAGGGACTTCGTGCGTGCTTCGAGGCTCGCTTTGCTCGCACCTCAGCATGACGAAAGGGTTTGGACACTTCTCTCGTCATGCCGAGGTGCGCCGCGGCACGCGGCGCCTCGAAGCACGCACGGCCCCACATGACGCAATCGGCAACAATTCGTGCGGACGGTTGCGTTGTGAGCCCGCCATCCGCCCAATAGAACGCCCCTGCCATCGCGTCACGGAGTCCGCATGACCGCGCCCATCCCGTTCATCGACCTGCAGGCCCAGCGCCGCCGCCTGGGCGCGCCGCTGGAGCGCGCGATTCTCGACGCCGTGCAGGGCGGGCAATGGATCATGGGGCCGCAGGTCGCCCAGCTCGAACGCGAGCTCGCGGCGTTCGCCGGCGTCAAGCACGCCATCACCTGCGCCAACGGGACCGATGCGCTGCTGATCGTGCTGCGGGCCTGGAACATCGGGCCTGGCGACGCGGTGTTCGTGCCGACCTTCACCTTCGCGGCCTCCGCGGAAGTCGTGGCGCTGGTGGGCGCGACGCCGGTCTTCGTCGACGTGCTGGAAGACGCCTACAACATGGACCCCGCGAGCCTCGAACAGGCGATCGCGCTGGTGAAGCGCGAGGGCACGCTGAAGGCCCGCGCCGTGATGCCGGTCGACCTGTTCGGCCAGACCGCCGATTACCGCGCCCTCGAACCCATCGCCGCGCGCGAAGGCCTGAAGATGCTCTGCGACGCGGCGCAGGGCTTCGGCGCGCTGCTCGACGGCCGCCGCGCCGGCGGCATCGGCGATGCGGCTTCGACCAGCTTCTTTCCCGCCAAGCCGCTCGGCTGCTATGGCGACGGCGGCGCGGCCTTCACCAATGACGACGCGCTGGCCGAAATTTTGCGCTCCATCCGCGTGCACGGACAGGGCAGCGACAAATACGAGAACGTCCGCATCGGCGTCAATTCGCGCCTCGACACGATCCAGGCCGCGATCCTGATCGAGAAGCTGAAGATCTTTCCCGAGGAGATCGAACTGCGCGAGGCGGTCGCGCAGCGCTACTCGAAGGCCTTCCGCGCCTCCAACAGCGTCGTGGCGCCGCATGTCATCGCCGGCGCGCAATCGACCTGGGCGCAGTACACAATCCAGGTGGCGAACCGCGCCAGGCTGCAGGCCGATCTGAAGGCCCGGAACATCCCGACGGCGGTCTATTATCCGATTCCCTTGTCGGCGCAGAAAGGCTATCGCCATTTCCCCTCGGCGCCGACGCCGGTCAGCGACCGGATCTGCCACACCGTGATCAGCCTGCCGATGCACCCCTATCTCGACGCGGCGACCCAGGACGGTATTATTGAAGCCGTGCTCGCCGCCGCATGAAGGTGGTCGCCTGCCCGCGTTTCTTCCGCGGCAGCCGGCGGAAAACGGGTTAGAGGATGATTGGGCGTCCGGCGGACGCCGGCGCCTGGAAGCGGCCGCGGCGGAACCGGAATGCATATCGATTTCAGCGGAACGGAGATTCTCAGCGTGCTGGCCGCGCTGGCGGTTTCGCTGGCGATCCTCTCCGCCGCGCGGCCCCTGGGCGAGCGGCTGGGCGTCATCGACCACCCCGACACGGTGCGCAAGCTCCATGCCCGCGCCACGCCGCTGATCGGCGGCCTGGCGATCATGGTGCCGCTGCTGTTGTGGGCGATTACAGGTTTGTTCTGGCCGATCCTTGCCGACGACGCGCCGATCCCGCTCGCGGTTCTGGTCTGCGGCGGCGGCGCGGCGCTGGTGGGATTCCTCGACGACCGGTCCTCGCGGTCGCCCGTGTTGAGACTTGTCGTGCTGCTGGCGCTGAGCGTGCTGGCGCTGCTGATCAGCCCGCAGCTCCTGCCGGCGCAATTCCACTGGGGACATCTGGCGCCGACTCCGGTCACACCCTGGCTCGCCTACGTGCTGGTCGCGGTCGGGATGGCGGGCTTCGTCAATGCGGTGAACATGGCCGACGGGCAGGACGGCTGCGTCGCCGGGATGTTCGCGATCTGGTCGGGCTGCATCATCCTGGTGGGTGGCGACAGCGCCGCCGACCTGGCCGCCATCCTGTTCACCACCAGCCTCGCGGTGCTGGCCTTCAATCTGCGCGGAAAGGTTTTCCTGGGCGGCGCCGGGGCCTATGGCGTGACCTTCGTCTTCGGCCTGCTGATCCTGGTGCTGCACAATGCGTGGGGCGTTACCGCCGAGACCATCATCGTGTGGTTCTTCCTGCCCATCGTCGATTGCCTGCGCCTGATGATCAGCCGCCCCCTGCAGGGCCGCTCGCCCTTTGCCGGGGACCGCAATCATTTCCACCACCGCCTGCATGACCGCTTCGGCAAGACCGAGGGACTGGCGATTTATCTGGGAATCGTGGCGTCGTCGTCGCTGGTCGCCGCGCTGGCGCCGGGGCTCGCGCCGTCCTGCCTCGCGGTGCTGGCCTGTCTCTATCCCGGCCTGATGTGGCTGACGGCCAGGGACGAAGCCCCGGCCGGCATCGCTTCGCGGGATTGACGTCCATGCATCGCTGAACCATGCGCGTCGACCAATTCGATTTCGACCTGCCGGAGGAGCTGATCGCGCTTCGTCCGGCCGAACCGCGCGACGGCGCCCGCCTGCTGGTGGTCGGCACGGACGGCAGCCTGCGGCACGCGCTGGTGCGCGATCTGCCGTCACTGCTGCGCGCAGGGGATGCGCTGGTCCTCAACGACACAAGGGTGATGCAGGCGCGGCTGCGCGGCCATCGCCTGGCGCGCGCCGGCGGGACGACGGCGCCGCGGATCGAGGTGACCCTGCACAAGCGCCTCGCGCCGGACCGCTTCCGCGCCTTCGCCCGCCCGGCCCGCAAGCTGGAGCCGGGCGATGCGCTGGCGCTCGGCCGGACGATCCGGACGGAGGTTACGGCGCGCGGCGACGGCGGCGATGTCGAACTGCATTTCGCATTGCACGGCGCGGCGCTGGATGCCGCGATCGCCGCGCAAGGCGAAGTGCCCCTGCCGCCCTATATCGCCGGCAAGCGGCCGGCCGATGCGCGCGACCGCGCCGATTACCAGACGATCTTCGCCAAGGAGACCGGCTCCGTCGCGGCACCGACCGCGGGCCTGCATTTCACGCCGGGTCTGTTCGCGGCGCTGGCGGCGCGCGGCGTGACGCGCGAGACGCTCACGCTGCATGTCGGCGCCGACACCTTCCTGCCGGTCAGCGCCACCGACACGGACAGCTCTACAATGCCTGCCGAATGGGCCAGCCTGCCCAACGACGTGGCGCAGCGCCTCAACCGCGCGCGCGAGCAGGGCGGGCGCATCGCCGCCATCGGCACCACCTCGCTGCGCACGCTGGAAAGCGCGGCCGACGAAACGGGGCGCCTGAAGGCTTTCTCCGGCGAGACCGACATCTTCATCACGCCCGGCTACCAATTCCGCTCGGCGGAAATCCTTTTGACCAATTTCCATCTGCCGCGCTCGACGCTGTTCATGCTGGTCGCGGCGTTCAGCGGCCTCGACACCATGCGGGCGGCCTATGCCGAGGCGATTCGCGAACGCTATCGCTTCTATTCCTATGGCGACGCCTGCCTGCTATGGCGGCGGCGATGAGCGGATTTTCCCTGCATATCGAAGCGAGCGACGGCGCCGCGCGCAGCGGCCGCATCGCCACGCCGCGCGGCGAGATCCGCACCCCCGCCTTCATGCCGGTCGGCACGGCGGGAACGGTGAAGGCGATGCTGCCGGCTTCCGTGCGCCAGACCGGCGCCGATATCGTACTGGGCAACACCTATCACCTGATGCTGCGGCCGGGCGCCGAGCGCGTCGCGCGCCTGGGCGGCCTGCACAGATTCATGGGCTGGGAGCGGCCGATCCTGACCGATTCCGGCGGCTTCCAGGTGATGTCGCTGGCCAAGCTGCGCACGCTCGGCGAAGACGGGGTCAAGTTCCGCTCCCATATCGACGGGTCGGAGCAGTTCCTCTCGCCCGAGCGCGCGATGGCGATCCAGCGCCTGCTGGGCTCCGACATCCAGATGGTGCTGGACGAATGTCCGGCCTATCCCGCCGGCAAGGCGGATATCGAAACCTCGCTGGCGCTGTCGATGCGCTGGGCCGCGCGCTCGAAAGCCGCGTTCGGCACGCAAGAGGGCCGCGCCTGTTTCGGCATCGTCCAGGGCGGCGTCTTTGCCGACCTGCGGCGGCGTTCGGCCGAGGCGCTGCTGGCCATCGGCTTCGACGGCTATGCGGTCGGCGGGCTGGCGGTCGGTGAGGAACAGGCCGCGATGTTCGAGACGCTCGACGCGACGATCCCCTGCCTGCCGCGCGGCAGGCCGCGCTACCTGATGGGGGTGGGCCGGCCCGACGACATCGCCGGCGCCGTGGCGCGCGGCATCGACATGTTCGACTGCGTGATGCCGACCCGCTCCGGCCGCAACGGCCAGGCCTTCACGCGCGACGGAACGCTGAACCTGCGCAACGCGCGCCATGCCGACGATCCGGCGCCGCTCGACGAGGCCTGCACCTGCCCCGCCTGCCGCCAGTTCAGCCGCGCCTATCTGCACCACACGGTGAAGGCGGGCGAGATCATCGCCGCGATGCTGCTGACCTGGCACAACCTGACCTACTACCAGGATCTGATGGCCGAGCTGCGCGCGGCGATCGCGCAAGGCCGGGTCGGGGCGCTCGCGGCGCAGGTCGCACAGATCTACAAACGGCCCGACCCCGCGCCGTCCGGCTGAATTGACCTTGGCCAAGGCGCCCCCTATGGTCCGCGCCCTTTGTGGGCCCGTAGCTCAGCGGCAGAGCATCTGACTTTTAATCAGAGGGTCGATGGTTCGATCCCATCCGGGCTCACCAAATATTTTTGCAAATGCAGCCGATTATAATTTGGATACGGCGAGGCTGCGAAGCGGAAGCGGCAACCGATCGCGATCAGGTCCTGCACCGCGCCGGGCCCGCCACGCCTTTCCAAAACCGCGCGATATGCGACAATCGGACGGCAGACACGACCGACGGCTCGTCATGACGGATTGCGACGCGCGCACGCCCTACACAAATCTTCCGCCGAACGCGTTCTGGCGCAGCGCCGTCGCCGGCCGCGACATGGAGACGCTCGGCAGCATCCACCAAGCCAAATTCGCCATCGACCGATCGATGAAGATCGCGATGGCCGGAAGCTGCTTCGCCCAGCAGATTTGCCGCCATCTGCGCGCGCGCGGCTTCACGGTGCTCGACAGGGAGCCTGCGCCGCCCGGCCTCACGCCCGAGGAGGCCGCGCAATACGGCTTCGGCCTCTATTCGGCGCGCTATGGGAACATCTATACCGCCCGCCAGCTCCGGCAGCTCGCGGAGGAAGCCTTCGCGGATCTGGTGCCCGGCGACGCGATCTGGCGGAAGGACGACAGGTTCTATGACGCGCTGCGGCCGACCGTGGAGCCCAATGGGCTGGCGTCGGCGCTGGCCGTGCGCCAGGCGCGCAGGTTCCATCTGCGCCAGGTGCGCGAGGTGATCGCCACCGCCGAGATCTTCGTGTTCACCCTGGGCCTGAACGAGACCTGGATGCACACGCAGAGCGGCACGGTCTATCCGACCGCGCCCGGCGTCGTCTGCGGCGACTACAACCCGGCCAAATATCAATTCAAGAATCTCACGGCAACGGAGATTCACGACGATCTCCTCGCCTTCTTCACGCTGGCCAGGCAGCACAATCCGAACCTGAAGATGGTGCTGACGGTCTCTCCCCAGCGCCCGATCGCGACCGCGACCGGCCAGCACGTGCTCACCGCGGCGGCCTATTCGAAAGCCGTGCTGCGCGCCGGCGCAGGCCAGCTCGAAAGCGAACACGCCGACGTGGACTATTTCCCCTCGTTCGAGATGGTCACGAACCCGCTCGCGGGGAACCGCTACTTCAACCCGAACCTCAGGACCGTCACCGATGCCGGCGTGGCCGTGGCCATGGATGCGTTCTTCGCATCCTATGCCGGCGGCGCGCAGGAGGTCCCGCCGCCGGCGTCCGCGGCCGAAGCCCCCGACACCCACGAAGAGACGGTCTGCGACGAAGAACTCGTCGAAGCCTTCGCGCCATGAAACGGGTCTGCTTCATCGGCGATTCGCACACCGCCGCGATCAAGCGCGGATGGTGGGACGCCGTGGAGAACGAGTTTCCCGATATCGCGATCACCTTCTTCTCCTCGCACCGCCGCCGCTACGTCGATCTCGCGGTGCAGGGGGATACGCTCGTTCCGCAGAGCGACGAGCTGCGCGAGGTGCTGATGCGCTCGTGCAAGTTCGAGCCGGTGATCGCGGCCGACTACGACCTCTATATCCTGTGCGGCCTGGACTACTCGATGAACGCCGTGATGACCAGGCTGATGAAGTTCCGCAGCGAGGACCAGGCACCCGACGACCGCGCGCCAGTATCGATCGCGTGCTACCAGCGCGCCATGACGGGCTGCCTGCGCGAGTCGGTCTCGATGCAGACCGCCGGCAAGCTGCGCGCGATCACGACGCGCCCGATCACCATCGTGCCGGCGCCGCGGATCAGCGAAGCCACCGAGCTCAGGCTCTATCCGCGGCTGGAAAAGACCGGCGATGCGGAACGGATCGCCGGGTTTTTCTTCGCTGCGTCGGACATCTTGAGCCGGGAGTTCGATGTCGAGATGACCCGCCAGCCGCCGCAGACGCTGCGCGATCCGCTGCGGACGCTGGCGGTCTATTCGAAGGACGCGCCGCGGGAGTTTAACGACACCGAACGGCCCGAGGGCTGGAAGGACTACCAGCACATGAACGGCGACTATGGCGCGCTGGTGCTGCGGGCGCTGTTCGCGACGCCGGGCTTCTAGACGGCCGCCGCGCCTTCGGGCTGCGTGGCGCCTGCGTGCATGCGCGCCCATTCGCGGCCGTAGAACTTGAAATCCTCGCCATAGGCCTGCTGCAGCAATGCGAGCGACCCGGGCGTCAGCGACTGCTTGTGCATGGCGCTTTTCGAGACGTTGTGGCGAAAATGCTCGCGCACGTCGAAGATCTCGATGTCCGCGTCGCCGAACACCAGGTGCGCGATCCTGCGCAGGCTGACATCGAGCTCCTCCTGGAAGCCGACCAGGGTCATGTCGACATGTTCGGCGCAGACCTGGCGGTATTGGAGCCGCCAATGCGGATCGAGATCCCGCACCGCAACGTCCGAGGCCAGCGCCGCGACGAATTCGTTGATGTCCTGCCAGCGATAATCCGCCGGGCGGTTCAGGAACGCGTTGAGGCGCTGCTGCTGCGGCGAGTTGCCCCGGAATTTGCTCGCATAGGCCGAGGCGATGCGGCTCACCGGCTCGCGCAGCATGCAGAAGCGCACCACGCACGGATCGGCGACCATCTGCTCGAAGCGCGCGGCGCCGACCTGCTTGGGCGTCTTCAGGATGTTGTGCTCGCGCGCATGGACATCGTGCATCTCGCGGTATTCCAGCGTCACGCCGAGCCGCGCGGCGCAGGCGAGATTGAGTGTCGCCTTGGTCGTCGAGCAGCCCGCCTTCGGATTGTTGAAGAAGATGAAGCCGAACTCCTCCGAGATATGGATGTTGTAGTTCATCTCGAAACCCTGCCTGGCCGTCAGCATCGCGCGGCCTCCCCGTCGGCGGGAAGGCCGAACAGCGCGAGCGTCTCATGATAGCGCTCGACCGTCCGTAGCGCGTCGTCGTCGAGCGTCAGCGCCGCCCGCTCCTCGAGATGCAGGAAGCCGCTCTTGCGCTTCTCGGCCAGGTCTTCCGCCGTGCCGACCATGGTGCCCCGCGCGGGCACGTGCAGCTGCTCGAACGCCCGCGGCATGCGCGGATCGAACTCCAGCGCCACCGCCGCGCAGATTCGCTTCAGCGTCGCGGCCGGCTCGGCGATCATGTCGGTGTAGCGCACGACGATGCGAATCTCGTCTTTCCCACGGTCGAGAGAACGGTAGAGGAATTTGAGCGAGCGCCACATGACCGCGTCCTCGACGCCCAGATATTTCTTGCCGCTGATCACGACATCGAGCGGGTTGCGCAGGATGGCCAGATTGCGGGAGTCGGGAAAGCTGCGCAGGAAGACGGTCCAATACCAGTCCACGAACGCGTCGTTGTCGGGCTCGACATCGGGGAAGTCGCGATGGATGCGCGGCACGCCGATCGGCTTGTGCATCCATTCCTTCTTGCCGGACGGGAACACGGCGAGGAACGCCTGCCGCACCAGTTCGGCGGCGTCGGCGCCGTAATCCTTCTTCTCGATCCGGCCATAGCGCGTCAGCCCCGAAATCTGCTCCAGCGCGCGCCACGTCGTGAAGACGAGATTGGCGGATTCGCCGCAGCCCTCGACGTCGGGATGTTGCGAGAAGGCGCGATACAGCACCGACGTGCCCGAGCGGCCATTGCCGAACAGCGTGATGGGCGCGCGGATGTTCTCTCGGTTGGGCATCGCGGTTTTGTGGCGCCTTCGAGATATGGGGTCAAGCATCGGCCAGAACGAGCGCGGCCGGCCGCGCCCGCGCCGCCGCGTCGCACGCCGCTTCGAGCTGCGCGATCCAGTCCTTCAGGTTGCGATCCCAGCGCATATGGCTCCCCTGCCTTGCCGCGCGCAGTCCAATCGCGCGCACCAGCCTGCGATCGGCCGCGAGCCGCTCCAGATGGCCGCAGAACGTCTTGACGATGGTTTCCTCGTCGGCGGCCACCGGGACGATGAGGCCGTCCACGCCATGCGCGATGATCTCGCGCACCGCGCCGACATCGGTCGAAAGCGCGACGCAGCCGGCGCGTTGCGCCTCCAGGATGCTGAGCGGCACGCCCTCGAACCGCGAGGTCAGGATCATCACATCGGCCCATTCATAGAGCGCGTCGAGTTCTTCGGCGGTATGCACCGGCGGCTCGATCGCGATGGCGGCATCGTCGAGCTCGACCCCGCTGTCCTCGACCACCGCCTTGCCGATGAGGCGCCAGACGATCTCCTCGCCCCTGGTCCGCCGGATGATCTCGGCCAGACGGTCGAGCCCTTTCTGCCGGTCGAGACGGCCGAGGAACAGCACGTTCAGCGGGCCGGCGCGGCGCTTCTTCGCCGCCAGCGAGCGCAATGTCGCGCCCCGGGCGCTGGGATAGCTGGGCGCGTTGCGCACGAGGTGCAGCTTGTCCGCCGGCACGCCCTGGCCGATGCACCATTCGTGCAGCATGTCGGAGATCACGATGATCCCGTCATAGGCATGCTCATAGCCCAGGATCGAATGCGGAGTGCCCAGGGGATTGCCGACCGGCGAGCGCTCGGTCATGTGCACGCCGACCGTCATCCTGACGCCGAACCGCCGCAGCCGGGCGGCCACCGCATGTGCGGCGAAGGAATGGTTGTTGATGACCGCGTCCATGCTGCCCAGAAGGCCGACCAGGTCGCCGGACTGCGGACGCTTGGCGAAATCGCTGGTCCACATCCCGAAATAATGCTGGCTGGGATGGATTCGCTCCGCCTCGTCGATGGCGACGAAATTCACGCTTTCGAACGCCTCGAAGGCGAGCGGACTGAGATAGGCGGTCTGCGGCTTGGTGACGAAGAGATGCGGCCGCCAGCCGCGCGCGCGCAGCACGGCCGCATAATTCCCCTTGCCGCGCTCGATGCCGCCGAACTCGCACCGGGGCAGGATGACGCCGAAATCGCGCACGCCCGCCCTCTTGCGATGCGGATACAGGGCGCGGCAGCCGATCAGCGCGCCGAGCGCGGTCTCGGCGTTGCGCTGCAGGCGGTTGTCCTTGCGCCAGTCGGCAGGCAGGGAAGCCGCGCGGCCGGCGCTCCCGGTCTTCAGGTCCGCGATCTCCGCCTCGAAGCGTTCCTCGGGGCTGCGCCCGCGCGGGGCGCCGTCGAACACGGCACCGGCCGGCAAAGTGACATGCAGGCATTTGAGCGGCCCGTCCGCGATCCGGCTCCTGGCCGCGCCGCGCAGCCACGCCGCGACGGCCGAGGATCGCGCGAAGATCATCGCCGCGTCGGACAGGCTCGTCTCTTCCGCGTCGCGCAGGCCCAGTTGCGACGGCTCGCCCAGGCCGATCCGCACGGTCACGACCGGGCACTCGCGCAGCAGGATCTGCGCGCGCCAGAACACGTTGCGCACGAGCTTGTTGGCGGTGAGCGCCGCTAGCGCGGCACCGTCGGCGAAACACAGGACCGGCGGAAAGAAGCAAGCCGCCGGCCGCTCCATTGCTTCGAGGAACGCCCGTCGCGCGGCCGCAGCGTCGAGCGCACGGCCCTCGCCCGGAACCGTCGGATCGGCAATCTGGCGCACGAACCGGTCATCGGCATAGAGCGCGTAATCCGGCATCTCGTCCTGCGCCAAGGCCATCACCGAGCGCGGATGGGCGAGTGCCGCGTGCTTGGCAAGCATACGGGCCACGGTGGTGCTGCGTTGCGCATCGCTTTCGGACAACATGCTCTCGATGCGCCGGCGATACTGGAAGCCTGAGCGCGGCAGGTGGCGGCCGCGAAATCCGGCGCTCGCCGCCTGGAGCCAGAAGTCCCAGTCTTCCTGTCCGGTGCGCATCGTCTCATCGAACCGGATGCCGGCATCGAACACCGACCGGCGGATGAGGCTCCCGGCCTCGCAATAATTTTCCAGCAGATGCATCAGCACCGAATACGGGCCGCGCGTCGAATGGTTGAGAGGCACGCCGAACATGTCGAAATCGGGATAGATCCAACCGGTATGGGGCGGGCTCTCCGCAAGCAGCGCATGCGCGCGCGCCAGGAAGTCGGGCTGCATCCGGTTGTCCGAATCCAGCATGTAGAGCGCGGAGAGGGACGGCCAGGCCTTGAGCGCGAAGGCGATGCCAGCGTTGCGCGCCGAGGACAATCCGCCGTTTTCCTTGCGGAAATAGAAAACCCGCCGGGGATATTGCCGGGCGAAGGTCAGCGCCGCTTCGCGCGTCTCGCCGAAGGGGCAACCGTCGTCGACGACCACCACCGCGAGGGAAAAATCCGCGCGCTGTTCCAGGACCGAATGCAGCGCCTCCGGAAGAAGGCCGGGCTGCTTGAACGAAGGAATAACGACGGCGACCGCGACGTTATCCGGCGCGTCCGGCGCATATCCCGCCGCGACGCCGTGCAGCGTCATGCACCCGGCCCGCCGAAGGTGGCCTGCCCTGCGGCGGCGAAGGCGCGCGCGGCATCCAGCCAGTGGGGGATCTGCTCCCTGGCGGAGGGAAAATTCTGCATTCCGGCGGCGATGATGGCCGGCATCAGGCTCGACAGCGCCGCCAGCACCTCGTTGTCCGGACCCGGCGCCAGCATGCCCGCGATCGCCAGGCGTTCGCCCGCATGGGCGACGCGGAACACATCGCCGAAACGGTCGCGTTCGCGTCCGGGCCATTCCTGGAATATCTTCGGCCAGTTCTGGCCCTGACGGAATTCGATGGAGAGCCGTCCGTTCGCCTTCGAGATCTTGAACTTCGCCGGGCGTCCGGCGCGACGGCCGAATGCGAGGCCGTCGATCGTCACTTCGAAGAGCGCGTATTTCTCGGCTTCGCTGTAATTCGTCGCCTTGAGTGACTTGAAGCGCGGCTCGGCCGGATCGGCGCCGGAGAGCGGCCAGGCCTCTGGATAGATGCGCACCGCGCGCGGGCCGACATCGAGTGCGCTGCGCGGGCCGGCGATGACCTCGATCTGGCGCAGGACGATGCCGGCGAGCGACTGCTCCGTGCGGTCGTCGTCTTCGATGCACAGGAAAAGATCGACGACGTCCGGCAAGACGGCCGGGAGCGACAGACCGAGCCTGAGGACGCCGTCGGCGGCGCCGAACGGCCGCCAGCCCCCCGCGAAGCAATGCTGCGGCGACTGCACGGCGAGTTCGAAGCGCGTGCCCCGCAAATCGCCGAATTTGTGCGCGAGTTCGATACAGACCCCCTCGGCGCAGCGGATCGAAAGGTCCGGAAGATGCAGAAGCGACGATCCGCCCCGCAGCAGGTAACTCGCTGGACGGCCGTCGGCTTCCCCGTCATGCACGGCTTCGGTGCGGCCGCGCGCCACGATCCGCGCCAATGCCGCGGCGCCGACGAGCGACACCGTGCCGGACGCGGGACGCGTGCCGCCCCCCGCATCCCACACCCAGTGCTCCGCGTGCGGAAACCGCCCGCCCGCGTCGGCCGTCCATACCCTGATCGCGAGCGGTGCCGCTTCTGCCGCGGCGTCCTCGCCGGCCAACGAGAAGGTCACCGCGCAACCTTCTCCGCCGTCGAGCGAGACCTCGATGGCGATGGTCTCCCGCACCGCCGCGACCGGCGTCGGAAAGTCGAATATGTTCCAGCCTGTGAACAGCGCTTCGCCCGGCCGCCGCCATTTGCCCAAAACGCGGCCGCTCTCCACGCCGAGGAACGCGACCGTGAGAACGGCGTTCGCGGCGTGCTGCAACGCGGCGATGTGCAATGCGCAGCACGTCACCAGTTCCGTTCCGACCGGATAAATCCGCCTGAGCGCGGTCGACGGCCCGATCGTCACCGTTCCATCCCGCGACGGCGCGACGACGGCGACCAGGGTCATCTTGGTGGCGTAGCGGTGGCTCAGCGTGCGCATCACGCCCTGCATCGCAGTGCGGGTTTCCTCGAACTCCGCACGCGTGGCAACGAGCGCGCGCTGAAGCTCGGCGCAGCGCGCGGATAGGACCGCGATCTCCGCTTTGGCCCGCGCCAGGATCGGCCCAACCGCCTGCAGCGCGCTGTCAACGGCGATGACGGGCGGCGGCGCCAGTCCCCGGTCTGTCCACAGCGCGCAAAGTTCGGCCGCGTCTCCATCCGTCGCGACGATGGCGAGAAGGTCGGATGGCAACTCGGCGGTCTCGGCGAAGTCGCTCGCGCCGTCGGCGCCGCGGAAGAAATAAATGTCGCCGCCTCTGGCAGAGGCGAAGATCGTGTCGAGGCCGAAATCGGACGCCGCGACGCCGGCGGGCACAAGGCCGGTCGAAACGAGCAGCGACGGCCCGCCGGAGAAATATTGCGCGACCGTGCGTTGTGGCAGGAACGCGCGATGGCGGGATGCAAGGGGTTGGACGGCGCTGGTCATACTCGCGGCCCTCCTACCATCAACCGATGCCGGGTTCCAGCGGTGCCCCGCCGGGGCCGGCATCGCGTTTGTGTTTTCCTGTGTCAAAACAGGAAATGCGTATACAGAGGCTTTGCCTGCGCGCCACGCCGCAATGCTGGTCCCGACAGCCATCAGCCCTTGCATTCCCGGCGCAAACGGTGGATTGCATCGTCGGCATGGCGCGGCCGCCCGCGAAGGCGCTAGGCTGCGGCCGGATGGAGAAAGACCCCATGAGAATCGTTCTGGCCCTTGCGGCCGCGCTGGCGCTTTCGGGTTGCGCGGATTCCGCCTTCGTCGATCATCCGATCAGCAGCCTGTTCCCGTCGCTCGGCCCCGACCAGACGGCCAGCGCCCAGGCCGTGGCCGATCCCCATTGCAGCAAGCTCGCCAAGCAGAGGGCGGGCGACGCCTCCTTCGCCGGCGAGGACACCGAGACCCAACGCGCGGTCTACGACAAGACCTACGCCGATTGCCTGGACTGGGACTCCAAGCACAAATCCTGACGCCGCAGGGTCAGGCTTGCGCGTCGGCTTCGACCCGCATCTTCACGATCTTGTCGGGGGCGCCGGAGATCGCGCCGTTGTTGTGCTCGCCGCCCTTCTTGATGGCGTCGACATGTTCCATGCCTTCCACGACCTGGCCCCACACCGAATATTGGCGGTCGAGCCAGGGCGCGTCGGCGAAGCAGATGAAGAACTGGCTGTTGGCGCTGTGCGGATCGCCGGTGCGCGCCGCCGAGACCGTGCCGCGCACATGCTTGGTCGCGGAGAATTCGGATTTGAGATCGGGCAGGTCCGAACCGCCGGAGCCCGTGCCGGTCGGATCGCCGGTCTGCGCCATGAAGCCCGGGATGACGCGATGGAACACGACGCCGTCATAGAAGCCCTGCCGCGCCAGCTCCTTGATGCGCGCCACATGGTTGGGCGCGACATCGGGCTTCAGCGCGATGACGACGGGGCCGGATTTCAATTCCAGGATCAGCGTGTTTTCAGGATCGCGTGCCATCAGTTTTTGCTCCAAGTTCCTTGTAACGTTTGACGATGCGTTCGGCGACATAGGGACTGGTGAAGGGGGCGATGTTGCCGCCCAGCATCGCGATCTCCTTGACCAGCCGCGAGGCGATGGCCTGGTGGCGCGGATCGGCCATCAGGAACACGGTCTCGATTTCCGAATTGAGGCGCTGGTTCATCGCCACCATCTGGAATTCGTACTCGAAATCGGAGACCGCGCGCAGGCCGCGCACGATCACCGAGGCGCCGATCTTCTCGGCGAACTGCATCAGCAGCGAATCGAAGGTCTGCACCTCGATGGTGGCGCGGCCCTCGGCCAGCGGCGTCGCCTCGTGGCGCACCATCTCCATGCGCTCGTCAAGCGTGAAGAGCGGCGATTTCGACGGATTGGTCGCCACCCCGATCACCAGATGATCGACCAGCTTGACGGCGCGCTTGACGATGTCGAGATGGCCGAGCGTCGCCGGATCGAAGGTTCCGGGGTAGAGGCCCACACGCGTCTTCGCCATGGCGTTCCCCCTCAGACGCTCTCGTCGCCCGAAACGTCCTCGATGCGCTCGACCGAGACGACGCGCTCGCCGGCCTCGACGCGGAACAGCGTCACGCCCTGCGTGGCACGGCCCTTGACGCCGATATCGGCGACCGGAACGCGGATCGTCTGCCCCAGATTGCTGATCAGCATCAGATGGTCGCTCTCCTCCACCGGGAAAGCGGCGACGATGGCGCTGTTCTTCTTGGCCATGCCCATCGCGACGATGCCGGAGCCGCCGCGGCCGGTGACGCGATATTCGTAGGAGCTGGTGCGCTTTCCGAAGCCGTTCTCGGAGACGGTCAGGAGGAACTGCTCGTTGGCGCCGAGCTGGGCATAGCGCTCCGGCGTCAGCGTCGCCTCCTCCACGATCTCTTCGTCGTCGGCGGTCTCCTCGACCGGCTCCTCCTCGCCCAGCGCGGCACGGCGCGCGGCGCTGGCCTGCTTCAGATAGGCGCGCGCCTCCGCCGTCGTGGCGTCGGAATGGTGCAGCAGGGTAAGGCTCACCACCTCGTCGCACTCCGCCAGCCTGACGCCGCGCACGCCGGTAGAATCGCGGCCCTTGAAGACGCGCACATCGGTCAGCGCGAAGCGGATGCATTTGCCCATGCGGGTGGTCAGCAGCACGTCGTCCTGGTCGGTGCAGGTCTGCACGCCGACGATGCCGTCGCTGGCCTCCAGCTTCATCGCGATCTTGCCGGATTTGTTGATGCTGACGAAATCGGAAAGCTCGTTGCGCCGCACATCGCCCGATTTGGTGGCGAAGACGACGTTGAGCTTTTCCCACTGCGTCTCGTCCTCGGGCAGCGGCAGGATGGTGGTGATGCGCTCATTCGCCTGCAGCGGCAACAGATTCACCATCGCCTTGCCGCGGCCCTGGATGCGCGCCTCGGGCAGGCGCCAGACCTTCAGCTTGTAGGCCATGCCGATGGAGGAGAAGAACACCAAAGGCGCATGGGTCGAGGCGACGAAGAGATTGGTGACGTAATCCTCCTCGCGCGTCGCCATGCCGGCGCGGCCCTTGCCGCCGCGGCCTTGGACGCGATATTCGGCCAGCGGCGTACGCTTGATGTAGCCCGCATGGGTGACGGTGACGGCGACATCCTCGCGCTCGATCAGCGCCTCGTCCTCGAGCTCGATATCGGCGTCGATCAGTTCGGTCTTGCGCGGGGTGGCGAATTCGGCGCGGATCTCGCGCAACTCGCC
>JAATGL010000307.1 GCA_015654705.1 Alphaproteobacteria bacterium | reverse complement strand
CGGCCGGATCATTCGTTTGAACTTCGGCCTTAACATATTGATAAAAATTGCTGTTTCTGTCTTTCTGTGAAGAAGCCGCGATGCGCATGGAACTATCTTCGAGTCCGCGCCATGCACACGCGTATCCGTGCGTCATAGAATCGCAGCAATCGATCCATGATGCCGGGCCAAATTGGAAAGCCAGCCGAGAGCGGCCCCGATCTCTGCCGAATAACCCTGGCGGGCCTGAGACAGGCGCTCGGCGCGCAATTGCGGCGAGTAGGCGTGCTGCGGCGCTTTGGAATAGCGGGACAAAATCGTGCTTCCGGCAATCGTCGCGCGCAGTTCCGGGGTAGCCGCGATATCGAAGTGCTTCACAACATCGCCGATCGTCACGTCCAGCGCTTGCAGCATCCGGTCGAAATCGATGGCCAGGATTCGATCACCGAAAAGGCGCCGGATATCCTCTTGCGCCAGCCGTTCCGTCAGCCAGCTCATGGCGGCGAGTTCACCGAGGGTGGTGGGGCGCGGCGCCGGCGCGCCGAGCAGCTTGCCAAGCCGGTACAGGCGTTCGGGGCCGTGCGCGTTCAGATCGACGGCGGAGTTCTCGCCCGCCAGCATGGTCGCCAGATAGGATTCCGCGCTGACGTTCAGCAGCACCGCCCTCGCCTCTCCGCACATCGCCAGCAATCGGGGCGCCAGCCGCTCGGCCGCGCTCGTCGCCTTCAGGATTACGGCTTCGGTGCCGGCAAAGCCGCGTTCCCACAGGCGCAGCAACGTTTCGAGGCGCGCGTCGAGGTCCGGCGCTCCCGCGTCATAAGCTTCGGCGAATGTGCGCAGCGGCAGCGGCTCGCGCAACGAAAGCACCTTGCCGGTTTCGTCCAGCAGGCGGCTCAGCAGCGTCGAGCCGACATGGCCGGCATGAAAGATGAAATGCAGCGGCCGCCTCTGCGCCGGCGCCGGCAAGGCACGCTCCAGCGTGGCGAACGGAACCCATTGCCCGCGCGTCTGCGGTGTGAGGATGCGCTCGTCGAGAAAGCTGGCGCGGCGATAATCCGCCTCCTCCAGGCGGATCAGGAAGGCAGCGCCGCGCGCCAGATCGACCGCCATCGGATAGAGCGCGGGGCTCGCCAAGTCCGCCAGCAGGTCGGCCATCTCCGGCGCTAACGCGGCAGGTTGGTGGCCCGCAGTTCCACGCCGCCGCGCGGCAGGTCCTGCGCCGAGGTGACGACGGCGCGCACGACCGGCATATTCATCAGCGTCACCAGTCCCTGCATCGCGCGGATGCCGGCGGAGTTGCCGCCCAGGGCCTCGCCGATCGCCTGGAAAAGCGATTTCTGCCGCGGGAAGCGCTCGAACACCACATGCTGGTCCGGCGCGATGTTGGCGAGCTTCCTGGTCAGCGCCGCCGCCGTCCAGAAGCCGCCGAGTTCGTCGACCAGCCCGCGCGCGCTGGCATCGGCGCCAGACCAGACGCGGCCGCGCGCGATATCCTGCACCTTGTCGAGCGGCAATTTTCGGCCGGCCGAGACCTTCTGCTTGAAATCGGCATAGATCGCATCGGCCTCGGCATTCAGCGAGGTCCATTGGTCCGGGGTGAACGGCGTGATGCTGGAATCCATCAGCGCATTCTTGCCGATCCCGACCTGGTCGGCACCCACGCCCAGCAGCGCCAGCGACTTGCCGACCGAAACCTTGCCGGTCAGCACGCCGATCGAGCCGGTGATCGTGCCGGGCTCCGCCACGATCTTGTTGGCGGAGGTCGAGATGTAATAGCCGCCCGAGGCCGCGACCGAACCCATGCTGACAACGACCGGAATGTCCTTGGCCTGCGCCTTTCTGACCGCGTCGAGGATCTGGTCGGAGGCGGTGACCGAGCCGCCCGGCGAATCGACGCGCAGCAGGATCGCCTTCACCGATTTGTCCCGGGCGGCGGTGCGAAGGGCGCGCGCCACGTCGTCGCTGGCGATGATGTTCTGGCTGCTGAACGGATCGCCGCCGGCGCTGCCCTCGACGATCTCGCCCGAGGTTTCGATCAGCGCGATATGTGGGCCGTTGCCGTACTCGGAGAAGCCGTCCTTGGCGCGCACGAACTCGGCCATGCTGGTGACCTTGGCGCCTTGTCCGGCGCGGCCATAGGCGGCGCCCAGCGCGTCGTCGTCATAGCCCAGGCGATCGACCAGACCGGCCTTCTTGGCGTCGTCGGCCATCTGCGGGCTGGCTTCGAACACCGCCGTCAGCGCCTTGGGCGATAGCCTGCGGTCCGCGGCGGCGCCGGCGGTCGCGGTGTCGTACCAGGACTGCATGAGCGCAGTGACCTGCTCGCGATCGGCCGGCGTCATGCCCTTTTCCATGTACATGTCGGCGGCGCTCTTGTAGTCGGCGCGCTTGGCGATCTGCGGCACTGCCTGGACCTTGTCAAACAGTCCGCGCAGAAAGAGCTCGCCGCCGCCCTCGCCGGCCGTACCGAACGGCGATTTGGGTTGCATCCAGATCTCGTCCGCCGCCGTGGCCGTCAGGTAGTCGCCCAGCCCGGCCGCCTCGAAGCCCTGGCTGTGGGCGATGACGAACTTGCCCGATTTGCGGAATTTCTTCAGCGCGGTGCCGATCTCCTCGGCCTGCGCGATCGGCAGATTGGCGCTGCCCAGGCGCATCACCACGCCCTTGACGCGATCGTCGCGCTCGGCCGCGTCGAGTCCCAGCACGATGTCCATCACGGTCACCGCGCGGCCGCCGAAGGAATAATTGACCGGCGAGGAATCCACCAGAGGCTGCCGCAGGTCGAGCGCCAGCACCATGTTGGACGGCAGACCGTCGCCCTGCGCCAGTCCGATCACGAACAGCACGGCTATGACCAGGATCAGCAGCAGCACGAAACGGGCGATCCCGTTCAGCGTGCCGGCCGCGATCGCTCCGGCCCAACGCAGGAATGCTACCATTTCGAAATCCTCTCAACCGCGGAACTGGCCATATCTATCGTCTAAATATGGCGCGGACCTTAAAGAACACCAGCCACATCGTCCGCTTTATGTTATCCGCCAATAACCTTTTGATTTCCGGGGGCAATAAGGGGCGTGTCGCATGAGCAAAAAGCAAGGAGCGCCCAACGGGGTTAAAGCGCCGCGCTTGTGCCCGCCGGACGGATTAGGGCAAAACACGGCGAACGGACATGGGCAAAGACGCCGGCGCTCTGCCGGAGCTCGGAATAATGGAGGATTTCAGCATGGTTGACGGATGTCATTCGAGCGCCAAGGCGCGCCGGACGAAGATTTTGCGGCGCGTGACGGCGGCTGCGCTGGCGCTCGGCGGCGCAGCACTCTTTGCTGGGACGGCCGCGGCCCAGACCGGCTATATCGGCATCCTGGGCGGGGGCCCGATCTACAAGCGCAATCTCACCAACATCAGCGAGCTGAAAAAGGCCGGCTTCACCGAACTCTTGGTGTGGAGCGTCGAGGTGAACGCGGCCGGCGATCTGAACCTCAACGGCGAATTCCCGCTGACCTCGAAGGGCAAATATATCGGCGCCAAGACCTGGCCCCATTTCGCGCATGACCTTCAGAGCATCAAGTCGGGAAAGGTGACGCGGATCACGTTCAGCGTCGGCTCGTCGAATTTCGGCGATTTCGAGAACATCAAGGCGCTGGTCGATTCCCAGGGGACGGGCAAGAAAAGCATCCTCTACAAGGATTTCGCCGCGCTGGCGGCGGCCTTGCCGGTCGATGCGATCGATTTCGACGATGAGAACGGCTACGACAGCGAATCCACGGTCAAATTCGCGGTGATGCTGGGCAAGCTCGGCTATCACGTGACGATAAACCCCTACATCAACAACAGCTACTGGACGTCGGTCGTTTCCCAGATCAACGGCCAGGTGCCCGGGCTGGTGCACGCCGTCCATCTGCAGAACTTCGCCGGCGGTTCGGGCAACAGCCCGTGCTCGGGCTGGGATTTCGGCGACGTGCCGGTGTTCCCCGGCCTGTCGGACCAGACTTCCGCGCCGCCCTTCGTGACGCCCGCGGAAGCGGAGGCCAAGCTGAAGAGCTGGCACGCCCAGTGCGGGATCACCGGCGGCTGGCTGTGGATCTTCGACCAGATCGCGGGCACCGACCTGCCCAAGCAATACGCCCATGACATGACCAAGGGCGTCAGCGGAAAGTAGACGCCGCGACGGGGCTCTGTGCTTCGGTGTACCGCATGTCGCGGCGCACCGAAGCACCCTCCTATTGCGCGAACGATACGCCGCCGCCGACGATCCGCGGCGCGGAATAATTGGTCACGATCCCCATGCCGCCGGCGCTGGTCGGCGCGACGCTGGCGGTCGACGCGACGCGCGCATTGAACAGGTTGTCGCCGAACACATAGATCGAGAAGGCATGGGTCAGTGCCCAGGCCACCCTGGCGTCAACGGTCGTCGCCGGCGCCAGCGGCAGCGTGTTCTGGTCGTCGGCAAAGCGCGCGCTTTCGTAGCGCAGATTGGCGCTGATGCTGAGCGGCGCGAGCGGCGTCACTTCGAGGCCGCCGGTAACCGTCCAGCGCGGCGCCTGCGAGGGCCGGTTGCCGGTCAGTTGCGGCGCCGCGCTGCCGCCCTGGACATGCGCATCGACATAGTCGAATGCCGCCGTCGCCGTCCAGTTGTCCGCGATGCGGTAATGGGCATCGGTTTCGACGCCCACCGCGTTGATGTCGCCGACGTTCTGGCGCTGGATCAGCGTCACGCCGGACATCAGCGTGCAGGGAAAATTGGCCGGGCAGGCCGCGAGCGTGACATTGGTCACGGCGCGGTGAAGCTGGTTGGCGAACACGTCGCCGTCGAGCGAGAACCCGCCGCTCTCCCAGCCGCCGCCGAGCTCGGCGCCGTACAATTCCTCCGGCGTCAGGTCCGGATTGGCCAGCGTCTGCGTATTGCCGAGGCGGAACGGACGATAGAGTTCGTTCAGCGACGGCGCCCGGAAGCCCTCATAAGCCGCGCTGCGCAGATAGAAGCCGTCGTCGAGATCGCGGCGCACGCCGACGCGTCCCGTCGGCAGGATGCCGCTCTTTTGCGGAAACACCGCATCGAGGGTTGTGGCGCCGCTTGCCAGCGAGGACTGGATCACATGACCGTTGGAGCTCGACCAGTCGTCGGCGCGCACCCCCACCGTCACCAGCCAGCCGTCGAAGCGGCCGGCGCCTTCGGCATACAGGCCGGCGACGGAGGTCTGCCCACCCGACCGGCGCCGCGACGTATAGGCGCTGTTTGCGACGTTGTATGAGTAAAGCTCGCGCGACTCGCCTTCGGCCAGGCGTGCGTCCGCCCCGACCTCCCAGTTGAGCCAGGCCCATTCGCCGCGCAGCGCGGCATTGCCGCCCCAGCCGGTCGCCGGCGTGGCGTACTGGTTGTTGGAGGGCGTGGTGAAGGCGCGATCCGCACCGACCGACGCGGAGGTGTTGCTGAAACCCGTGTCGCGCAGCCAGAGCTGCAGCCGCCAGCCGATCGCATTGGCGGTCTCCGGACGGGCTATCGTGAGGCTCGCCGTCTCGCCGCTGGCCGCCGAAGTGGTGCTGACCAGGCCGGAATCGCGATGCTCCTGATAGGCGCTGAAGCGCGCCGAGATCAGCGTGTCGTCCATCGCCGTGGTCTGCACGCGCAGCGAGGCGTTGCGCGCGTCCAAAGTCAGCGCATCGTCGGCCGCGCCGCGCTGGTCCGGGCCCACCGGAATCCAGCCGTCGGACGCCTCGGCCGAGGCGCTGGCGAAGATCTCGAAACGGTCCAGCTCGGCGCCGCCGGACGCCGCCACGCGCTTCTGCCAGTGCGAGCCGCTGGAGACATCCGCGGCCTTGACGCCGGTGCCGGTGGCTTCGTCCAGCGCGATCACGCCGGTCAGCGCGCCCGCGCCATAGGGCCCGGCGCCGGCGCCGCGCACCACCTCGGCACCGCCCATGTCCTCCGGCGGCAGCGAACTCCAGATCACCCAGTTTCCGAACGGATCGTTCTGCGGCACGCCGTCGAGTGTGACCAGCGCCCGCCCCGCCCCGGACGGCGCGATCGAGCGCAGCGACACGCCCTGCGTCGTCGGATTGGCGGACAGCGAATCGTCGCGGCGGAACAGCGAAAGCCCAGGAACCTCCTTCAGCGCGGCATCCAGCTGCGGCTGGGCGCGCAGATCCTGGGCCGTGACATGCACGACCGAGAAGGCGTCATTGCCGACCGGATCGGGCGGACTGGCGGTGACGACGACGGTCTCGGGCGTCTGGTCGGCCAGAGCCGGCGCGACGGCCAGAACAAGGGGAACAAGCGCCAGGCGCAGAGGAAGGGACGGCATGATTTTCACGAAAGATCCTGCTCAAAATGGGCCGCACGTCATTTCGCGGCGCGGGGACGCTACAGGCTCGCCGCGCCGGGTGCGAGAATATTTGCGGGCCGTTCGCAAGCCTTTCGACGCATGCACGACGTAAATCTCCCGCGGTCATGAAGGAATCGGCGACCATGCCGCGGGGCCGCATTGTGAATGGCGGCCGCCCGGGCTAATCTGACGGACCATTCAACGAATCCACCATCAGCCGCAGGCTTCGGGCTCCGAGGAGAAAATAATGTTGCGCCATTGGCCATCGATGACCCTGATCGCCGCCGCCTTGCTCGGCGCCACCCTGCAAACGGCCGCTGCAGCACAGCTGCATTATCCGCTGCCGCCCGACAGCACGGAGCGCAACGGCGTCGTCCAGCACAAGGTCTCGCACGTCGTGATGCCGGGGCAGCAGGAAACCGCGATCCCGCCCCTGCCCGACACCGGATTGCATCCGAAGGCCGATCTGGGCCTGCAGCGGGTCTACTCCGGCGCACCCATCGACGTCCTGCGATACCACAACGACAACTACCCGACCGGCTGGAACCAGAGCGAGACCGATCTCACGCCGGCGACCGTCGGTTCCTCGAGCTTCGGGCAGATCAAGGTCTTGAACGTCGACGGCAATGTGCTGGCGCAGCCGCTGATGGTTTCGAACTTCCAGATGCCGGACAATTCGACCCACAATGTGCTGATCGTCGCGACCGGCAACAACACAATCTATGCCTATGATGCGCAGACCTACAGCGTCCTCTGGAAGAAGAACCTCGGCACCGCGCAGCCGTCCAACGATGTGGGCTGCGGCGACATCCAGTCGAAATACGGAATCTCCAGCACGCCGGTGATCGTGCGCAACGGCGCCAACGCGGCGACGATCTATGTGGTCGCGGCGACCGAACCCGCCCATCTCTCCTTTCACACGCAACTGCATGCGCTGGATCTGGGAACCGGGAAGGACATCATAAAGGCCCGCGAGATCGCCCCCGCGGCCCAGCTCGCCACCGGCGGCAAGATCAATTTCGATCCGCAAAACCAGTGGAACCGCGCAAGCCTGGCCTACAACAACGGCGCGATCTACATGGGCGTCGGCTCGCATTGCGACAACAATGCCGGCAACATCTCCGGCTGGGTGCTG
>JAATGL010000096.1 GCA_015654705.1 Alphaproteobacteria bacterium | reverse complement strand
GGCCGGGCAACATCCGCCAATTGCGCAACATCGTGGAGCGGCTGCTGATCCTGGCCAGCGACGACGCGGCACAGGCGATCTCGGCCGACCTGCTGCCCTCCGACCTCGGCGCCAGCGCACCGTGGGGCGGGCAGGGGCGCGGCGACCTGGTGATCTCCATGCCGCTGCGCGAGGCGCGCGAGATCTTCGAGCGCGACTATCTGGTGGCGCAGATCAACCGCTTCGGCGGCAACATCTCGCGCACCGCCGCCTTCATCGGCATGGAGCGCTCGGCGCTGCACAGGAAGCTCAAATCGCTGGGCGTCGGCGGCAACGGCCGCGACCAGATGTACAACGCGTAAGCCTCCCGGCTTGCAAAATCAGCCTTTTTTGCGTATATCCCAGCGGGATATACAGGAGTTTCGCAATGGTTGCCCGCTCGACCGTCTTCAAATCCAACCGCAGCCAGGCGGTGCGGCTGCCGAAATCCGTCGCCTTTCCAGAAGGCGTGCGCGAGGTCGAGATCATCAAGGTCGGCAATACGCGCATCGTCAGTCCCGTCGGCCATCGCTGGGACGAGTTCTTCAAGAACGGTCCCTGGGTTTCGGACGATTTCATGAATGACCGCGAACAGCCTCCCATGCAGGAGCGGGACTATTAATGCTTCTGTACATGCTGGATAGCGATATCTGCATCTATTTGAACAAGCGCCATCCTTCGAAATTGCTGGAACGATTCAACCGTGCCACAGGGCAGATATGCGTCTCGACGATCACGCTTTCCGAGCTTTATTTCGGCGCCGAAAAATCCGAGCGGAAGATCGAGAATCTGGAGGCCCTGGAACGGTTTTTTGGGAGAATGGATATCCTTTCATTTTCGAAAGAAGCGGCATCGCACGCTGCCCAGGTGCGCGCGATACTGCAGAAATCCGGCACGCCTATCGGCCCTTATGATTTGCTGATCGGCGCGCATGCGCGCGCGGAAGGATTGACGCTGGTGACCAACAACGAACGCGAGTTTCGCCGCATACCGGGGCTGCTGGTGGAGAACTGGGTTTGAGTTCGCATGGATGGCCCGCGCGCGCGCCGTCGGGCCGCATCGCCTATGTCGATGGCCGCTACCTGCCGCATGGCGAGGCGGGGGTGCATGTCGAGGATCGTGGGCTGCAGCTCGGCGATGCGATCTATGAGGTGTTCGCCGTCCTTGGCGGGCGCATCGCCGACGAGGACGAGCATCTCGACCGGCTGGAGCGTTCGCTCGGCGAGATCGCGCTGGCGCCGCCGATGGGACGCGCGGCACTGAAGCTGGTGCTGCGCGAGATGGTCCGGCGCAACCGCGTGCGCAACGGCTTCCTCTATCTGCAGGTGACGCGCGGCGCGGTCAAACGCGATCATCCGATCCCGGCGCTGTCGCCGCGTCCGACCCTGATCCTGACGCTGCGGCCCTTCGACGTCGAAGCCGCCGCGCGCCGCCAGGCCGAGGGCATCGCGGTGCTCACCCGGCCGGACGAGCGCTGGGGCCGCTGCGACATCAAGACGACGCAGCTGCTGGCCAATCTGCTGGCCAAGACCGAGGCGCGCCGCGCCGGCGCCTACGAGGCCTGGCTGGTTGACGATAACGGCTTCGTCACCGAGGGCGCCTCGACCACCGCCTGGATCGTCGACCGGGACGGGCGGCTGACCACCCGCGACCTCAGCCATGCCGTGCTGCCCGGCGTCACCCGCCGGGTGATCCTGGAAGCCGCCGCCGAGGCGCAACTGCCGGTCGTCACGCGTCTCTTCACGCCGGACGAGGCCAAAACAGCCAAGGAGGCCTTCATTTCCTCCGCCTCGGGTGCCGCGGTGCCGGTCGTCATGATCGACGGCGTGCGGATCGGGAATGGGACGCCGGGACCGCTGACCCGCCGGATCGGGGAACTTTATGCCCACAAATCGGGCATGCGCGCGGCTGCGGCGGAACACCACGGCTAGACCCTTTCGCAGATGCGGCGCGGCGCCTTATGCTTGGCGCTGCTTCGCGGGGCACGCGGGGTCTAAAAGATCAAAATGGGACCACCCATGAGCGAAAAACCACAGAACCTACAGGACACGTTTCTCAACGCCGTGCGCAAGAGCAAGGCGTCGGTGACGATCTTCCTGATCAACGGCGTCAAGCTTCAAGGAAACATCACTTGGTTCGACAATTTCTGCGTGCTGCTGCGCCGGGACGGGCAAGCCCAGCTCGTCTACAAGCACGCGATCTCGACGGTGATGCCGCTGGGCCCGATCCAGTTGCAGGACGTCGAAGCGGCCGAAGCAACCTGACCTCCAGGGCCACCGACAGCCATTCGCGCACCGCCTTCGTGCTGCATGTCGAGCCGAAGTCGCGCAAGGCCGCGCTGGACCGCGACGCCGAGGCGCGCCTGGCGGAGGCGGTCGGGCTCACGCTGGCGATCGGGCTGAAGGTGATCGCCGGCCATATCGTGCCCCTGGCGCGCGCGGTGCCGGCGACGTTGATCGGCAGCGGCAAGGTCGAGGAGATTGCCGCCGAGGCGCGCGACCGCACGCCCGAGGTTATCGTCGTCAATTCCCAGCTCTCGCCGATCCAGCAGCGCAATCTGGAGAAGGCGTGGAATACCAAGGTGCTGGACCGCACCGCGCTGATCCTGGAGATCTTCGGCGAGCGGGCGCGCACAAGGGAGGGCCGGCTGCAGGTCGAACTGGCGCATCTGACCTATCAGCGCTCGCGGCTGGTGCGTTCCTGGACCCATCTGGAGCGCCAGCGCGGCGGCTTCGGCTTCCTGGGCGGTCCGGGCGAAACCCAGATCGAGACCGACCGAAGGCTGATCGGCGAGCGCATCGTCAAGATCAAGGCCGAGCTGGAAGGCGTCAAGCGCACCCGCGGCCTGCAGCGCAAGGCGCGCAAGCGGGTGCCGTTCCCGGTGATCGCGCTGGTCGGCTACACCAATGCCGGAAAATCGACCCTGTTCAACCGGCTGACCGAATCGGAGGTGCTGGCCAAGGACCTGCTGTTCGCCACCCTGGACCCGACCATGCGCGGGCTCAAGCTGCCGGGCGGGGCGCGGGCGATCCTTTCCGACACGGTGGGCTTCATCGCCGACCTGCCGGTCGAGCTGGTCGCCGCCTTCCGCGCCACGCTGGAGGAGGTCCTGGAGGCCGACATCATCGCCCATGTCCGCGATGCCGCCCATGACGAGACCGAGGCCCAGAAGGCCGATGTGCTAAAGGTGCTGTCCGATCTCGGCGTCGAGGAGGATCGCGAACGGCCCTTCATCGAAATCCTCAACAAGATCGACCTGTTGGAGGACGATGTTCGGGCGGGACTGGTGGCGCGGCATGCCGGGCGGGCCGGCGCGCCGATCCCGGTCTCGGCGCTCAGCGGCGAGGGTCTGGACATACTGCTGGCGGTGTTCGAGGCCGCGTTGACACGTGACAACATCCTCCTGCGCCTGAGGCTCGGCCCTGAGGACGGCGAGGGCCTCGCCTGGGCCTATCGCCACGCCCAGATCCGCGAGCGCCGCGACAGCGACACCGCCGTCGAGCTTCTGCTCACCGTCCATCCACAGGACAGCGACCGCTTCGCCGCCCGCTTCGGAAAAAACCTCTCGATGGAGCAGGGGGTTGAGGGCGGACACTGATGTGTGTGGATAAGTATGTGCGCTGATGTGCGCGTCCACAAATTGTCATCCCAGCCGAACGCTTTACATCTTGCTCCTAGGAAAAATGCCGCGCGGCGGTGTTATGGTCGTGTCGGCAAAAAAGGGGGGACCATGAATTTTCGGATGTTGGCAGTGGCGGCGGTGCTGGGTGCAGTGCCGGCAGCCGGCCAGGCAGGGCCGCGCGACGCGGTGGTCGACAAGCTGGTCACCTGCACGGACGTGACCGACGATCTGGCGCGGCTGGCCTGCTATGACAAGCATGCCGACGAGTTGAAGGCCGCGGCGCAGGCCCCGGTCGCCGTTCCGCCCCCCCCGGTGCCGCCTCCCATGGCCGATGCCGCCCCGTCACCTGCACCCGCCGCACCGCCAGCCGCCGCCGCGCCGCCGGAGAGCGACTTCTCTTTCCTGGGCGCCCTCGATTCGATCGGCCGGGGTCCCCCGCCGCCCTCCGCCGCCCAGATGGCCTTTCAGCCGATCGGCCAGGAGATCCTGCCGGTCACGATCGGCGTCACCGAGCTCGGCGTGGCGCCGGGAACCGGGGAATTCACGGTGACGCTGGACAACGGGCAGGTCTGGCGCAAATACGGCCACTATTCCGACATGCCGCGCTTTCACCTGGACCAGAAGAGTGTCGTCCGCATCGAGCACAGATTGCTGGGCGGCTACATGCTCTTCGTGGTCGGCAGCTCGGGCGGGCCATACGCGGTGGAACGCATCAAATAGACGGAGAGGCCATTACGGCCGCGCCGCCGCTGAATCCCCTTGAAGGTCCTGGTAGAACATCAGGGCGTTGCCGTCCGGATCGTAGAAGGTCAGCAGCCGCACCATCGCCTCGATCTCCCGGACGGCGCCGTCCTGCCGGACCTCGGCCTTGTCGAGCGCGGCCTTGGCCGCATGGATATCCTTTACGCCGAAGGTCAGGGTCGCGCCGCCTTTTCCCGGGGCCGCTTCCACCTGTCCAAAGCCGAGATTGACCCTTTGAACCGGCGTGGCGAGTTCGCACCAGGCGATGTCCGGCCGGCGATAGAGCAGCCGAAATCCCAATACCTCCTGATACCAGGCGATCGCGCGGTCCAGATTCGTGACGCCCAGGGCACAGGTCAAACCGCCGTCGAAATCGATTGTCATCATGGCCTCCTTACTTTGTCCTGTTTTTATATCTTGTAATAAAATGCGTCAAGCGCCAGATTCCGGTGATGATCGGCCATCGGGATTTGCAGGCGATCGGACAGGCGCGGTGGACGGCGCCGCTGCTGAACCATCTGCTGAACTACGATGGGGCGCGCTTCGCCGAGCTGCTGGGCGGGCTCGGCATCGCGCGCGACTCGCTGGTCCGTACGCTGCAGCACGTTATCGAGCAGGGCTGGGTGACGAGGAATCCGGGCCACGGCCACCCGCTGCGGCCCGAATATATCCTGACGTCCGGCGGTCTGCCGGTGGCCGCCTTCTGCGCCAGGCTGATCGTCGCCCAGGAGCGGTTCCAGCTCGCCCCCCAAAGCCTGACACGCTGGTCGGTTCCCATCCTGGTGCGGCTTAGGGAGGGATGGGCGCGCTTCTCCGTCCTGCAGCGGGACCTGGAGCCGGTGACGGCGCGCGCGCTGTCGATGAGCCTGAAGGCGATGATCGACGGCGACTTGGTGGCCCGCCGCTTGGAAGACGATTTTCCGCCCGCCACCTTCTACGGCCTGGCGCCGGTCGGCATCCGGTTTCTCAATGGGCTTACTTAAGTGCCTGTTTTCGATGATATTCCCGCGAACCGGGTCAATCGGCGCGGGTCTTCGCCTGCTGCCAGAGGGCTTCCATCTCGTCGAGGGTCGCTTCGGCCGGGGAGCGACCCTCCTCCGCAAGAGCGGCTTCTATCCATTTGAAACGGCGAATGACTTTGGCATTGGTCACGCGCAGCGCGGCCTCCGGATCGACCTTCAGGTGACGCGCCAGATTGGCGATCACGAAGAGCAGGTCGCCGATCTCGCCCTCGACCGCGGCGTGGGAGGCGCCGGCGGCGCGGGCCTCGACGATCTCGCGCGCTTCCTCGGCGATCTTGTCCAGCACCTTTTCCGGTGAATCCCAATCGAATCCGACGCTTGCCATCCGCTTTTGAAGTTTCTCGGCACGCAGCAGGGCGGGCAGGGCGCGGGTCACGTCATCCAACAACCCGGCGGCCGGCCTGGCCGCGCGCTCGCGGCGCTTGAGTTCTTCCCAGGCGACGCTCTGCGCCTCGGCCGACTCCACCGCCGCGCCGCCGCCGAAAACATGCGGATGGCGGGCGATCATCTTGGCCGTGATGGCGCCGACAACATCCGCGAAATCAAAGAGTTGGCGCTCCTCGGCGATCCGCGCGTGATAGACGACCTGGAGCAGCAGATCGCCCAGCTCCTCCTTGAGGCCCGCCCAGTCGCGGTTCTCGATGGCGCCGGCGACCTCATAGGCCTCCTCGATCGTGTAGGGCGCGATGGTCGCGAAATCCTGCGCGATGTCCCACGGGCAACCGCCCTCGGGATCGCGCAAGGTGCGCATGACGGCGAGGAGGGCGGCGATGTCGGGTCTGTCACTCATCGCCCGGTCATAGCAGGAAAATGCCTATTTTTCCTGCGCCGCGCTCCAGGCCTTCTGCACGAAGGCGAAGATTTCCGGATTGAGCGGCAGCCGGGGCGCGGCCTCGGGGTCGGCCATCGCCTCCTGCCACAATCCCAAGACCTTGCGGTTGACCGCCGGATCGCCCTGGGTGAACAGCCGCACCTGCGCCATCCAGCGCCGGGCGAGGTCCTGCGCCGCCGGCGAGGTGGGATCGCCCTTGGCAGCCAGCGCCCCGGCTTCTTCCATCAGGGCGGCCCAGTCACGGCCGGCTTCGGCCTGGTCGAAGCCGTGGCGGCCGAACGCCGCGCGTTCCTCGGCGGTGAAATGCTTTTCCACCAGGGGATCGAAGATCGCCTTCATCTCCTCGGGATTTGCCTTGTTGGTCATGGTGGTCTCCTTGGTCAGGGTTGCGAGATCGTCGATGGAGAGCGCCTGGCCGGCGGCGAGCCGGGCGCGCGCCGCGCGCACGATCTGCAGCGCCCGGCCGACCCGCATTCCCTCGCGCGCCAGCACGCGCTCCTGCAGGTCGAGCACCGCGTCGAGCGCGCCGCCGCCGGCCAGGATGTCGCCGATCCGGGCGAGGGTGAGCCCCAGCCGCTTCAGCGCCACGATCTGGTGCAGCCGCGCGATCTCGCCCGGCCCATAGACCCGCCAGCCAGCCTCGGTGCGCCGCGGCGCGACCAGGCCGCGCTGCTCGTAAAGCCGCAGCGCCTTCACGCTGACGCCCAGCCGCTTGGCGACCTCCGCCGGGCTCAGGTGTCTCTCAGTCAAGGCCATGGCGGGCTCGCTCTCGCATCGACGCCCGGATTTGTGGGGGCGGTCCCAGGGGACGGGTCAAGCGGATTTTCCGCGCCGGTCATGTTTCCTTAACGCGCCGCCGAAACAGTGGCGCATGGCGGATATGCGCACAATTGCCGAAACCGACCAGCCTGCGGTCGTGCCGGCCATCTTCGAACGCCTGCGGCAGAGCTACGAGACCGCGGGCAGGGTTCAGATCGGCTCCATCCTGAGCGCGGTGGGCGCGCTCGGCGGCTTTGCCAGCCAGCAGGCGGTCTGGAAGGCCTGCATCGAACCGGGCGGGCGCAATCCGGGCAATTTTCTGGTCAGCTTCGGCACCAAGACCGGCGAGGTTTTCTATTTCGGCGAGGCCATCAACCTGTTCCTGCAGGCGACCGACGGGCGGCATCTGTCGTTCTACAGCTTCGTGGCGGGCGCGGTTCCCGATCCCGGTCCGCGGACGCTGCCGGATCTGAAGGCGATTTTCAGCTACGTCTCGTCCACCATCGGCAAGCCGGCGTTCGGCGTGCTGCGCTTGCCCGAGCCGCGCGGCATCGTCGATCCGCCGCGCGCGGCCCTGACTAGGCATTGGGGCTGGACCGAGGACCTGCTCAGGCAGGCCGGCAACCCGGCCGCCGAATGGCCGGCGATCCTGGGCTTCGTCGCCGGGCGCTGCATGAAGGCCGCGAAAGGCATCATGGCGCCTTCGCTGGCGGCGACAATCGTCATGGAGGCGGCCATCTTCATGTCGAAGATGGACCCGCGCGCCGTACCCGGCGCCACCTCGGGCCGCACGCCGCCGACCAATTGGTCCAACCGCGCCCTGACACCGGCAACGCAGAAGGCCGTCGTGGACGAGGCGCGACCGCTGATCCCAACCGCCGTGCCGCGCTGACCCAACGGTTCATAATTTCGTATAAGTAATATTATGGGAAATAATTGACAACCAATGACAGACATGGTCACGTCGACTGTGTCGTTGGCGCCAAGACCTGATAGTCCAGTCCCTATGCTAGAAGGCAGTCATGAATCTCAGTTGGATTGAAACTCATCCAGGACTGGCTGCTTGGGTACAGGCCCTTGGCACCATCATCGCCATTGGCGCCGCAATCGTCGTTGCTCAGCTACAAAAGAGAGAAGCCAATAGAGTTCTGGATAGGCAGGAGGCCGCGAACCTGCGTGCGGATCATAAGAATGCTCACATCCTGGCGCACCGCGTTGCAAGCATCCTGATTGATATCCAAATACAAATTCAGAATTCACAGGTATTTCTACAGAAATTGCCGGAACTCGCCATTCCTTGGAACGAACGCTATTTGGGTTATGTTCTGCACATCATGCTTTTCAAATCCACTTGGGACGAATCGCTATTTTCTCGTTTTGACCTCTTGCCCACTGAGGCCGCAGACGTAGCGGCCCATTTGTTCTATTCAACTCGAGTTTATAATCGCGAGGTTGAAAAGATTTTGCAGCTTGCCGCAGATGGTCGTGCTGATCTTCGCCTTACTTATGAATCAATTGCGAAGCGCCAAGGCGCGCTTATAGCTGATTTGGAAAGAGCGAAGATACTTCTCGCGCCAATAATGATGGAGACGACGCCATGCACGCAGTGCTACCGCGGAATCTCGATCGGTGAGACCGGGCCGCCGGCTTGGCGCAGCATTTTCAGGACGCGGATGTACTGGTTGACGGCGTGCGGCGGGGTGGCGCCGGAGGCGCCCAGCACGCCGACGGCCAGAATGGCGGCGATGGTGCATTCGAGGCGCACCGCCTCCTCGCTTTGCTCGCTCATGTGCCGTGCTCCCGTGTGTCGACGGCGCAGGATAGGGCACAAATGTGAAGGCTTTTGAGACGGGCGCGGACTGCGCGCGGTGCGGGGCCCAGCGCGAGAGCTTCGCGATGGGCCCCTGCTCCCGCCGGGCCGTGATCTTTACGCCGCGCGCAGATCGGTCGCCGCCTGCAAAGCGCCTTTCAGCGCCTTTTCGCGCTGCTCGGGGCCGACCTGGATGCCGTCCGCGGCGATGATCTCCAGCGCCGTCACGCCGATGAAGCCGAACACGGTGCGCAGATAGGTCTCCAGGTGCTCGGCCGCCGCGGACGGCATGCCGGCTTCATAGAAGCCGCCGCGCGCGACCGCCACGATCACGCGCTTGCCGCCGGCCAGGCCCTTGGGGCCTTCGGCGCCGTACTGGAAAGTCTTGCCGGCGACCAGGATGCGGTCGATCCAGGCCTTGAGCTGGCTGGGCAGGGTGAAATTGTACATCGGCGCGCCGATCACCACGATGTCGGCGGCGAGGAACTCGTCCAGCACGGCCTGGCTGGCGGCGAGGTCCTGCTGCACCGCCGGGGTTTCGGGCACGGCGCCCTGCGCCGCCGCCAGATGCTCGCCGGAGAGGTGCAGCAGCGGCGTCGCCGCCAGGTCGCGATAGGTCACGCTGAGCCCCGGTGTGGTGCGGACCAGGCGCTCCACGATGGCGGCGGACACCTGGCGGCTGGCCGAATTGCGGCTCAGGATGCTGGCGTCGATATGCAGAAGGTTCATGGCAGTTCTCCTCGGGTTGGTATAAATTCGTAAGCAGGCCTATATGTGTGCCTGTGGAGAAACCGCGCAAGAAGGCACAATTTTGGTACCGACGCACAGCGACGTAACCGTCATCGACAGCACTCACGCGGATTGCCGCGGCGTCAGCCGGGTCTTGGCGCGGGTCGGCGACAAGTGGAGCGTGCTGATCGTCATGCTGCTGGGCGAAGGGCCGCGGCGGTTCAACGAGATCAAGCGGATGGTGGGCGGCATCTCGCAGCGCATGCTGACGCTGACCTTGCGCGGGCTGGAGCGCGACGGGCTGGTGATCCGCACCGTCTTCCCAACCGTGCCGCCGCGCGTCGAATACGAGTTGACCGAGCTCGGCCATTCGCTGTGGCAGCCGGTGGAAAAGCTCGGCCTGTGGGCGCGTGCCCATATCGCCGAGATCAATGCGGCGCAGGAACGCTTCGACCGGCGCGCCAAAAAAATCCGCACACCCCCTTGAACCGAGTCGGTCGAACCGCCATTTCTGCCAAATCCCCACAGGTATGAAGGAAGACGACGATGCGGTCAGACCCGCCGCGTTTGCGCGCGCTTTGCCTGCAAAAATGCGCGCTGCCGCCTGCGCCCGACAGACGGCGGAGCCGTGCCGGTGTTCGGCGGCGGAAATTTATTTGTCCTGTGCAGAACCGCTACAGGGGCAGCTCGAGCGACATCCCGTCATAAGCGGGCTCGACGCCCTCGGGCAGCTCGCGTTTCAGCGTCTCGTAATCGAGGTCGACATGCAGATTGGTCAGGATGGCCCGGCGCGGCCTGACGCGCGCGATCCAGTCGAGCGCCAGCGCCAGATGGGCGTGGCTCGGATGCTCGGCATAGCGCAGCGTGTCGACGATCCAGCACGCGACGCCGTCCAGCGCCGCGAACGCCGCCTCGTCCAGCCCGTTCACGTCGCTCGAATAGGCGAGCGGCCCGATGCGGAAGCCCAGCGAACGGATGTGGCCGTGGCGCTGCGCGAAGGCCAGCACGGGAAGCGCGCCCCCTGCCCCGTCGACGGCAAAGGACCGGAACGGCTCGGCGATCTGATGCGCGGTGGCGATCGGCGGATAGGCGCTGCCCTCCGGCTGCACGAAGCAATAGCCGAAGCGCGCCAGGATGCCCTCAAGCGTCGCGGCGTCGGCATGGACCTGGACCTTGCGCTGCATGTGGATCGCCACCATGCGCAGATCGTCGAAACCGTGAAGCTGGTCGGCATGGTCGTGGGTGATCAGCACGGCGTCGAGCCAAGCGGCGCGCGCCGCCAGCAATTGCGCGCGCATGTCGGGCGAGGTGTCGACCAGCACCGCGGTCTCGCCCAACGGCGATTTGCGCCGCACCAGCAGCGAGCAGCGGGTGCGCCGGTTCTTCGGATTGCGCGGATCGCAGGCGCCCCAATAGCCGGCATTGTCCGGCCCGCCCAGCCGCGGCACGCCGCCCGACGAGCCGCAGCCCAGAATCGTCGCTTCCAGAACATCGCTCACGACGGCCGCGCCACCTTGGTGAACAGCCGAAAGAAATTCTCCGTCGTGAAATGCGCGAGGTCTTCCGGCGTCGTGCCGACAAGCCCCGCCAGCATCGCGGCGGTGTGGACCACGAAGGCGGGCTCGTTGCGCTTGCCGCGATGGGGAACCGGCGCCAGGAACGGCGCGTCGGTCTCGACCAGCAAGCGCTCGCGCGGCACGTCCTTCAGCACGTCGCGCAATTGGGCGGAGTTCTTGAACGTCGCGATGCCGGAAACCGAGATGAAGAAGCCCAGCTCCAGCGCCGCCTCCGCCAGCCGACGCGTGCCGGTGAAGCAATGCAGCAGGCCGCGGAACGGCGCGCGCGCCATCTCCTCGCCCAGCACCGCGATGGTGTCGTCGTCGGCGTCGCGGGTATGGACGATCAGCGGCAGGCCGGTGTAACGCGCCGCCTCGATATGATGGCGGAAATTGGCGATCTGCTTCTGGCGCGGACTGTGCTCGTAATAATAATCGAGCCCGCTCTCGCCGATGCCGACGACCTTGGGATGGCCGGCATGTTCGATCAGCACCGAAGCGCTGTCGAGCAGTTCGGCCTCGGCCTCGTGCGGATGCACACCGACCGAGCACCACACATCGGCGAAGCGCTCCGCCACCGCGCGCACGCCGGCGAACTGGGCGAGCTTGGTGCCGATGCTGACGCAGGTGGCGACGCCGGCAGCCTTAGCGCGCGCCACCACCGCGTCGAGCTCCGGCGCGAATTCGGGAAAATCGAGATGGCAATGGGAATCGACCAGCATCAGAGCGCTCCCGCCCGCCGCGACGCGTCGCCCAGCACGCGCGCCGCGCCCAGCAGCGTCTGGCGCGGATCGAGATGCAGCGCCGCGGTGCGCGCGAAACGCGCGTTCAGCTTCTCCCAGGCCTCGACCCAGCGGTCCAGCCTGGCCGGGTTGGTGGTGGCGCGCTTGCGGATACGCTCGGTCAGCGCCTGCGCCAGGAAGGCGCCGAACGTATCGAGCCCGTCGGTGATGCGGTTGATCCGCTCGGCGAAGGCCAGCAGCGCGGCGATGTCCGGGCTGGCCGCATGCTCGATCAGCCGGTCGGCTTCGGCGGCGAGGCCGACGCCCTCCCCGCCCGCCAGCTGCAGCGCCGTGCCGATCGACCCGCCGCTCAGCAGCGCCAGCGACGCACGCGCCTTGGCATCGAGATCGGGCAAGAGATGTTTCAGTTCACCGTCCAACGCCTCGGGTTCCAGCCGACGCAGATTGAGCCGCTGGCAGCGCGAACGGATCGTCGGCAGCAGGCGGCCCGGCACATTGGCGATCAGCAGCAGCATGGCGCGCGACGGCGGCTCCTCCAGCAGCTTCAGCAGCGCGTTGGCCGCCGCGTCGTTCATGTCGTCCGCGGTGTCGACGATGGCGACGCGCCAGCCGCCAGCGCCCGACGTCATGCCGAAGAAGCCGCCAAGACGGCGGATCTCTTCGACCGAGAGAATCGTCATCAGTTTGCCGGTGTCGGGATGTGCGCCGCGCTTCAGCACCAGGAGACCCGGATGAGACGCCGACGCGACCTGCACCGCGGCCGGCGATGCGTCGGGCACCGAAAGATCGGCCGGCCCCTCCGCCGTCGCGCCGAAGGCAAGGAGATAGCGCGCGATGCGATAGGCCAGCGTCGCCTTGCCGATCCCCGGCGGCCCGGCGATCAGCCAGGCCTGCGGCGGGCGGCCGCCGCGGATGGCGCGCGACGCGCGCGCCAGCGCCTCGTCCTGCCCGACCAGGCGGTGGGTTTCGCGCGGATGCGCAAAACCCTCGACGCGGTCGGTCTCGGCGATATCGACAATGCGGGCGCGCTTGGCCATGCCGCTTTATAGGCCGAAGCGGCGGGAAACCGCATCCCATATCGCCTGCGCCACGTCGTCCTCGCCCTTCGTCGCGTCGATGACGGTGCAGCGGTCGGGAGACCGCTTGGCGATATCGAGAAAGGCCTGACGGAGACGTTCGTGAAAGGCGACATCGAAATTCTCGAAGCGCGTTTCCGCCGCGCCGCGCGCATGGGCGCGCCCAAGTCCGATCTCGACCGGCAGGTCGAGGATCAGCGTCATGTCCGGCTTGAAATCCTCCAGCACCACGGACTCGATGCGGCGGATGGTTTCGCGCGGGATATCGCGCCCCGCGCCCTGATAGGCATAGCTCGAATCGGTGAAGCGGTCGCAGACGACGAAGCGGCCCGCCGTCAGCGCCGGCCGGATGGTGCGGACGACATGGTCGGCGCGGGCGGCGAAGAGCAGCAGCAGCTCGGTCATCGCATCCCAGCGGCCTGGCTCGCCGTGGACCAGCAGCTTGCGGATTTCCTCGGCGCCGGGCGATCCGCCGGGTTCGCGAGTCACAAGGCACGGGATTCTATGGGTCTGCAGAGTTCCGGCCAAACGGCGCGCCTGGGTGGACTTGCCGGCGCCCTCGCCGCCTTCGAGCGTAATGAAGCGACCGATCATGAACCGCGATGGCCGGAGACCAGAGCCTGCATCCCGAGTATCATCCTGCCGAACAGCCCCGTCCGCGGAACCGCATGCGCGGCGTAGAGCGGCACGCTGAGGCCGGGGAAATCGGGCGCCGTGATGTTCAGCGTCGCGACCTTCTGCCCCTTCTCCACCGGCGCTTTCAGCGGGCCGTCGTAGCGGACGACAACCTTCATGCTGTTGCGCGAATCCACCTGCAGCGTCAGCGCGAGCGGCGCCGCGACGGTCAGCGGCACGCTTTGTTCGGTGCCGCCCCAGACCTCGGCCTGCCCGACGACATCGCCCTGTTTGAAAAGCTGATAATGCCGAAATTCCCGAAACGCGATGTCGAGGACGCGTGCGGCTTCCTCGGCGCGGCGCTGCTCGGCGAACCAGTCTGCCGCCGGGCCCGACTTGCCGGCCAGATCGGGATAGCGCAGCCCGTTCAGGACCAGGATCAGCCGCTCGTCGCCGCGCTTGGCCGATGCCGTGACGCCGTAACCGGCGGCGTCGGTGTGGCCGGTCTTCAAGCCGTCGGCGCCTGGCAGCTTCTGCAGCACCAGATTGCGGTTGGGCTGCGCGATGCCGGACCAGGTGAAACTCTTCTCGCCGAAATAATGATAATATTGCGGATAATCCCGGATCAGATGACGCGCCAGCTTGGCGAGATCGAGCGCCGACATCAGTTGTCCCGGCGGCTCGGGCAATCCATTGGGATTGACGAAATGCGACTGCGCGAGGCCGAGCGCCTTGGCGCGCGCATTCATCAGATCGACGAAGCCTTCCTCCGTGCCGCCCAGCGCCTCGGCGATGACGACGCAGAAATCATTGCCGGACTGGATGATGATGCCGCGGATCAGATCCTCGACGGCGACCCGCGAACCCAGCGCTGCGAAGGATTTGGAACCCTGCGTGCGCCACGCCCGTTCGGAAACCGGAAAGGTGTCGGTCAGCTTCACGCGGCCGTCCTTCAGCCGCTGGAACAGCAATTCGAGGGTCATCAGCTTGCTCATCGACGCCGGCGGCATCGGCACGAAGGCGTCCTTCGCCCACAGCACCTCGCCGCTGTCGGCATCCATCAGCAATGCATGCTCGGCGATGGTGCTGATCGCGGCAAAGGCCGGTGTTGCACCCAGAAGCATCGAAAGCAGGAAACCGATGAACTTGAACCGCCGCATCATGAACGCACTCCGCTGAGACTCGCCGTGCTACTGATCGACCACAATATGGGCGTCGTTACTACCAAGTCCGCTCAGCCGCGCCAACGCCGCATCGGCATCCGCCGTCGTGTCCAGCGGCGCGGTGCGCACGCGGTAGAGCGTCTGGCCGTTGCGCTTGGTGGTCGAAACCCGCAGATCCTCGCCCAATTGGGCGCGCAGGCGCATGGCGTTCTCGTAGGAACTGAACGCGCCGACCTGGACGTAAAGATGCGTCACGGCGGGAACCGGAACCTGCATCACCTGGCCGGTCGGTGCGGCCGCGTCCTGCGGCAGCGGATCGGGCGCCGGTGCCGGCAAGGCGGCGACGCGGACGGGCGGCGCCACCGGCGCATCGGGCACCGCACTGAGCGTGTTTGTATCCACCTTGGGAACCGGCGCAGCAGGAACGGCCGTGGCAATCTCCGGCGGCGTGTCCGACGGCAGTGGCAGCCCGTTGGGGAGGCCCGCGCGCGCCACGAAGGTCACACGGACCCGCGCCGTGCCGACGCCATAAAAGCCGAGCAGCTTGGCCGCCTGTTCCGACACGTCGATGATCCGGCCCTTGGCATAGGGACCGCGATCGTTGACGCGCACGACCAGCGACTTGCCGTTGTCCAGATTGGTCACACGCACATTGACCGGCATGGGCAGCGTGCGGTGGGCCGCGGTCAGGTCGCCGGCATTGTAGACTTCGCCGTTCGCGGTCGAATGGCCATAAAAGGTCGGCCCGTACCAGGAGGCGATGCCCGTCTCGTCATAATCGGGCTGCTCGCGCGGGTAATACCAGGTGCCGTCGATCTGGTAGGGATTGCCTACCTTGTAGACACCGTTGACGCCGGTATTGGACGGAAAAGTAACGACGGCAGGCTTTTGCGTGACGCAGGCGGCGGTCAAGCCGGCCAGCGCGATGACGGCGCAGATTCTTTGCAGAGTGTGCATGTTCAAACCGAATCAGGCGTTCGGGGCGCTCGCCAAATTAATCGATGTATGAGCATAGCTCAACGCAGCAGCGCGCCTCGCTTTCAAGGCCACGGCCGAACGGTGTCTAGGAACTTGCTTCGCGAGCAGGCCTTAAGTATCTGACAGATCATGCCGGATGGGTGGCCGAGCGGTTGAAGGCACCGGTCTTGAAAATCGGCGGGCCCGCGAGGGTCCCGTGGGTTCGAATCCCACCCCATCCGCCACTTCAGTCCCTGAGTGGGCACTGCGTTTACGCCGCCTTTCGTCACAAGCGTCTGAAGCAGCCGGGACTTCGATCCCATGATGCGGACCTCGCCCTCGGCGACCTCGACCCGCTGGGCGAGCGCGCGCAGGTGGTCGCGGCGATAGCCACCACCTTCCAGACGGATGCGCTGGCGCGCGGTGCGGGCGAACTTGCTCAACATCTGCGGCGTGAGAGCTTGGCTTCCTGAGTGCTGGAGCATGGCTTGGGCGCGCTCGGCGTCGGCCTTCGCTTGATTGCGGATGGCCTTGAGGCCGTCGATGCGGTCCTTGAGCGCCGGGTCGTTCAAATCGGCGACACCCGCCTCGATGGCGTCGTAGAGACGCTTGAGGCGCGCTACCGATTCCGCCACACGCCTGTTTAACTCGGCGATGTGCTCGCGCTGGCGCTCGGATCGCTCCTGCCTCCGGTCGAGGACCGTGGCGAGGATCGTTTCCAGCCGTTCGGGCTGGAGCAGACGGTCTTCCAGGTGGCTGGCGACAAGATCGTCCAGCTTGTCCATCGGCACAGCCATGCCTTCGCAGGCAGTAGGCCCCTGCCGGGCTTTCATGGAGCAAGCGTAGTAACGATAGCGCCCGCCCTTGCCGGTGCGGATCGTCATGGCGCCCCCACACTTGGCGCAATGAATGAGGCCGGTAAGCAGGGTTGGGCCGCTGATGACGGCGGATGGTGTCACAGTGGGATGTCGGGCCTTGAGCAACGCCTGCACCGCGTCGAAGGTCTCGCGGTCGATGATCGGCGGCACCGGCACGACGACGATCTCACTGACGGGTTTCAACTCCTTGCTCTTGGACCGCTTGTTGAACTCATGCTCGCCCATGTAGGTGCGGCGGGTCAGGATGCGGTGGACTTGGCCGATGCCCCAGCGGCCTCCGTCGCGGGTGAAGATGCCGTTGCGGTTCAGGTGGCTGACGATGTTCTTCACGCCCATCTGGCCATGTGCGTCGCCGCCATACAGGGCCAGTCTATAGATCAACCGCACGGTCTCGGCGTGTAGCGGGTCGATCTCCAGCTTCTTCTTGACCTTCGCGCCGCGCGTCTCGGCCGCGACGACACGATAGCCGATTGGAGGAAGCGAGCCGTTCCAGAAGCCTTGCCGCGCATTCTCCTTCAAGGCGCGGATGACGTGCTTGGCGTTTTCCTTCGATTGATATTCGTCGAACAGCGCCATGATCTGCCGCATCATGACGTGCATCGGATCGTCGC
>JAATGL010000112.1 GCA_015654705.1 Alphaproteobacteria bacterium | reverse complement strand
TCGCGGCGAGCAGCGCCGGTGCGGGCAGTGCCGGCCCGGCGGCGGGCGACGACAACGGCGCCGCCGCCGCGAAGACGCAGGGCGCATCGGCGCGGTTGCGGTCGGGCGCGTGCTTGGCGGGCTGCGCCGGGCCGTCGATCGTGCAGATGACGAAGGGCGAGGCGCCGGCGCCGGCCGGATTGGGCATCCAGCCCGCCGGCAGCAGCGCGCGCAGCAGCATCGCAACCAGCGCGACATGGAAGGCGGCGGATCTGCAAACCGTTCGCATCAGGCTTTGTGGCGCAGACGGCCCGGCGCCGTCAACCGCGCGGCTGATCGGCGCCCGCGTCCGCCGCCGCGATCTGCCGGCGCAGGAAGCTGATGCGGCAATAAAGGCCGTCGGGGGGAAACTCGATGCGCGTGTCGCCCGCTTTCTCGCGCGACGGAATGAACTTGATGACACGCAGCCCGAAGCCCTCGCGCTCGGGCTTCGCCGGCATCGGGCCGCGGCGCTCCTTCCATTCGATCACCACGCGCTCGCCCTCGTCGGTCTCGTCGATGCGCCAGGTCACCGCGACCTCGCCCTGCGGCACCGACAGCGCGCCGTACTTGATCGCGTTGGTCGCCAGTTCGTGGACGCCGAGCGCCAGCGAGCCGCCGGTCTGCTCCGACAGCAGCAGCTTGGGGCCGTCGATGCGGAAGCGTCCGGATTCGTCCTCCATGAACGGCATCAGCGCGGCACGGATCACGTCGCCGGCTTCCATGCCGGCATAGTTGCCGGCCACGGTCAGGTCGGAGGCGGCGCTCAGCGCGTGCAGGCGGCCGAGAAACTTCTTCAGGAAGGCATCGACCGCGGCGTCGCCGCGCCGCCGCGAACTCTGCGCCAGCGATTCGATGATGGTGACGAGATTCTTCAGGCGATGGCGGGTTTCGCCCAGGATCAGCTCGCGCCGCTCGCCGGCGAGGCGCGGCTCGTGGATGTCGCTCATCGTCGTCATCCATTCGCGCACCGCGCCGCGCGCGTCGACGATCGGGACGGCGCGCGAACCGTGCCAGCGCCAGTCGCCCGAGCGCACATCGCGCAGGCGGAACTCGGCTTCGTGATAGCCCTGCGCGCCGAGGCGCTTCGGGTCCGGCCACAGCTTGTCGACGTCTTCCGGATGGACGGCCTCGATCCAGCCGTGACCGCCATAATGCGGCCAGGCCATGCCGGTCCGTTCGGTCCAGCCCGGCTGCGGCGCCAGCACGCGGCCGTCGCCGTCGGTGTGCCAGACGATGCCGGCGGTCGCGTCCACCAGCCTGCGGTAGCGCGTCTCGCTGGCGTTGACGCGCCGCAGCGCCCGGCGGAAGCCTTCCGCCAGCACGGTCTGGAACGCGGCCGCAATGGCGAAGATCGCGATGCTGAGGCCCTGCGGCTTGTCCGGCATCTGCCAGGTCATGATCGGCGGCATGAAGAGGAACCAGGCGACGAGGATGCTGAGCAGGATGCTGGCGATCCCGGCCTGCCATCCGGCCATCACCGTGACGATCATCAGGGCCGGAAAATAGAACGCGAAGGGCACGCCCGCGGGCGCCAGCGTCAGCGCGCCGAAGGCCAGCCGCACCAGCGTCGCCACGGCGACAGCCACAAGGATGACGGCGATCTGGGCCGGCACGCCGCGCTCGCGCACCAGGGCCTCGATCAGCCCGTTCGTTCCGGCATCGCCGGCACGCATGGACGTCCATAAGCTGGTGTTGGTTTCGCTCACGCGCGGCTTTCGGATTGGTTCGTATGACAGACAGCCCGGCGCAGGGCCCAGGACTGCGAGCGCGAAATGCCGCTCCATGCCCAGACCTTATCGCAGGAAATTTCGCCCGCGTAAGGCCCGCCGGCGAATTATCCTAAGCAATCCTTGCCGGCGCAACGTCGCACGCCGCCACGGACGTTTTCGTCCGGTTTTGGACGAAGGATTATCGGTTTCGCCCAAAGCCGGCAGTGACCATCGTGATCCAGCAATGTTGTCATCCCGGCCGAGCGCAGCGGGAGCCGGGACCCACGGGCACGCGTCACGATGGGTCCCGGATCACCGCGCGGCAGCGCGGTGTCCGGGATGACAGATGATAAGATGGACGACTTTGATCGCGACCGGCTTCAGCCGCCGCGCACGATCAAGATGGCCAGCGCCTTCGGTCCGTGGGCGCCGAGTTCCAATGTCTGTTCGATGTCGCCGGTGCGCGACGGGCCGGTGATCAGGTTGACGGTGGCGGGGAGCGCGCCGCCGCGTTTCAATACCGCCAGCACGTCCTCGAAATGCGCGACAATGTCGTCCGCGCGCAGGATCGCGATCTCCAGCCCGGGCCGGAAATGCCACGATGCCGGCGACGCCGTGCGCGAAGGCTGCACCAGCGTTCCGGTCTCGGCGATGGCGAGCGGCGCACGCGTCACCGCCGCGTCGTCGGGACCGGGCGCCGTGCGCGAAACCGTCAACTGCCTATCCCAGGCCAGGGCGGACAGGTCGGATTGCGGCGGCAGGTGGATGGCCGCCGCCATGTTGCGCGCGCGCAGCAATTCGGCGACGGCGGCGGGGATATCTGCTTCGCCGTCCACGATCCGGATCTCGGCGTCGGCCGCCTGTGCCTTGCGGATGAAGGCCGCGGTCAGATCGGCGGGCGGGGCCGGCGCACGATAGGGTTCGGGCTTCGGCGCGCTTTGCCGTGTCCGCGCGCGGATGGCCAAGAGGATCGCGGCGCGTGCGCTCATCGCTCCCGCCACTGCTCCTGGAAGGTGCGGCCTTGCGGCGCCGGAAGATCGCGCACCGCGAACCAGCCCTGCATCAGCGGCAGCGCGCGCACCGTGCCGCGTCTTCCCGAAAGCGCTTTCAGCATCCGCGCCGCGAGCCGCGCCACCACGCGATAGAGCGCGGGCCGCCGGGCGGCGAAGGCCCAGAGGCCGAGGCCCATCACTGCCGCCCGGGGTGCCAGGCCCTCGGCATATTCCTTTGCCCGCCAGTGCCGCATGATGGTCGGCAGGGGAATCTTCACCGGGCAGACTTCGGCGCAGCGTCCGCAGAAGGTGGACGCATTGGGATGATGATGGGCCTTCGCCAGGCCCATCGTGCCGGGGTTGAGCGCGGCGCCGATCGGGCCGGGATAGGTCGCGCCATAGGCATGGCCGCCGACCGCGCTGTAGATCGGGCAATGGTTGAGGCAGGCGGCGCAGCGGATGCAGCGCAGCACCGCCTGCGCCTCGGTGCCGATCAGCCCGGAGCGGCCATTGTCGACGAGGACGACGTGAAACGCGGTCGGCTCGTCGCCGTCCTCGCGCGCGCGCGGCCCGCACATCAGGCTGACATAGGACGAGATCTCCTGGCCGGTGGCGGAGCGCGGCAGCAGGCGCAGCAGCACGGCGACATCGTCCAGATCGGCGACCACCTTCTCGATGCCGGTCACCACGATATGGGTGCGCGGCAGGAGCCGCGTCAGGTCGCCATTGCCCTCGTTGGTGACGATGACCGCCGCACCCTCCGCGGCGCTGAGGAAATTGGCGCCGGTGATGCCGGCATCCGCCGCCTCGAACGCGGCGCGCAGCACGCTGCGGGCTTCGCCGACCAGCGCCTGGCGTTCTTCGAGCGGGCGCGCCGGATCGAGCGCGATATGCGCGGCGCGGAACGTGGCCTCCACCTGTTCCTTGTGCAGGTGGAAGGCCGGCGCGATGATGTGGCTGGGCGGCTCATGGCGAAGCTGGATGATGTATTCGCCCAGGTCGGTCTCGACCGGGATCATCCCGTTGGCT
>JAATGL010000308.1 GCA_015654705.1 Alphaproteobacteria bacterium | reverse complement strand
TTCATCCGAGCGGCGGCAGCTGGCAAGCGCCCGGTGTGGGCGAACTTGTGCAAGGCGCGATCGACCGCGGTGCGCGTGCCGTGATCGCGGTCACCGAAGGCCCGACCGGCGGCGTCATCGCGCTGAATGCCGCGCCCGACACATATACATGGCGGGTGCCCGTTCTATTGGCTGCGGGGCGGGACCAGACGGCACTGCGCGATGCCGCGGCGTCGGCAACGTCGGTGACGCTGACCTCCTATGGCCGTCTCGACGAGGATGCGAAGGCGGACAATGTGATCGCCCGGCGCAGGGGCAGCGGCAAGACGCTGGTCGTGACCACGCCGAAGAGCGGCTGGTTTCATTGTGCGGGCGAGCGCGGCACGGGCGTTGCGCTTTTCCTCGCGGCCGCGCGCTGGCTGGTGCGCGAAACCTCCTGCGACCTGCTTTTCGGCGCCTCGTCGGGTCACGAAATCGATTATCTGGGCTCGGGCTATTTTCTGAAGACCTACGCCCCGCCGCCGGATAGGACGCGGCTGTGGCTGCATATCGGCGCCAACGCCGCGGTGCAGGCGACGACCGTGGACGAAGGCGGGATAAGATTTCTCGGAACGCCGTCTCCCGGCCGCCTCGCGGTGAGCGCACCGTCCTTGGCGGCCGCGAAGCGGGCCTTCTCCGGATTGCCCGGCTACGACCAGCCCATTCTATTCAGCGAGAAGAACGCCGTCGGCGAGCTGGTGGTCTTTCAAAAGGGCGGCTACACGAATTTCGCGGGCATGATCGGCATCTGGCCGCTCTTTCATACCCGCGAAGACCGCGCCGCGGTCGCAACCACACCCGTGATCCTTCAGGAAACGGGCCGCGCGCTGGGAGAATTCTTGCGCTCTCAGACTTAGGAGCAATATTCGTCCCATATTGTCCCGATGGGGGAGCGCCATACTCCGGGATTCTGCTCGACAAGAGCGGAGACATCTTCGGCACCACCACGCAGGGTGGCGATTTCAATGGCGGGACGATTTTCGAGCTCACGCATAGCCCCTCGATGTTCTGGGCCGCCGACATGCCCGCCGGGCGATGCCTCCACAGACGTTGAGCGGCCCGTCTCGCCGTCTCGTGTCCCCGTATTCTCAAACGGCTCAGGCCTGCACAGATTCGCTATCATCGCGTCTGTCCATTCCCGCGCCCGCCAGCGCGCGCAGCGACGCGACGGAGGCGGGGCCGATATGCGGCAGCGACAGGAGATCACGGTCCGACCATTCCGCGATTTCCTCGAGCGTGGAGATGCCGCCGCGCACCAGCGCATTGAGCGCGCGCTTGGGCAAATTCAGTCCGGAGAGAGAACTGCCGGGTCGGTCGCTGTTGGCCATGGCTTTCCTTGGGCTCACGCGACGGCGCGCGGGCGCTCGCAGACGCTGGGAACGTCAGGCGTGGGCAATGCGACCTGCAACGCATTGGTGGACAGCGCCCGCGCCAGCGCTGCGGTGGCGATCTCCAGAATGTGCCGCTTCTCGGGGATGGCGATCCATCGAAGGTGCGCTTCGAGCAGGGGAGGTGCTCCGGCCTGGGCCGCGGCCAGCAGCGTCAACACCTGGCGCTCGTCCGCGGTGACGACAAGACATCCCGGCGCTCCGATCACGAATTGCCGCCGTCCGGCCAGCGCGAGGGCCTTCAGGAAGGTGCAGAAGGTGACGAAGGCATCCGGCCCGTCTTCGCCGAAGGCCGCTTCGAACTCGCCCATCATGACAGGGCAGCAGGCTCGCCCACTGGCGATCCGCCGCCAGGACCAGACGAGCAAATGCTCGGCATAGCCGAAACTCAGAACATCCCCAGCCACAAAGGGCGCCGCATATCCCATTCCGGTCATCCATGTCCGCCTTACGCAGATATATATTATATGAGAATGAGTTGCAATCTCAATAACGATGAGACAGGGTGCGCATTCCTTTTTTTGGAGCCGTGCGATGATCCTTCCGATCCTGCCAATCTCAAAACCGCTGAAACGTTTTCGGCCACCAGGACCGATCGGACATTCCATATTTGTCGTGACTGTGTGAGCGGTTTCGGATCGGTCGCACCCCATGCCGTTCTATCGTCACGACCACGCCTCCGCCGATGGCGGCGGCTTCCCTCCCGAGGATGTGCCGCGCGCCATTATTGCCGTCGGCGGCACCCTGGTCACCAAGGGCATGGATCTGGCCACGCACGAGCATCGCAGAGCAGAGCTTATTCTGACCTTGCGGGGCGTCGTCCGCTGCGAAGCCGACCAGGGCGTCTGGATCGTGCCGCCGCGCTGCGCGGTGTGGATTCCCGACAATGTTCCGCACAGCGTGACCTTCGCCGGACATGTCGAGGTCTATGTCCTGTTCGTCGCGCCGGATGCGGCGCCGGCACTGCCCCGGCAATGCTGCACGCTGTCGGTCTCGCCGCTGCTGGAGCGTCTGCTGCGGCACGTCACCTCGATGCCGGTCCTCTACGATGTCGACGGCGCCGACGGCCGGATCGCCGCGGTGCTGCTGGACCAATTGTCCGTGGCGCCGGTCGAGAAGCTGAACTTCCCGATGCCGGCCGGCGCCAAGCTGCGCCAGATCGCCGCCGCGATGATGGCCGACCCTGCCGACCGCGCGACGATCGACGCTTGGGGCCGGCGCATGGCTGTCGCGCCGCGGACGCTGACCCGCGCCCTGAAGCGCGAGACCGGCATGAGCTTCGGCCGCTGGCGCCAGCAGCTCCACATCCTCATCGCGCTGCAGCGCCTCGACCAGGGCGCGTCAGTCCAGAACGTGGCGCTCGATCTCGGCTATGAAGGCGCCAGCGCCTTCGTCACCATGTTCCGCAAGGCCTTGGGCAAGCCGCCCGCCCGCTACCTTGCGGAACGCCGCATCGCCGCGTGATCGCTGTCACCATGACGCAAGGCCTGAATGCTAAAAGGCACCTGTCTGCGCGTTTCTTTTGCGAATGGCTTCTTCGGTTCTTGGAACAAGCGATTCCAGTCCGACCCTGACGGCTTCCGCTTGAACCTCCTCGATAAAGGGACGGAATTTTCTGTTGTAGTCTTGAAAGGCCAATTCGAAATTCCCGTCGTGTTCCTGAAAAGCGTCGGCCAGCGCGGCCGCGCCATCGATGGCCAGCGATCCGCCCATGCCCGCGGCCGGCGAAGCGCAATAGCCCGCGTCGCCCACCAGCGCCACTCTGCCTTTGGTCCATGACGGCATCCTGATTTGGCATAGTTTATCGAAGTAGAAAGTCTTCGAATTCCGGATTTCCTCCAGCAATTCTTCGGTTCTCCATCCTCTTCCGGCAAACCGTTCCAGGATGATTTTTCTCTGCTGCGCTTCGTCGCGATGGTCGTAGGGGATTTCCTTTTCCGAAACGAAGCAGAAAACGATATCCGTCTTGCCATTGTAGGCGTTGAGCATCACGGCCATGCCCGGTACATTAAACATTTGGGCCGTGCCTTGTTTTATCAGCAGCTTGTTCACGATCGCGATCGAGAAATACTGTTCGAGAAAATGCATGTATTGCGCTTCGTTGCCGAAGCAAATTCGTCTCACCGCCGAATGGATACCGTCGCAGCCGAACACCAGATCGAAGGCGCGCCGCGAGCCGCTTTCGAAAGTGACTTTTATGTCGTCCGTCGTTTCGTCCAGCGCCGCGATGCTGTCGTTGAAAATAAACTCGACGTCGTCCTTCACGGCATCGAACAGGATATTCAGCAACGTATTTCGTTCGATTTCGAACTCGTCGTCGGAAAGCGGCTCCCCGTCTTTTTTCAACACCAGCGAGCGTTCCGTGACGTCGTCGGCATTTTTGAACTCCCACATTTCCAGGTTTAGCCTGTGCGATTTGATCTGCTCGAACAGCCCCATGCGCTTGACGATACCTGTGGTATTTCCGCGAATATCGACGGGCGTGCCGCCTTTTCGAAGCCCGTTGGCGATTTCGACAATTGTCACGCTGTAACCGAATTTGTTCATCCAATAGGCGGTCGAGAGTCCGGCAAAACTTGCGCCGGAAATGAGTACGTTCGCGTCCTTTTTCATCGCGATTAAAGCCCTTTGACGTCGATCAGGCTTGGTAACTGGCGAAGAGGTCGACCAGGCCCCGAGGCGCGGTGTCGTCGAAGAACAGCGTGAGGTTGCGGTCCGCCTCCGCGGCGGCGGATGCGCTGCGGGGAAAAAGGTCCTTTTCATACGCGGCGAGCGCGGCCTCGATATCGCCCTGGTTGGCGGCGATGGCCCGCCCGAGTTCGGCGCCGTCATACATCGCGAGATTGGCCCCTTCGCCGGCGAACGGCGACATCAGGTGCGCCGCATCACCGAGCAGCGTCACCCCGGGAACGCGATCCCATCGGTGCGCGATCGGGAGCGTATGAATGGGTCGAGGCACGGGGTCGGTCTCGCCGTCGGCGATGAGCGCGGTCAGTTCCGGCGCCCAGCCGTCGAATTCCGCCGCGATGCGGGCCACGGCCGTCACCGGATCGGAGAAGTCGATTTCGGCCATCCACGCCTCCGGCTTCTTCAGCGCCACATAGGTGTGCAGGGTTCCATCGGTCTCGCGGTGCGCGGCGATGCCTTTGCCCGGCGCGATCGCCAGCATCGTGCCGCCGCCGACCGCCTCGGCGCTCGCCTTGTGGCGGGTGTCGCCGTCGAACAGGTACGTCTCGATGAACGAGATGCCGGCATAGGCCGGTTTCGCCTCGGACAGAAGGGGACGCACTTTCGACCAGGCGCCGTCCGCGCCGACGAGGAGGCCGGTCGTCACCGCAGAGCCGTCGGCAAAGCGCAGCCCGTGCCGGCCGCCGCCGAGCGGCGACGCCGCCGCGAGTTTGTGCCCCCAGCGGATCGTGTCGGCGGGAAGGGAATCGAGCAGGATCCGGCGGAGCGCGCCCCGCGGCACTTCGGGCCGGCCGCCATTGCCCTTGTCGGCCTCGTCGAGCAGGACGTTGCCGTCCTTGTCGAGTATCCGCTGCGCCTCGGCGCCGGCCTGGATGATCCCGAGGAACTGCTCGAAGAGCCCCGCCGCCTTGAGTGCGCGCTGTCCGTTATATTCGTGGATGTCGAGATTGCCGCCTTGCGCGCGCGCATCCGGTGAGGCTTCCGCTTCGTAGATCGTCGCGGCAATGCCGTGAACGTGAAGGACACGGGCCAGCGTCAGGCCGCCGAGGCCCGCACCGATGATCGTGACTGGAGCTTTCATCCTGATGTCTTCGCGGTTGCGGGCCGCCGCCGGGAATTCGGCAGGCGACAATGGAACGTCATTCCATATCCTTGGAACGACATTCCATCTATGTCAAGATGCGGCATGGTCAGGAAAGCGCACGGCACGCAGCGACGCGAAGAATCGCTCTCTCGCGATCGCATCATCGACGCGGCGATCGCGCTGCTGGACAGCAGCGGAGAAGACGGCCTGACGTTCCGGACCTTGTCCGAACGGCTCGCCACCGGTCCCGGCGCCATCTATTGGCACGTCGAGAACAAGAGCGATCTGCTGATCGCCGCCTGCGACGCCGTCGTCGCGCGCACGCTGGAGGCGTGCGTGGCCGGCGCGACGCCCAGGGCGGCCGTTCGCGCCCTCGCGCTGGGCCTGTTCGACGCGATCGACGCGCATCCCTGGGTCGGCTCGGCGCTCATGCGCGCGCCGGGGCAGTTGCCGATGGTGCGCATCCTCGAAGGCATCGGCCAGCAGATCCGCGCGCTCGGCGTTCCGTTCGATCAACAGTGGGAAGCGGGGTCGGCGTTGATGAGCTACATCTTTGGCGTCGGCGGGCAGAATGCGGCCAACCGGCAGCTCGCCCGGACGCTGGGCCTCGACCGGTCCGACTTCCTGGACGCGGTGGCGACCACCTGGTCGCAGCTCGATCCGGATGCCTACCCGTTCACGCGCAGTCTGGCCGGACAATTGCGCGCGCATGACGATCGGGTCGATTTTCTCGCCGGAGTCGATCTCATCCTGCGCGGTATCGAGTCCCGGTACGGCCGCTGAGAGGCAAGCCGGCCCGCCTCAGCGCGGGCCGTGACCGGAAATCGCAATATATTGTCCTCTTTGCGGAATGCGGTCAGGCGGGCGGTTTCCTACCTTTGGCTCCGATGCCGGCCAACGCGCCGGCGGATGCAATCCAAGGAGCCTGAAACATGGATTCACTCAGCAGCGGCAAGATCGCGGACGTTCTCCAACGCCTTCATCAGGAAGCGGAAGCGGCCGATGCGCCGCTGATGCAAACCTATGCCGGCGAGATGACCGACCCCGAACAGGTGATGAGCCGGATAGTCGAATCCGAGACCAAGGACCTGAAGGGTCTCTATCACGGGTTCGCCGGCAATTTCCTGAATGTATCCCCGCAGTTCGGCCGCTTCCTCTACATGTGCGCCCGCGCCTGCAAGGCCGGGTGCATCGTCGAGTTCGGCTCCTCGATGGGGATTTCCGCCATCTATATGGCGGCGGCGCTGCGTGACATGGGCGGCGGGCGCCTGATCGGCACCGAACTGGAACCCGGCAAGGCCGAGCGGGCGCAGGCCAATCTCGCCGCCGCAGGCCTTGCCGATCTGGTCGAGTTCCGGGTCGGCGACGCACGCGAGACCCTCAAGCCCGGCGTCGGCGGCGACATCGACATGGTGATGCTCGATGGTGCCTTCACGCTCTATCTTCCCGTCCTCAAGCTGCTGGAGCCCCATCTGAAGGAGGGGGCGATCGTCATCGGCGAGAACGCCATCGAAGAGGCGGGCGGCTATGTCGGCTATGTGCGTGATCCCCGGAACGGCTATCTCTCGCAATCGCTGCCGTTCGAGTCCTGGCGCGGCAACGAATTCACGGTGAAGACAAAGTGACCCCTCGCGGCAGCGACGTCGAAATTTCGGACGATGGAGGCGTTACGGTATGAACAGGCCGCGTTTTGACGTCGCGCGACTATCATCGTCTGCGTCATAGGCTTTGTCCGCAATCAAGCGTTTTGTCCAGAGATCGCCGAACGCCTCGCGCAATGGGGCGTTGATCCCTCAGCGTCGGTCCATCCAGCATCGTGAAGACTTTCAAGATCGTCGCCTAGGCGGAAGGCGAGACGCGCTATCCGAAGCGCGCCGGCGCCGCGCGGTGTTTCTGACAACGATCAAAGACCATCGAGCCCTGCGTGCGGATAGTTGCGCGCAATGGCCGATGGCGGCTTCAGCAACAGGGATTTGTATCATGAAAAGGGTGTTTCTAGCGTCTCTTACCGCAGTGTTTCTTGCTTCCGGCACGGCGATCAGTACCGCGCAAGCCGACGATCCATCGGCGCCGACCTACAGCTTCAGCGTGACGGGCGCGACCGATTACATCTTTCGCGGCGTCAGCCAAACCGAAAACGCCTCCGCCATTTTCGGCAAGGCCGGGGTGAGCTACGATCGGTTCTATGCCGCCGCCGGCATGGAGAATGTCAACTTCCATAACGGCATCGACGCCGAATACGACCTCTCCGCCGGCTGGGCGCCGTCGGCCGCGGGCTTCAATTTCGATATCGGTGCGATCCGTTACGGCTATATCGATCAGCCGACCCATGTGGACATCGACACCACCGAGATCAGAGGCTCGGTCTCGCGCGGCTTCGGACCGGTGACCGCCGGCGTTGCCGTGAATTATGCGATCGACTATTTCGGCACCAAGGACAACGGGACCTATTTCGAGGGCAACCTCGCCTATGCGATCACCGACAAGCTGTCGGCGAGCGGCGCGGCCGGCCGCCAAACGATCAGCGCGGGCGGCGACTATACGACCTGGAACGCCGGCGCAAGCTATGTCCTCACCAAGAATTTCGCCGTCGATCTGCGCTACTACGACACCGACGAGCACGATTTCGGCAAGCGCTACAAGAGCCACTTCGTCGCGGCGATCAAGGCCTCGCTCTGAGACCTCGCGCCGATCGCGGATACGAGAAACGGCCCGATATACATCGGGCCGCTTTCGCGTCGCCGCCACATTTTGACGATGATCAACCGCCTTGTGGTCGTGATTGATTTTCCTGGCCATCCGCCGATTGGCATTGTTGAAAGGCCTGTGGACCCATCGCCGGCGGGCCCGCGGCGTCGAGTTCGCGGGCTTCGACATCGCTGAACAGGCGCGAGCGCGTGACGAACCGCACGCCGTCGGGCGCTTCGAGCGAGAAGCTGTCGCCGCCGCCCCTGGTCACGTCGATGACGATCTGCGTATAGGCGAAATAGCGGAACGTCGCCGCGCCGATATAGAACGGGCACCCTGCGATCACGCCGAGGAACACATCGTTCTGGCCGACGCGGAAGTCGCTTTGTTTAAAACACATCGGCGCCGTACCTTCGCAACAGCCGCCCGACTGATGAAAGACAAGCGGCCCGTGCTCGGCCTTCAGTCGCCGGATCAGCGTGGCGGCCTCCGGCGTAACAAGGACACGGTCAGGCATTTGGGCCTCGATAAATGCTCTTCGGGGTGGGCCATACACCCACCCCGAAACGCGCAACGATTAGAAGAAGCCCATCGCCTTGGTGCTGTAGCTCACCAGCAGGTTCTTGGTCTGCTGGTAGTGGTCGAGAATCATCTTGTGCGTCTCGCGCCCGAAGCCCGACTGCTTATAACCGCCGAACGCCGCATGGGCGGGATAGGCGTGGTAGCAATTGGTCCACACGCGGCCCGCCTGGATTTCCCGCCCGACCCGGTAGGTGTTGTTCACGTCGCGCGACCACACGCCGGCGCCCAGGCCGTAGAGCGTGTCGTTGCCGATGCGGATCGCCTCGTCGCGATCCTTGAACGTCGCGACCGAGAGCACGGGGCCGAAGATTTCCTCCTGGAAGATGCGCATCTTGTTGTTGCCCACGAAAACCGTCGGCTTGAGAAAGAAGCCTTTCTCAAAATCGCCGCCGGGATGGGCCCGTTCGCCGCCGGTGACAAGTTTGGCGCCTTCCTGCTTGCCGATCTCGATATAGTTGAGAATCTTTTCCATCTGTCCGTGCGAGCATTGCGGCCCCATCTGGGTCGAAAGGTCCAGCGGATCGCCGACCTTGATCTTGGCCACGCGGGCGACCGCCTTCTCCATGAACTTGTCGAACATGGATTCCTGGATCAGCGCGCGCGACGGGCAGGTGCAGACCTCGCCCTTGTTGAAGGCGAAAAGCGCGAAGCCCTCCAGCGCCTTGTCGAGGAACGCGTCGTCCTGGTCCATCACGTCGGCAAAGAAGATGTTCGGCGACTTGCCGCCCAACTCCATGGTCTGCGGGATGATCGTCTCGGCCGCGTATTGCATGATCTGGCGGCCGGTCGTCGTCTCGCCCGTAAACGCGATCTTGGAGATGCGCGGGCTGCGCGCCAGCGGCGTTCCGACCTCCGCGCCGTGGCCGAAGACCACGTTGAGGACGCCCGGCGGCAGAAGATCGCCGGCCAGGTCCATCAGCAGCGCCAAGCTGAGCGGCGTGTCGGACGCCGGCTTGATGACCACGCAATTGCCGGCGACCAGCGCCGGCGCCAGTTTCCATGCCGCCATCAGCAGCGGGAAATTCCACGGAATGATCTGACCGACGACGCCCAGCGGCTCGCGGAAATGATAGGCGACCGTGTCGTTGTCGAGTTCGGCCAGCGAGCCTTCCTCCGCGCGAATGCAGCTGGCGAAATAGCGGAAATGGTCCGCCGCCAGCGGGACGTCGGCGTTGAGCGTCTCGCGGATCGGCTTGCCGTTGTCCACCGTCTCCACATTGGCGATAAGCGAAAGGTTCTCGTCGATCCTGTCGGCGATCTTGTTAAGGATCCGCGCGCGTTCGGCCGGCGCCGTCCTTCCCCAGGCGTCCTTCGCCTTGTGCGCGGCGTCGAGGGCGAGTTCGACGTCCTCGGCGCTGGAACGCGCCACCTCGGCGAGCTCCATCTGGTTGAGCGGGCTCGTATCGCTGAAGTAGCGGCCCTTCACCGGCGCCATCCATTTGCCGCCGATGAAATTGTCGTAACGCTTGCGAAGCGCAGCCGGTCTGTATTCGAATTTCTGGACGGGATTCGCCATGTTCAACTCCTTACCTCGATTTGGGACGCGCGGGTCGCACGGCCCGTGCTCGAAAAGCAGGATGCGCCCGCGACAACGCGGATGACTTTGAGGGATATCAATGTTTGCCGCCGTGACGGTGAAATAGCGTTCACGCGCAACGGCGAACGACGGAGATCCGGCGATGGCAAAGACGATGAAGGCTGCAGTGGTGCACCAGTTCGGCAAGCCCCTGACGATCGAGGATGTGCCGATCCCGATGCCGGGACCGGGCGAGGTTCTTGTGAAGATCATTGCGACGGGCGTCTGCCACACCGATCTTCACGCCGCCGACGGCGACTGGCCGGTGGGGTATCCTATGCCGACCAAATAAAACGTTCCGTCGGTAAAGAGCGCAGAATAGCAGAGGGCAACGCTTTCGGCCGTCATACTGACATCCATCACTGTCGCGGCGCCAAGCGGGGGCATCGACCGGCCCAGAGATGGTGACCGCGCCGTCAGGCACGGTTTCGACAATTTGGTCTTTCACCATTTCACCGGCGGCGCTGCCAACCATCACAGGCTTCACAACTGGAACCGCGCTTACAAATATTGCCGCAATTGGAATCACTCTGTCCGTTACCGGAACAAAGTTTGACACGACCTATGGCAAATTCGTCGTCAACGGCCAGCACACCCAGATCACCGCTATCACCCAGATATCGGCTTCGCTGTCAGTGCCGCCTTCCTCGCTAGGCAAGTCACGATCGAAACGCCGGTCGGCGCAGGCACCTCGGTGGCGGATCTTATTGTTGCGCCACCTTCATTTGCGCCCGGCACCGTAACTTATGGGCGTCTGACGGTTGACGGTTCGGCAATTGCCGTGCCAGTTGGCGGAGGTGGCGACGTCGGATTGGCGCTTTTTGATGTACTGCGGCGCAGTCGGCGGTCACGCACAGAATGTTAGTGTGTGCAGCCTGTAGGCATGAACCTCGTCATCCGTCAGCGTGTTTGTAGCGTGAAAACACACTCCATCCTTCCTGCGATAGGTACACCACGCCATCTTTTCTTCCATCACCAGTCCATCATAAAGCTGGGGCTTCTATCTCGGCACCTGTTGCGTCCGGCACCTTGTGTCAATTGCCGACCTGCAAACGCGGTATCTGGTCTTTGGAAAATGCCAATAACGGATTTGACCCATCAGATGTTGACGGGATGATGTGCCGGACCTTTGCTGCCTCTTGCAGCGACAGAATGTCGGCGTGCTGTTCTCTGGCCTTCAGTTGCCGCGCTGATCATGGCTTTGGACAGGACGACGGCTCGACGAGCGCGAAGGTAAAGTGCGCACCGGCATGGGAATGGACGAGGGAGACCAGACGGGCCGCTCCAGAGCGTACGCCGTCGCCCACGACTGGGATCAGCAGCGTTGCCGCCCTCCAGCTTTGGCTTGCCTGCCACTATCCTTGCGCTGGGGCGAGAGTTACCCCCTGTCATCGCTGCAACCGCTGGTCGGAGATACGCAAAGGAAGATAGACCTGACGCGACCTATTGCGAGACGCTCGCATATGGAGTTTTCTTCAATACGACTGTGAACGATTTTTTACCCCCACGAAAACCCAAAAGGAGGCACTTTTGACCCTACGCAGATCATTCCTGGCGATGGCCTTGCCGGCCGCCGTCTTTCTGGCGTCGAGCGGCGCGTTTGCCGCGACCGACGACCTTTTCGGCCGGATCGACGCACCCACGGGCGTCGCGCAGACCGCGATGCCGGATGCAACGCCGATGTACGTCATCCTGAGCCTGCCGCTCACCAACGCCGCAGGCGCGGCGCAATTCGGCGTGGACGTGTCCGACCCGGACAGCCCCACCTATGGCCACTATCTGACACCCGCGCAGTTCGGCGCGCGTTTCGGTGCCAACAAGAGCGACTATGAAGGGCTGCGCAAATGGGCGAAGGCGAACGGCCTCAAGGTCGGTGCGCGCACGTCGAGCCGCACCACCGTTTCCCTGTCGGGCACCGCGGCGCAATTCGCATCGCTCTTCAACACGCGTTTCGCGTCGTTCGAGACGGCAGCGCACGGCCAGGGCTATGTGATGCTGAAAGACCCGCAGCTTCCCAAGGCTCTCGCCGGCAAGATCGACGGGGTGATCGGGCTCGAGAGCGCGGGCGATCGCGCCTGGCTTGCGCGTCCGGCAAAGAAGGGGATTAATCCCGACGTGGGCACCGGCATCGACGGCTACGCGCCGACCGACATCCGCACCGCGTACGACGTGCCGGCCCAGACCAACAGCAACAAGACCGAAGTGCTCGCGCTGTTCGAGGAGTCCGGCTACCCGACCAGCGACATGACCACCTATTACAATCAGTACAAGCTGACACCCGTGCCGGTGAAGCTGATCGGCGTGAATGGATCGGGTACCGGCGCCGGCGGCGCGACCATCGAAACCGATCTCGATCTGCAGGCGGCGATCGGCGTAAACCCGAATCTAAGCCAGATTCTGATGTACATCGACGCGAATGGCAGTTTCTCCAGCCAGCTCGTCAACAGCTTCAATCAGATCGCGCAAGACGATCAGGCCACCGTCCTCAGCGTCTCCTATGGTCTCGACGAGAATCAGCAAGGCCAGACGGCGGCCAAGGCCGAGAACACCGCGCTGACCCAGCTGCAGGCGGAAGGCATCACGGTGTTCGTCAGTTCCGGCGACGACGGTGCTGCGGGGCGTGAAGGAACCGGCCTGAATGCGCCGGATCCGGGATCGCAGCCGCTGATCACCTCGGTGGGCGGGACGCGTCTGAATGTGAAGTCCAACGAAGCCTGGAGTTCGGAGACGGTCTGGAACGACCTTTCCAACGGTCACGGCGCCACGGGCGGCGGCGTGAGCAAGTTCTGGAAAATTCCGAAATATCAGCTTCTTAAAGGCAAATCCGTCGCGCTCGCCAACGGCGGATCGGCCACGATGCGCAACGTGCCCGACATCGCCGCGGATGCGGATCCGTACACGCCGTACTCGGAATATTGCGGGTGTTACGGCGGCTGGTTCGGCGATGGCGGCACCAGCCTCTCGGCTCCGATCTGGGCCGGAATGGCGACGATCATCAACGCCAACCGCGTCAATGCCGGTCTTCCGCGCCTCGGCTTCTTCAACACGGCGCTCTACAAGATTGCGAAGACGGAAAAGAAATTCCACGACATCACCCAGGGCAACAATGGGTCGCCCGGCTACACAGCGGGTAAGGGCTACGACAACGACACGGGCTTCGGCTCGATCGATCTCGACCATCTGATGCCGAAACTGCTGAAAAAGTAGAAAAAGAAGAAGGACAGGCGGGGGTGTTCGCCCCCCCCGCCTGCTCTGTCGCTCGTCAGACGTCGCGCCAGGGCGTTACATCGATCGCAGCCCCGCGCGGCAAGGCTCCCTCTGGGTCCCATGGTTGGCCCGCTACTTCCAACGTGCCATCTATCCTGTTCCTGTGCTCGGCGCCGCCCCCCATTCGGTGTAGCACATCCACAAAAGCGGCGAGACCTCTATGTCGTCAGCCGCTCACCCGCGATCGTGATGCGGTGCATCAGCCTACGATGGCCGTGATAATCATTCATCGCCTTGTGCCACGTCGCGCGGTTATCCCAGATCGCAACCGATCCAGGCTTCCAGGAGAAGCGATATATAAAGTGCGGTTGCGAGGCGTGCTCATAAAGGAATGCCAGCAGCGGCGCGCTTTCTTCCGCCGTCCAGCCATCGAAACGCAGCGTAAAGCCTGGATTGACGTAGAGCGCTTTCTTGCCGCTGCCGGGATGGACGATCACAACAGGGTGGGTCGATTCCGGAAGATCGGTTGATCCGGTGAATTCCTTGCGCTCCGTATTGGCATAGGCGGCCGCCTTTCCGAATACGTGCGCGGTGCCATGAACGGCTCTGAGACCAGATAGAGTTTTCTTCAATCCATCGGAAAGCACGTCATAGGCGGAATACATGTTGGCGAACAGCGTATCACCGCCGTGCGGTGGCGTCTCAAGCGCGACCAGGATGGAGCCCATCGCCGGCTCTTCGTCATAGCTATGGTCGGTGTGCCAGCCCCCACCGATATTTAGCGTCTGGACTTCGGTCTTCTCGACCTTGGCAATCTGCGGGTATTTGTCGGTCTTGGGGAAATAGCGATTGATGACAATAGGTCCGACGCGCTCGGCAAACGCGATGTGTGTTTCAGGAGTGAGGCGCTGATCGTGTAAGAAAGCAACGCCGTAATCGAAAACGGCGCTGCGTAGCGCATCGATCTCGTGATCGCGGGCGTCGACCAGATCGATTCCTTCGATTAGCGCACCACATCCTTCCAAAGCCTTGATCGCCGTCATGATGTCCTCCCGATTTCTCGCCGTCGCGTTCTATGCCGCGCGGCATCAGAACTGATCCTGCCGAGAAATCTTCGCGCCGCGCTCGCCACCCGGATCAGCTTCATCAGTTCTTGTCGGAATGATGCGAGGCGATCTTCTCGATCTCATCGCTGAGCGACTTGGTATCCTCGCCGCGGTGAATCCTCAAATTCATCACGTCATCCCAATTGATCAACGGATAAAGCTGGTGATCCTTCGCTTGTTGTTCGAACAGGGCGCGAAGCTGCGCGACCTTCTCCGGGTACTTCTTGGCCAGGTCGACGCGCTCGGTGTAGTCCTCATTCATATTGTACAGTTCCCAGGCGTTCTCATCGAAATGCTTCCCCGCGTCGGGACCGCCGGAGACGAAATTGTTCGGATACGCCAAGGATGCCTTCCAGCCGTCCTTATAAATCGCGCGGGAGCCGAAGATATAATAATACTGCTCCGTATGCCGCGAGGGTGCCTTTGCATCGTCCAGTGCATAGGCCAGGGATGTGCCCTCGATCGGCTTCTGATGGATGCCGCGAATGTCCTCGGGCGCCTTCAGATGCAGCAGTTCGAGCGTCGTGGGCAGAATGTCGATGACGTGCCCATACTGGGTGCGGATCTCTCCGCCATGCCTGATCGCCTTGGGATAGGCGATGATCATCGGATTGCGGGTGCCACCTTCGCTGTTGGCGTCTGATTTCCAGAACCGGAACGGCGTGTTCGCGGCCTGCGCCCATCCGAGCGGATAATTCCCTTCCACGGAGTCGGGCGTTCCGATCTCATTAATCCTGGCGAGATTGTATTTGAGGCTTTCCTCGGCGCTCATGGGCTTGGCGATGAGACTGCGATCGATGTCGCCGTAGAATGTGCCTTCCTTGCTCGCGCCATTGTCGCCGATCATCACGACGAACAATGTGTTGTCGAACTGATGAACCTCTTTCAGGTGGTCAATCAGACGACCGACTTCGTGATCGGTATAGGTCAGATATCCCGCGTAAATTTCCATGAAGCGCGCATAGAGCTTGCGCTCTTCCGGTGACAGCGATGCCCAGGCCTTGATCGACGGATTGCGCTCCGGCAGGACCGCGCCGGCCGGGATAATTCCCAGCCGCTTCTGCTGAGCGAAGACTTTTTGGCGATAGACGTCCCAACCGTCGTCGAACTTCCCCTTGTACTTGTCGCTCCATTCGGCGGCGACCTGGTGGGGCGCGTGTGTCGCGCCGGGCGCGTAATACAAGAAGAACGGTTTGTCGGGAGCAGCTTTTTTTTCACGATCGATGTAATCAATCGCCTTGTCCGTGATCTGCTCGTTCAGATGACGGCCGTCAGGCTTTATGTGTGCCTGGTCCTGAACCAAGTCTGGTTTGTACTGGTCGGTTTGCGAGCTCAGGAACCCGAAGAAGTGGTCGAAGCCCTTGCCCGTGGGCCAGTGATCGAAGGGGCCGGCGTCGGTCGCTTCCTCGTCCGGCGTGATGCCATACTTGCCGACAGCGAAAGTGCTGTACCCTTGATCGCGCAGGATTTCAGCGATCGTCCCGTCTTCCGCCGGCACGCGCCCATCCCACCCGGGAAATCCCGCTGAGAGGATCGTGTGGGAGAAACCCGCCTCGTGAACCGATGAACTGTTCCTTCCGGTCAACAGCGCAGCCCGGGTCGGCGCGCAGATCGCGGTCGTATGGAAGTTGGTGAAGCGCACGCCCAGCTTCGCCAGCGCCTCGAACGTGGGCGTACTGATCCCGCCGCCAAAGGCGCTCGAAGCGCCGAAGCCCACATCGTCCAGCAGGATCCATACCACGTTCGGAGATCCGGCTGGTGGCCGCACCGGTCCCGGCCACCATTCCTTCGATTCCGCCAGCGTGCGACCGATCTGTCCCTGGTAGGGCTGTTGCTGCTGCGCATCGGCCGAAGTCACAAGGCCGGTCACGCACAACAAGGCCATGACAAGCAGCGACGACGTTACCCGCGCGGGTGCGCAGAAAAATACACGCCCATTTCCGGGTTCTGTTTTCATGGCTGGCCCCTCATTCTCCGTGACATAGATTCGTTATGGTTCGCTGCTTCTGGGCCCTCGCAGAATGGTGCGAAAGCCAAGATGGCTTTCCGCGAGATCGGCCTCCTGGCCTTCTCTCGCGCCCGAGCGGTAGCGCGCGCAGTAATTCGGCGCGCACAAAAACGAGCCGCCCTTGATGGTATAGCGAAGCACGCTCTCATCGCGAGAAATCGCCTGATCCGGCGCCGGGTCGCCTCCGTGCGACGGCTGATAGATATCGCCGGTCAATTCCCAAACATTGCCGATCATGTCGTAGAGGCCATAGAAGTTCGGCGGATAGCAGCCGGACGGTGCCAGCCCCACGAAGCCGTCTGCGCCGCTGTTCACCACCGGAAAAATGCCCTGCCAGGTGTTCGCTCCTGCAGGCTGGTCGTGATCGAGTGACGCTTTCGGATTGCCGCCGCGCGCGGCCCATTCCCATTCGGCTTCGGTCGGCAAATCGCGGTGACGCCAGCGCGCGTATTGAACGGCGTCCGCATGCGTGACCTCGACAACGGGATAGTTTTCGCGGCCGATGATCGAACTTCCGGGACCGGCGGGATGTCGCCAGTTCGCGCCCGGCACGTAGTGCCACCACTGGGAGATATCCCCCATGCCGCCGATATGTTTCGGTATGAAGAACACGACCGCGCCAGGCTTGAGCATGTCCGGCGGAAGACCCTGATGTGTCGCCGGATCGACCGGCCGCTCCGCGTCCGTGACGTATCCGGTTGCCTTCATGAACGAAGCGAACTCGGCATTTGTGACTTCATGCGCGTCCATCCAAAAACTAGCCACGCGCGCCTGCACAATGGGCTGTTCCTCGGCGTAGAAATTGTCGCCTTGCTCATAGGTGCCGCCCGGTATCCAGACCATGCCATGGTGCGGCTCGACTTCGCCGCGGAAGCGGCATTGCCGAGACTCCGCCTGCGCGCTCTTGGACCGCTCCGCCAGCGTATGCGAAGTCAACGCGACGAGCCCCAGCCCCGCGATTGCAACGGTTGCGATCGCGCCCCACAACACCAACGTCGAAGTGCGCCACTGCCGCGTCGTGCTCATCGAAATCCAGTCTGGGATGGTTTACCGCGGTTTGTCCACCAATATGATAGAATCTATATGGTTATCACAAACACGCCTCCGCGTCGCGTTCTGGAGTGGCCATGATTCATCATCAACTCGGAATGCCTGAGCAATCAACGATTACGACGGGCGAGAAACCATCCATATGTTAGCGTAAAGACTATCACTAGGATGACACCCCAGCCTTTTGGGTCGTAGAACGTGATATAGGTTAGAAGGCCTACCAAGCCTACGATCCCCGCCAAAATCTCGATCCACCGTTTCGTCGTCATCGTGTCACCCTTCACAAGGCCGCTCTCGATAGATGCCCATCGGTAGCCCCGCCCAGTTCACGACAAGACCCGAGTGAAAGTGAACAACCTACTATCCGCACGGCTTCCTCGGAGGACAAATACCGAACAAAACACAACCTGCTCCGCCAAGGATGCCCCCTGCAAAGCCTCCGGATGCACTGTTGAACGCCAATTCGGCAACTCCGCCCGCAATCAGAAGCGATGTGGTTGGATCGGGGGGGCGAATCACCGGAAACAGCTCCGCCAATTGTCGCTTCATAGACGTTCGGCCAATTGGTCCATCGCTGATCTTTTGCGGGGCGACTATAAGCAGTCGGAATATGGCCGGGCGATCCTGCCGTTCAAGGACGAGGAAAATCTCGCGAGAGTACGCGAGCGACTTTGAGAACAAACCGGCACTTCGTCAATCGCGTTTAAAGCCCACGATCCCGAAAAGTCCGGTGATTTTCCGGCGATTCCGGCGGCACTAATTACCATTTGGCACCGTTTCTGGGTGATTTGTTCTCTTCGCAAAAGCCGATAAATCGTTTTGTTTTCAAGGTGTTTGAGTGGTGGAGCCAAGCGGGATCGAACCGCTGACCTCCTGCATGCCATGCAGGCGCTCTCCCAGCTGAGCTATGGCCCCAATTTGCCGGAACTGGAATTCTACCGTTCGTCCTTGGTGATGTCGGCGTCGATGATGTCGTTCACGTCGTCTTCGTCCTCGACTTCGGCGAGCAGGGAATCGTCGGCTTCCTCCTCCTCGTCGTCGTCCACGGCGATGTCGGCGATGACGCCGTCCTCGTCGGCGTCGACCACCGACATGCCGGCGGATTCGGGCTCGGGCTCTTCCTCGACGACTTCGTCCTCGTCGTCGGACATCACCACCGGCGCCTCATCGGCGACGGGCTCGACGATCTCCTCCGCCTCGTTTTCCTCGTTCTCCTCCTCGGCCTCTTCCTCCTCGTCGTCCACATCGGCGGCGACCGCGGCGGCGACGGGTTCCGGCTGGCGCGTGCGGCGCTGCTTATAGAGGGACTCGGGCTCGAAGGTGAACTGGCACTTCGGGCACTCGATGGGCCGTTTCTGAAGGTCGTAGAAGCGCGCCGCGCAAGAGGGGCATACGCGCTTGATGCCGAGATCCGCCTTGACCAAGGTGATGTTTCCCGCGTGAAGTCGGTTTCCGAAAGGGGGGTCGTTTGCCACTGCTGGGCCGGCCTGTCAAAGAGTTCATGGCCGGGCTTGACCCGGCCAGCCAGATAGCTACTCAACCCTCTCTATTCAAGGCTGTTTCGGATGTTCGCCGACGCGCAAC
>JAATGL010000221.1 GCA_015654705.1 Alphaproteobacteria bacterium | reverse complement strand
TCCCGACCGACAAGATCCGCGAGGTGATCGGCACCGGCGGCAAGGTGATCCGCGAGATCGTCGAGAAGACCGGCGCCAAGATCAATGTCGAGGACGACGGCACGGTGAAGATCGCCTCCGCCGACGCGGAATCGATCAAGGCGGCGCTCAAATGGATCAAGTCCATCGTCGCCGAACCGGAGATCGGCGAGATCTATGACGGCAAGATCGTCAAGGTGATGGATTTCGGCGCCTTCGTGAATTTCTTCGGACCCAAGGACGGCCTCGTCCACATCTCGGAACTGGCGGCGAGCCGCGTCAACAAGACCAGCGACGTGGTCAGCGAAGGCCAGGCCGTGAAGGTCAAGCTGCTCGGCTTCGACGATCGCGGCAAGGTCCGCCTCTCGATGAAGCAGGTCGATCAGCAGACCGGCGAGGATCTGAGTAAGAAGATCAAGACGGACGAAGTCGCGCAGCCGGCAGGTTGAGATTTCGTTTTCCGACGATGCCCGCGAGACGTCCGTCTCGCGGGCGTTTTCTTTGTGGCTTCGTCGGGAGCGGATGATGCCGTAGGATTGCCGCGAAACCGCCGGGGAGGCCATCGTGAAGCTCAGCGCCCGCAACCAGATCAAGGGCCGCGTGGTGGAGGTGAAGACCGGCGCCACGACATCCCATGTCCGCCTCGATATCGGCAACGGCGTTATCGTCGTCGCTTCGATCACCAACGAAGCGGTCGATGATCTTGCGCTCAAGCCCGGCGACGAAGCCTATGCCGTTATCAAGGCCTCCGACGTGATGGTAGGCAAGTGAGGCGCGTTTGCTTCGCATCCCTTGTCGCCGCGCTTCTATGCCTGGGCGCCGCGGCGCGGGCCGACGAGGCGCGGAATATCGTGATCGGCGGCGCGGTAGAGCATCCGCTGACATTGACGCCGGCGCAACTCCGGGCCCTGCCGCCCGTCGAGGTAAGCGTGACGCAACAGACCGATCACGGACCGGTCGAGGGAAAATTCCGCGGCGCGCTTCTCTGGACGCTGATCGGGCGCGCGGGTCTCGCGGACGGGCCCGGGAAGAACGCCTATCTGCGCCATAGCATTCTGGTCACCAGCGGCCGGGACGGTTACGCCGCATCGCTTGGCGAAGGCGAAATCGATCCCAAGCTGGAAGGCAAGCAGGTCATCCTGGCCTATGAGAAGGATGGTGCGCCGCTGGCCGACATGCGCTTGGTCGTGCCCGGCGACGCGCATGCTTCGCGCGGCGTGCAGGACGTCGCAACCATCGAGGTGCAATAGCCATGCCGAAGATCCACCATCTCAACAATTCGCGTTCGCAGCGCATCCTCTGGCTTTTGGAGGAACTGGGCGTGCCTTATGAGATCGTGCGTTACCAGCGCGGCACGCCGATCCCGCTGGCGCCGCCGGAGCTGAAACGGGTCCACCCGCTGGGCAAAGCGCCGGTGCTGGAGGACGGCGGCAGGATCATCGCCGAATCCGGCGCCGAGGTGGAATACCTCATCCACACCTACGGCAAAGGCGGATTCAAGCCGAAGCCGGGCACGGACGATTACTGGCGCTATATCGAGTGGATGCACTACGCCGAGGGCTCGGCGATGCTGCCGCTGCTGCTGGCGCTCTACGGCGGCATGTTGGGCGACGCGGCGGCGCTGCTGAAGCCGCGCATCGACGGCGAGATCGCCAACAATCTTTCCTACATGGAGGCGGCGTTGGACGGACGTGATTTCTTCGTGGGCGATGGCCTGACCGGCGCCGATATCCAATTGCTTTTCGTGCTGGAAGCGGCGGGCGCCCGTCTTGAGCCCTATCCGCGCCTCGTCAAATATCGCGCGCGGATGCAGGACCGGCCGGCTTATCGGCGCGGTATCGACAAAGGCGGACCCTACGCGCTGATGAGCCGGTAGCCATCGACGGGTCGCGTCTGTCGCCGTGTTCAGGCGGGCTGGATGTGGCTGCGAATCCATTCCGCGAGTTCTTCTTCGCCGAACGCCCCGGACGCGACAGAAAGGATGACCAGCACGCATTGAGCGTCGTCGGCGATCAGTTGGTGCCCATTCAGCATCAGGAACGCCTCCATCGCGACCAGCGAAATGCGTTTGTTGCCATCAACGAAGGCATGGTTCTTGGCCAATCCGAAGCAATAAGCTGCCGCCAGCGTAGCTGCATCGGGATCGCCACAGGCAGCAAGATTGCGCGGCCGTGCAAGCGCAAATTCAAACATACCCGGATCGCGAATGCCCGAGGCGCCGCCATGTTCAGCCAGTTGCTCGTCATGCGCCGCAAGCAACTGCCCGGGATCAAGCCAGATCCGATCTGGCATCTTGTTTACTTCGCCAGTTCACGCAGTGCGTTGCGGCGCTTTTTCATGATCTTGCGCATAACTTCCATCTGACCCGCCTTTTCGGCGTCATAGGGAGTCACGCGAAAGCCATCGGGCGCGGATGTCAGGGTGAGCGTATCTCCCTTGTCCAGCTTCATCGCGGCCAGCGCTTCCCGCGGCAGGGTTACCCCCAGAGAAATTGCCGATCTGGATGATTTTGAGCTTGTACATCTCAGCCTCAGTTCATATGGAGTTTGAACGAATGTTATAACGGACGTTATAACTCCACAAGTGTTTCAATAATCAGGCTCGCTGATTGCCGGTCACCCCGGACGCCCGGCGGCTCTATTCCGGCGCAATCGTGACCTTGATGCCGTCGATCTCGGGCGCACAGCTGATCTGGCAGGAAAGCCGCGACGTGGGCTCGACCGCCAGCGCCATGTCCAGCATGTCGACCTCCGCGTCCGACGGCGGCGAAAGCTTTTCGTACCAGCCGTCCGTCACATAGACGTGGCAGGTGGCACAGGCGCAGGCGCCGCCGCATTCCGCCGCGATGGGCAGGCGGGCGTCGCGCAGGATTTCCATCACGCTCCAGCCATCGCGGCCTTCGATCGTGTGTTCGGCACCCTTGCGGTCGGTTGCGATGATCTTCATGTCCGTCAAACTCGCTTTCGCCGTGCCGAGGCGCGCCTATCGGCGCCGCGACGCATCATGCCACACCCAGCTTCTTCTGGAGACTCGAGGATGAGGTCGTGTACTGGAAACGCAATTTCTCGTTCGGCTTGACGATGTGAAACGCCGCCTGCGCCATCAGCGCCGCCTCGTGGAACCCCGACAGGATCAGTTTCAGCTTGCCCGGATAGGTGTTGATGTCGCCGATGGCGAAAATGCCCGGCGTCGTGCTTTCGAATTTCGCGGTGTCCACGGCGATCAGGTTCTCCGTGAGGTTCAGTCCGAAATCGGCGATGGGGCCGAGCTTCATGGTAAGGCCGAAGAAGGGAATGAAGGTGTCGCAGAGATGCTCCCATTCCTTCTTGTCAGCGCCGGACAGCGTGACGGAATGAAGTTGGCCGTCGGCGCCATGCAGTGCCTTCACGCTGGCGATCTCGAAATTGATCCTGCCATGCGCCGCCAGTTCGCGCATCTGGTTGACGCTGTGCTGCGCGGCGCGGAAGCCGTCACGGTGATGCACCAGCGTCAGCTTGGCCGCCAGCGGCGCTAGATTGATCGTCCAGTCGAGCGCGCTGTCGCCGCCGCCGGCGATCAGGATGTTCTTGCCGCGGAACTGCTCCATCCTGCGCACCGCATAATGCACCGACTTGCCTTCATAGGCTTCGATGCCGGCGATGGGCGGACGCTTGGGGACGAAGCTGCCGCCGCCGGCCGCGACCACCACCACCGGCGCCACGATTTCGGTCCCGGCATCCGTGGTCAGTTTCCAGCGCCCGTCTGAAAGCTTTTCGAGGCCCGACGCCATCTCGCCGAAATGGAAGGCCGGATGGAACGGCTTGACCTGTTCGAGCAGCCGGTCGGTCAGTTCCTGGCCGGTGACGATCGGCAGGCCCGGGACGTCGTAGATCGGCTTTTCGGGATACAGCTCGGTGCATTGCCCGCCCGGCCGGTCGAGGATGTCGACCAGATGGGTCTTGAGGTCCAGCAGCCCCAGTTCGAACACCGCGAACAGTCCGATGGGACCCGCGCCGATGATGGCGACATCCGTTTCGATGCTCATGCGATATTCCACGCTTTCATTTTGTATGAGCTGGCAACTTACGTGACGTGTATGTAGAAATTGATTGCCAACAATCCAATACCAAGCGCCAGAAGCGCAAGACGCGCCTATGCCGCGCGGCGAGGTAGGGGAAAAAGGCTTTTGGGGTCAAGCGCCCAGATAGGCCTTAATGAAGACGCGCACCGCACTGGTTTTGGATTGGAGGGCTTCGAGGGCGGCGGTGGCCGTCCGGCTGTCGCCGGCGACGTCGATGGGTTCGGCTGCGGCCGCCGCGTCGCCGAGGCCGAAGGCGCCGATGCCCCGCGCCGCGCCTTTCAGCGTGTGGGTGATGACCTTCCAGGATTTGGCGTCACGGGCGTCCAGGATGGATTGCAGCCGCGCGACCAGCTCGCTGGCCTGGTCATCGAACAGCCGCAGGATCTCAGCGTTGAGCGCTACGTCGCCGCCGGTATAGCGGGCCAGATGAGCAAGATCGACGGCGGCGGCCATGATTGGGGTCCTGTTTTGGCGCCGATCATCGTGTCCGCAAAGCGTCAAAACGGCGTTAATAGGAGGTTCAGAACGGCACCCAGCCGCCGAGAAAGGGCGAGACGCCGAACAGGCGGGCATGCAAGAGCAGGACCGCAAGGAAGGCGAACACTGCGACCAGCAGGCGCCAGTCGAGAATCTCACCAGGTTTGAGTACGTTGCGTCCCGCGCCGATCGCGACAAAGGGAATGTTGGAGGTCTTCGAGGCGAACGCGCTCCAGCCCTCTCCGAGCTTGCGCCGCCGCTTGGCATCGATCGACACCGTGCCGGACAGCGAAAGCAGCAGGAAGGTGCCGAAGAAGATCACCGAGGCTTCGTCGCCGCTGGTGCTCAGGTGAAACGCCGACCAGATCGCCACGCCCCAAAGGAAGGGATGGCGCGTGATGCGCAGCACGCCCTTGACAGTATCGGCTTTGGCGGCGGCGCCCTCTTGTTTCACCGATGTCGGGTTGGGCAGCAGCAGCCCGGACACGCCGAGCAGGAACGCCAGCGCCACGACGGGGATCGCCAGATGGCGCATATCGGTCCAGGGCGTATAGAGCAGCGGATCGGTACCGGCCGCCTGTGCCGCGTTATACGCCATCACCAGCCAAGCGATGGTGGCCAGGGACGCGAGCGAGAAAAGGCCGAGATAGACGTTCTCCCCTATTGCCCCGGTTATGACATCGCGCAGCCGCGTCCCCGC
>JAATGL010000117.1 GCA_015654705.1 Alphaproteobacteria bacterium | reverse complement strand
GTCGCGCCCGATGATCCCTATGTGATCCGGGACGGCAGGCTGATCACCGGCCAGAACCAGCAATCGGCGTCGGAATATGCGCTGGCGTTCCTCCACATGCTGACCGGGCACGATCCCGTGCAGGGAGCGTGACGCCGATGCTGTTCCACGTCGTCATGACGGTCCGCATTCCGCACGATGCGGATCCAGCGATGGTCAAGGAGCTGGGCGCGCGCGAACATGTTCGCGCCGCCGAGCTCCAGCGCCAGGACAAATGGCTGCATCTGTGGCGTGTGGTGGGCAAGTTCTCGAATGTCAGCATCTTCCGCGTCGCCGATCCGGCGGAGATGCACGCGATCCTCGAATCGCTGCCGTTCCATCCCTTCATGGACGCGGAAGTGACGGCGCTCTGCCGGCACCCCGGCGCGCTTGCCGGCGAGGACTGACCGCCTTCGATGCCAGAAGAAGAAGAAGACCGGTTGTAAGACCCGGCTACGGCGTATCGCGCCTCACGGTCCCGGTAGCAATGAGGTGAAACTCGGTCTGGCCGGGCGGCACCATGCCGAACGTGAGCTCGAGCGTGCCGGGCGACTCGGCCTGATAGGTCAAGCGGAACACCGGACCGGCACCGGGCGCACTGCTGAAGGTGACGGCCTTGTCCGGTGTGACCTCGGCGGAGGTGTAGTGAATGACGTGCTGCCCATCCAGGTAGTCCGCATGGATTGCGGACCCATCGGCATAGATCACCATCAGCTGGTCGAATCCGCCCATGGGCTTCCCGCTCTTGTCGAACAGGTCCGTATGATCACGGCGAAGCAATGCCGCTCCGCCGGCCTCCGATGAGATGACAGACGTCCCCTTGGAGGTGCCCCCGGTATCCGCCACCTTGCCATCATCGCTTCGCCAGGACCCGATGAGAAACGACAGGCCGGAAAGCGCGCCCGCAGGCCCCGCTTGGGCCGGAAGCGATGTGGCGACAAGCAGGGCCGAGAGAAATACGGATTTGACCGGACGGTGCATGCGAACTCCTTCGGGCGGACCTGTCGCTATATAGCGGCTCGGATAATTGTCGCGAAGCTTATCAACGGCGCCTCTGACGCGGCCGTCGCGACGGCGGGAAGGGATGGATCATCCTCATGTATGAGGCGCGCAACCGACCGTCTGATGTCTCGATGCGGCGCCGGCTGTGAATGTCTCCGAGGCACCACGGCGATCCGCCGAACCCAAGGAGACAGACGATGAAAACGGCCAAGGAATTGATGCTCGGCTATATCGGCGGCACCGCCGGGCAGTCGGGCGCATTGTTCGCGCGGGACGGCACGCTCGAACTGCCCTATCTCGCGTCGCTCGGCATGCCGCCGGTGATCGCGGGGCCTGTCGAGATCACGAAATTCCTCACCTTCCTGCACGGAACGCTCTATCCCGGCTTCGTCTTCACCGCGGTGACGATCCATATCGACACGCCGGACCAGATGTTCGCCGAATATCACATCGACAACAAGTCGGGCATTTCCGGCAAGGCGATCAAGCAGCAATTCTTCGGGCACCTCACGGCAAAGAACGGCAAGATCGTCCGGCTCGTCGAGGCGATCGACGTGATCGTCGCCGCCGAGGCCATCTTTCCGAACGGCCTCGCCGACGTGCTGGCGAAGCGGACACAGTCATGACCATCACGCGCGAAACGGCCGAGGCGCTCGGCATCGCCGTCTGCGTGGCGGTGCTGGCCAGGCCGGCCATCTCAAGGCGTTCGTTCGCCGCCTGACGCATCGCAATCTTCGAAAAGGAGTAAGATGGCAGCCTCTAACTCGCCTCAGGCATCGGAAATGACAGAGCCATCTTCCTCGAAATCGATGATCGTCACCATCACCGCGTTTGAACGGTCGCCCGACGGCGGCAAGGGACTGGGCGCAATGGCGGTGAACGCGCCATCGACCGGCTGAGCGAGGTGCGTCGAGGCTGGAAATCGTCATCCGATTTTTTCTTCGGTCCTTGCATCCGGAATCGCTTGTCCGCACCTTGGCAGGACATGACGAATGAGAGATGTTTGCCCGCCGCCGCGACGACACCAAGGGGATTATCGTGAAACCTGTCCAACGCACTGGAATATCGGGCAAGCGCAGCGCCGGGATGATCGCCGCGGGGCTCGGCGGCGCGCTGTGGCTGTGTGCGGCCGCCGCGGCGCCGGCCGCACCGGCTTCGGAAGCCGAACTGACCAAGGCCTGGCGGGCTGCGATTGCCAGCACACCCGTGCCGGGGGACGGTTGCTTCACGGCCGAATATCCCGGAACCGCATGGACGCAGGTTGCGTGCATCAAGGCGCCCGATCGTCCGTTCCTGCCGGCGCATCGGCCGGGCGGCCGTGTCGTCGGCAACGGCAATGACTTCGCGGCCGAAACGGCCGTTCCTATTTCCTCGGCGGTTGGAAGTTTTCCGTCGATCAAGGGGCTTACGCAGGAAACCGACGAAGGCTCTTCCAACACCTATTCGCTGCAGCTCAACTCGTCCTACTATGTGTCTCCCGTCTGCCAGGGTGGCCAGGTCCCTTCCCAGTGCCGCGGCTGGATGCAGTACGTCTACACCAACAACGCGCCCAATGCCGGCGGCGCGTTCATGGAAATCTGGCTGATCAATTACGGATCGAACTGCCCGCCGGGATGGGGCCCCTATGCCACCGATTGCTACTACAACAGCAACGAAGTCAGCATCCCCAACCAGCAACTCACCGCGCTCGGCGATATCCAGGTGACAGGCACCACCGTGGCCGGCGGCAACGACACGGTGAAGGTCACCGCATCGAAGAAGGCCTATGCCGTGACCATGCCGGATTCGATGATCGATCTGGCGGGAAACTGGAACACCGCGGAATACAACATCTTCGGCGACGGCGGCGGCGGCGAGGCCGTATTCAATCCGGGAACGAAGATGAAGGTCAAGGTGCAGCTGAAGGACGGATCGACGGACGCTCCCACCTGCATCACCGACGGCTTCACGCTGGAATCGAACAATCTGGGGCTGAACCGGTGCAAGGCGGCGGGCGGCAAGAAGCCGTCGATCACATTCACCCAATCGAATTAGGACATGCGCGGATCGGATCGCGACCGGCGCACGCGCGCGGCCCGCGAATGACAGGGAGACATGACGCAATGCTGTTCGAGAGCACCGGATTGCCGAAAATTCGACGCGCGGCGGCCGCGTATCTTTCCACTCTGCTCGGCCTGTTCGCGGCCGGTGCCGCGCAGGCGGCGCCGGCGTGGAATACCACCGCCATCCAGTCCCACGCCGATTGGCGCGCGGCGATTTCGCGCGCGGCGCTGCCGGGCGAGGGCTGCTTCACGGCGGAATATCCCGACACCGCCTGGACGCAGGTCGCCTGCACCGCGCCTCCCGACCGCGCATTCGAACCGGCGCAGGGCCAGGCCGTCGGCTTCGGCGAGGATTACGCCGCCACCGTCGGCAATTCCATATCCTCGGCGACGGGAAGTTTTCCGGCGATCTCCGGTCTGACGTCGGAAAAGAGTGCGGGCGTTTCCAATCAGTATTCGCTGCAGCTCAACGTCCCCTATTTCTCGTCGCCCGCCGCCTGCCAGAGTTCTCCCTATCCGCCGGGCTGCTCCGCCTGGCAGCAATTCGTGTTCTCGCAGGGCGGCGGCAAGAACGGCGCATCGAGCGCCTTCATGGTCTACTGGCTGATCAATTACGGTCCCTATTGCCCATCGGGCTGGAGCCAGGCCGCGCTCAATTGCTGGATCGACAGCTCCGCGGTCGCCGTGCCCCAGCAGAAGCTCTCCGCGCTCGGCGACCTTCAACTGTCGGGCGCCGCGATCTCCGGCGGCAACGACACGGTGACGCTCACGACATCGAAGAAGGCCTATGCGGTCGGCGCATCGGATTCCGCACTCGCTCTGGCGGGGTCGTGGCGCGGCACGGAGTTCAACGTCGTGGGCGACGGCGCCGGCACTCAGGCCAATTTCAACGAGGGTACCAACATCACGGTGAATATCCAGCTGACGAACGGCTCGAAGACCGCGCCGGTCTGCAGAACCAACACGATCTTCACCTACGAGACGAACAATCTGGATCTGGGCGCGTGCAAGGGAAAGAGCGGAAAGAATCCCGCCATCACGTTCACGGAATCGAATTGAGTTCCTCCTCCGCTGTTCGCAGCGCAACGTATTTTGTCTGCGCGGACAGGAACCGGCGCGGCAACATTCTTGTCGCGATGACAGATGGCGATGCATTGAAAGTCGCGGACACGCCGAATTATCGGCATTTTGGACCTATCGGGACATTTACCGATCTGTTAGAAACACCCCCGACTGAGGATGCGTCGCATCCTCTCATCATTTCGCGCAAGTTCCGTCTAGGGAGGAAAACTTATGCATAGTATGTTGTCAGGGGGGCTGCTGTCGGCCTTCGTGGTTCTCGGTTTGGCGTCCGGCGCGGGCGCGCAGGACACGGACGCGGTGCAGTACAGCGGCGGCGTGTATCACAAGGCGGTCTGCGCCCGTGTCGTCGGTCTCGCGGCGCATTGCACGTCGCGCATCGTCACCGATCGGCTGGGCAATCCGCTGAGCAGCGGCCGCGGCGAGCGGGTCTCGGGTTACGGGCCGAGCGACCTGCGCGACGCCTACAAGATCACCGCCAACGGCAGCGCGTCCACGATCATCGCGATCGTCGATGCCTTCGGCTACACCAATGCCGAAGCCGACCTCGCCACCTATCGCAGCAATTTCGGCCTGCCGGCGTGCACGACGGCCAATGGCTGCTTCAAGAAGCTCAACCAGAACGGCAACCAGAAGAACTATCCGGCGCAGAACGTCGGCTGGGCGCAGGAATCCGCGCTCGACCTCGACATGGCCAGCGCCATGTGCCCGGGCTGCACGATCTATCTGGTCGAAGCCAAGAGCAATTCGCTGAAGAATCTCGCGGCCGCGGTGGACACGGCGGCCAGGCTCGGCGCGCATGTCATCAGCAATTCCTACGCCGGCGGCGACGGCAAGGGAACCCAGACATATGAGGGATCCTACAACCATCCGGGCGTGGCGATCACGGCGAGTTCGGACGATGCCGGCTTCGGCGCGGCGTTCCCGGCCACCTCCCCGCATGTCACGGCGGTCGGCGGCACCCGTCTGGTTCGCGACAGCAGTGCTCGCGGCTGGTCGGAAACGGTCTGGGCCGGCGCCGGTAGCGGCTGCAGCAGGGTCTATGCCAAGCCGGAATGGCAGACCGATGCAGGCTGCAAGACGCGCATGGAAGCGGACGTTTCCGCCGAAGCCGATCCCGGCACGGGCGTTGCCGTGTACGGCCCCAACAATGCCGGCGTATCGACCTGGCTGCGGTTCGGCGGCACCAGCGTCGCCGCACCGCTGATCGGCGGCATCTATGGCGCCAATGGCGGCACGGTGACCTATGGCAGCAACCCCTATGCGCACACCGATGCGCTGTTCGACGTGACGTCGGGCAGCAACGGCACCTGCAAGGCGGGCAAGAACGGAAAGAAGGCGTATTACTGCAACGGCGAAGTCGGCTATGACGGCCCGACCGGCCTGGGCACGCCCAACGGCGACACCGCGTTCGGCGAGCCGTAAAGCACAAGCGTTGCGGCCGGCGTTGCCGCTTGCAACGGCATTAGACTGACAAAGCCCCGCCGGTGATCCGGCGGGGTTTTGCGTTGGTTCTCCCGCACCTCATTTCCATCGAGTGCCGCATCCCCGCACAGGCAAAGCCGAAGCGTGCCGCAGCGTTCGCATGTGCGGACTTCATTCCACCGCCTTCAGGATCTTCTCGACCGCCGCCAGCCGAGCGGCGACCTGCGAAAGCTCGCTCCGCATGGCGGACAGAGAGGTCGCGCTGTCGGATTGGACGGCGACGGATTTCTGCGCCAGTTCGCGATAGGCATCCTCGCCCGCGACGCGCGACCGCGCCTGATAG
>JAATGL010000046.1 GCA_015654705.1 Alphaproteobacteria bacterium | reverse complement strand
CTCACCGAATACATGCACGAGCAGGGCATCCGCGTGCGCTACATGCACTCGGACGTCGAGACGCTGGAGCGCATCGAGATCATCCGCGACCTCCGGCTGGGCGCCTTCGACGTGCTGATCGGCATCAACTTGCTGCGCGAGGGCCTCGACATCCCCGAATGCGCCCTGGTCTGCATCCTCGATGCCGACAAGGAAGGCTTCCTGCGCAGCGAGACCAGCCTGATCCAGACCATCGGCCGCGCCGCGCGCAACGTCGACGGCAAGGTCATTCTGTATGCGGACCATATCACCGGCTCGATGGAGCGCGCCATGGCCGAGACCGGACGCCGCCGCGACAAGCAGCGCGCCTACAACGAGGCGCACGGCATCACGCCGATCTCCATCAAGAAGAACATCGGCGACATCATGGGCTCGATGTATGAGCGCGACCACGTGACCGTCGACACCGGCATGGCCGAAGAGGGCAAGGAATTCATCGGCCACAACATCAAGGCGCACATGGCCGACCTGGAGAAGCGCATGCGCGCCGCCGCCGGCGACCTCGAATTCGAGGAGGCCGGCCGCCTGCGCGACGAGATCAAGCGCCTGCAGGCCGTCGAACTCACCATCGCCGACGACCCCTTTGCCCGCCAGAGCGAAGTCGACCGCGCCGTCGACGACGCCTTCCTCAGCGCCGTCCGCGACGGCGCCGACACGGCCGACGGCGGCAAAGCCTCGCGGGGGAAGGGCGGAAGGACGCGGATGAAGCGCGCGGGAAGACCGGGCTTGCCTAAGACGTTTGGGAGCAGGGCGCGGTAACGCCAGGACTATGAAATTTCATCTTGGCTGACTTGTATGCCGCGACGTTCACGCTATCCTTTTCAACGAGTGGATGTGGGGGAAATTATGCATAGCAGGCGTGCGTTGGCCATTGTGGCGGTTGGCTGGCTGGTGCTTTTCGGTGCGGACTGTCGGACAATGGCCCACGACGCTGCTTTGGATTCCGGAATCTTCACGGCTTGGTCGTTCGACAATAACGGCGCCTCACTTTCCTATCTCGCTTGCGGCTCGACGAAAAAGTCCCAGGGCTGCTACGCTAGCGGCACGCTCTCACCATTCGAACATGCCTGCGCGATCCTGGACGGTCCGGCGATACGGCAGGGCCATGTCCTCACGCGCGACATGTACATCCTTGATCGCCGCACTTCGAAGAAGAATCCGATCCTGCTCGACGTCTACACGCGTACCGACACGTTCAAGCAGGAGGGCGATTTCGTCGCTTTCACGCTGAAACAGCAGATCACCCTCAACATCCCGGGGGGCGGCAATGCGCATTGCGCCATGGCCGCAGGCAACGCCTATCTCTTTGTCGGAACCAGCGCCAGTCAAGCCTTGCTGAAGATCGATAGGAGCAATTTCTCCACCGTCGAAATCGACGAGACTGATCCCGTGGCCTCGATCACCGCTGATGATCGGGGTTTTGTTGCCGTCTACGCCGGTGGCATCGATGCGTACGGCCCCGACGGTCAGTCTTTGCTGGAGGGTGGTGGCGGACCGGTTGCGCTCATCAATACAAGGAACGCGCTGACGTCGAAATAATCGCCGTCGACAACACCTTCCGCAGCACGGTAGGCACGCTTTTCCTTCCGAAGGTCGTTATACGTGTGGCCCGTAGGGCAGGAATATTTCATTAAGCGGATATTGGCTGGCCGGAGCCGCGCTGTGCGTCGGTCATGGACGGCTCGACCAGCCGATCCTCGTTGACGCGCTGCCCGAAGCCGGCGCGACCTGCACGCTCACCAACGACCGCGACAGCGGGACGTTGACCTCGCCCGGCACGACAGTCATCAAGAAGAGCGAAAGTGTACTGACGATCTGCAACAAGACGGGGAGAACGGCGTGGCAAACCCAGATAAAACGGGCTAGGCAGCCGGACGTGCTGAAGACGCTATGCAGTATTGGACAGGCGCGGAACCGGCGCCAGTCGCGCCCGTTACTGCAAAGCTCAAGGAGTCCCCGATGTCCCGCGCCTTCGTCAAGGAGACCGACAATGCCGCGCCGCCGCCGGAGCGGATGGTGTCGGAGGGGGCCAATCCGGTGACGCGGGCGGGGTTCGCGGCGATCGAGGGCCAGGTGGCGCGGCTCGAAGCGGCGCTGAAGGCCGATCCCGATGCGCTTCCGCGCGAGACGCTGGAGCGCGACCTGCGCTATTGGCGCGACGCCAAGGCGCGCGCCGTGATTGCGCCGCCGCCCGCGGGCGACATCGTGGCGTTCGGCGCCCGCGTCACGCTTGTCCGCAACGGCCGGCAGCAGAGCCTGCGCATCGTGGGCGAGGACGAGGCCGATCCTGCGCATGGCCTGGTCAGCGTGCGCAGTCCGCTGGCGCAGGCGATCCTTGGCGCGCGCGCCGGCGACGTGGTCGACATGGAAAAGCCGCCGGCCGAGATCGCCATCCTCGCCATCGAAGCCTGAGCCGCTCCGTCATGCCGGCATAAGGCCGGCGGTGATTGGATTTGAATTCCGGCGCGGTGCTGTACAGAAGGTCTGTGGCCCTTGACGGAGACGACGACGCAGACCGACGACAGCGAACTGGCCGCGTTGCGCGCCCGGCTGATGGCGGATGCGGCGCTGCAGGACCGGCTGGCCGATTGCGCGGACGACGCCGCCTTCGCCGCACAGGCCGCGACCGTCGCGGCGGACTGCGGCCTTGCGCTGGATGCGCCGGCCATCGCAGCCGCCGCGCCGCCTGATCCGGCCGGGGTGG
>JAATGL010000111.1 GCA_015654705.1 Alphaproteobacteria bacterium | reverse complement strand
ATTGCAAGCGTGCCTGTGCCGGTGCGTTCGCGCGTTGCTGCGCCGCCTGGCAGCACTTTCTCCATCAGGTCGTGATATTGCCGCATCCAAGATCCCGCTGCTGACGCCGTCATTCTAGCGCGCCGCGGTGCCCTTCAATAATTCACCTTTAGGTCCTATATTAGCCGTGCCGGCTTGCCCGGCTATGGCGATAAACGGCTACGTAATAAGCGGCCCGGACCCGGGGGCGGTACCCGGCGCCTCCACCAGATGTCCTCTTCGCAAAGAGGCCATCTGTGGGGGCGAAACAGGATCGACGGACGTGTAAAGGTGGTTCTTTTGCCCGGTATGGTTCCGCCGTTATCGGACTATTCGTACAGGTGCCAACGATAATGCAATGGCCCTCGCTGCCTAACTACGGTTAGCCAAGCGCGGTTCGGGGAGCACCGGGCAACAGAAGCTCCCCACTAATTCGCCGGCGACGATCACCACGGAACCTCGTTGCGGATGCGCTTCTGCAGCAGCGGATATTTGCGCGACAGCCGGCGCAGGTCCTCGCCCAGCAGCACCATCATCCGCATCTCGGTGCGCGCCGAAACCGTGCGCGTATAGGTCGCCGAATCGTTCAAGGCCTCCTCGCCGATGATGTCGCCGGCCTCGATGTCCCAGGAGCCCGTCTCGTCCTCGGCATGGGCGCGGCCCGAGATCACCAGATAGAACATGTTGGCGCTCTGGCCGGCCACGGTGATGCGGGTGTGGTCCTGCACCACGCTGGCGCCCATCGTGTCGAGAATCTGGCGCGTCGCCTCCATGTCGAAATCCTCGAACAGCGGCTGGCGCTTGACCATGCTCCAGGTGATGGTGAACTCGCGCTTGTGCAGGCCGTTGACGAAGCCGGTGGCGATGATGCCGACCGGCAGGGCGAAGAGCACGAGCCCGGTGACCATCGTGATCCCGGCGAAGAGCTTGCCCATCCAGGTGATCGGCGTCTCGTCGCCATAGCCCACCGTGGTCAGCGTGGTGATCGCCCAATACATCGCGCCGGGCAGCGTGCCGAAGGCCTTGGGCTGGCTCGCGCCCTCGATCAGATGCATCACCTCCCCCGTGACGCAGACGGTGAAGATGAGCAGGATGAAGGCGCCGAACAAGGCGCGCCGCTCGGCATAGAGCACGCCGAGCAGCGCGGGCATCGCCTGCGAATAGCGGGCGATCTTGAGCAGCCTGAGCAGCCTCAGCACGCGCAACGCGCGCAGATCGATCGCGGCGCCGAGCGCGAACGCGACGAAATAGAGCGCGAAGGACAGAATATCGACCACCATCATGGGGCGCAGCGTGAAACGCAGCCATCCCCGGAAGCCGGAATTCGCGCCGATCCGAGGATCTTCCGGTGCACACCACAGCCGCGCGACATATTCGATGGCGAAGGTCACGACCGTGAAGGTCTCGAAGGCCGAGAAGAACCGGCGATAGGGGATATAAAGCTCCGGCACCGTTTCGAGAATCACCGCCAGCACATTGCTGACGATCAGCGCGATCAGCAGCATCTCGACGACGCGGCTGATGCCGCCTTCGGTCAGGCCTTCCTCCAGGATGAGATAGGCCCATTGACGCGCGGTCGGATGCTCTTCGACTTTCGGACGCGCGATGCGTCGGCCGGACCGGGTTTCGGCGTTTTGCTCCATGGCCCCCCTCGTCAATTGGCGCGGCAACTCGTAAACCTCTCCGCGCGCAGGCGCCACGGCAAATGCGCGAGTTTGTCACGGCCGCAAGGATCGTTGTGACCGAGCGGATACAGGCATGGCGGACGCCTTGCGGCTGCGTTACGCGGAAGAAATAAGCCGCCTTCCGATGAGGGACGCGCGAGCGTGAAGGCCGCGTAATTTTGGCGTTGCGACTAAGTCGCAAAAGAGTAGGGTAACCGCCAGAATGCGCTACGGCGCCGCGCAATGCTGTCTTGAGACGCGGGCGATAAGGACAGGAGTGGTCATGGGACAGGTCATGCGCGGGATTTTTTTTGCGCTATGCCTCGCATTGTTTGTGCCGGCGCAGGCGCTGGCGAATGGCGGGGTCTGTCCGCGGCCCGCGATCGGCAGCGTCGTCGCGCCGCCGCCGGATATCTACAGCCAGAACGGCGCCCTGGAAATTTCCCTCGATTATTTCACCTCGGTCGACGATGCGGGCCGCACGCTGTTCTGCTTCGTGACGTCGGACGGGCTTCAATCGCCGACGCTGCACGTCAAGCCCGGCGACGCGGTGACCATCCATCTCACCAACCAGGTCCCTCAGACACCGCTCGGCGGCAGCGAGACGCTCACCGGCGCCTCCACGCGCTGCGGTAGCGCCACGATGACGGAAACGTCGGTCAACATGCATTTCCACGGGTTGAACGTCTCGCCCAAATGCCACGGCGACGAGGTCATCCATACCCTCGTCAATTCCGGCGAGACCTTCGACTACAAACTCCGGATTCCGGCGGACGAGCCGCCCGGACTCTATTGGTATCATGCGCATGTGCACGGGATCGCCTCGCAGGCCGTGCAGGGCGGCGCCAGCGGCGTGATCGAAGTGGAGGGGATCGCCAATCTCCAGCCGGCGGTGGCGGGATTGCCGGAGCGCTACCTGGTCCTGCGCGACGAGCCGCTGATCAGCAATCCGGTCACGGTGAAGCCGGCGCCCAACTGGGACGTCTCGGTCAACTACGTGACGGTGCCGTTCCCCCAATACACCCCCGCCATCATCAAGATGAATCGCGGCGGCCAGGAATTCTGGCGCGTCGCCAATGCCGCGGCCAACACCATCATGGACCTCGAGGTGAAATATGACGGCGTGGCGCAGCCGCTGCAGATCGTCGGCCTCGACGGCGTGCCCACCGGATCGCAGGACGGCAAGCGGCAGGGCACGATCGTGACGCAGAACGACATCCTCCTGCCGCCGGCCAGCCGGGTCGAGTTCATCATCACCGGACCCAAAAAGAACGTGAAAACGGCGGTGCTCGAAACCGAGGCCATCGCAGGCGGCCCGGCCTCCGACAGCAATCCGGCGCGGCCGCTGGCCGTCATCCAGACCAGCGACGATCCGAACGGGCTGCCGCGCGCCGCCGAGCGCAGCGGCCCGCCCAACATGCAGCGTTTCGAGAACCTCGCCGATGCAAAGGTCACCGCCAGGCGCGTGCTGTATTTCTCCGAAATTCCATCGACGATCCCGGGCGGAAACATAAAGCAGCATCGCGGCGCGCAGCGGGCCTCGGAACCGGTGAACTTCTACATCACCGTCGAAGGCCAGACCCTGAAGCTCTTCGATCCCAACAACCCGCCCGCGATCGTCACCAATCGCGGCGCGGTGGAGGAATGGACGATCCAGAACCGGTCGCCCGAGGTTCACGAGTTCCACATGCACCAGATCCACTTCCTGGTGCAGGAAATAAACGGCGTGAAAATTCCCAAGGACCAGCAGCAATTCTACGACACCCACCAGGTCGGCTATTGGAAGGGACGCGGGCCCTATCCCAGCATCAAGGTGCGGATGGACTTTCGCGGCGCCGTCGTGGGAGACTTCGTCTACCACTGCCATATTCTCGATCACGAGGACGGCGGCATGATGGCGATCATCCGGGTGCTTCCCAAAACATAGGGTTCACGAGACCATGATTGTTGCGACGTCTCGGCCGCTGGCACGGGCCCTGATCCTCGGCGCGGCGCTGCTGTTCGCCGCCGGCGGCAGCACGGTCGCCGCGCCGCTGCCGATCGACGGGCATTTCACGCTGACCACGCTGGACGGACGCACGGTCAGCGACAGCGACTATCGCGGCAAATGGCTGCTGGTCTATTTCGGCTATACGTTCTGCCCCGACGTCTGCCCGACGACCTTAAGCCAGATCGGCAATGCGCTCATGGCGCTGGGGCCCAGGGCCAAGGACTTCCAGCCGGTCTTCATCACCGTGGATCCGGCGCGCGACAAGACGGAAGTCCTGAAGAATTATATGAAATCCTTCGATCCGCGCATCGTGGGTCTGCGCGGCGATCCCGACGACATCGAGAGCGCGGCGAAATCGTTCCACGTCTATTATCGCCCGCGCAGCCTCGGCAACGGGCAATACACGGTCGATCACAGCTCCTATATCTACGTCGTGAATCCGCAGGGCAAATTCGTCGAATTGCTGACCGGCGACCTGCCCGGCCATCCGCTGGTCGACGATCTGCGCAAGCTGGTGAAGCAGGAGTAGGGCGCCTGAGAACTTCGCCGATCGTCGCCACTCTTGCGGCCCTGGCTTTCGCCGGTGCCCTCGGCTGCCTTCGAACCCATGCCGCGACGGCGGAGCCCTCGCATTTCGCCGATGCCGACAACGCGGCGCTGGTCACGCAGGGCGAGCAGATCTACGCCTTGAATTGCGGCGGTTGCCATGGCCGGCGCCTGCAGGGCCAGGCGCTGTGGCAGTTGCGCGATCAGTATGAGGGCCGCCGCGCGCCGCCGCACGATTCGACCGGGCATACCTGGCAGCACGCCGACGAAGACCTCTTTCACATGACCAAATACGGGCATTTCGCCGCCGCGCCACCCGGCCTCGTTTCGTACATGCCCGCCTTCGAACATGCGCTGAGCGACGGCGACACCGTCGCGGTCATCGCTTTCATCAAATCGCGCTGGCCGATCGGCATCCGCGCCTCGCAGGCGATGCTCAATCCCGATTTCGCCGGCATGCCGGCCGGCGCCGACAAGATCGAATGGACGCTGCCGCCCAACTGCACGGCCTCGTTCCAGCGCTGGGGCACGATCAAATAGAAAGCGAACGCGCGCCTATCGCGCAGCCAGGACGTCCGACATCGTCGGCACGTCGTTGGCGGCATGATTGAGAGGCAGCGGCTTGAAATTGGCGACAGCGTCGCGGGCGGCCTGAAGCTCGTCCGGGGAGATCTGCGTGGCGATGGCGTCGGCCCGCGTCTTGGCGACCGCGTCGCCCGCCGCCGCGGCGATCGCATACCATTTGTAGGCGTCGAGCAGGCTTTGCGGCACGCCGTCGCCGCGCTCGAACAGCACCGCCAGATTGAACTGTGCATCGACATAGCCGAGGCTGGCGGAACGCTGGAACCAGCGCGCGGCTTCGGCGAAATTCTTCCGCACGCCGGCGCCGCCGGCATAGAGCACGGCGAGGTTGCTCATGGCGTGGCGGTCGCCCTGGATCGCCGCTGCCTCGTACCAGTGCATGGCCTGCGCGATATTGGCGGCCACGCCGCGGCCGTTCTGGTAGAGCGCGCCCAGATGGTTCTGCGCGATCGGGTCGCCCTGCAGCGCCGCGCGTTCGAGCCAATGCGCCGCCTCGGCGTCGTTGGCGGCGATGCCGTCGCCGGTCAGGTATTTGAGGCCGACCAGCAATTCGGCCCTGGCATCGCCCTTGTCGGCGAGGGCGGTCAGGCGGTCGAGCGGCGCATGCGGGGTCACTGCGGCGTGCAGCGTGCGCGCGGCTGCGTGCGCCGCGGCGGGCGGCATCGCCTTCGACTGCGCCGTGCTGACACCCTGCGGCCCGGGATGGATCGCATACAGGACGCCGACGACCCCAAGGCAAAGCACGGCCACGCCGCCGGCCATCATCAGGCGCCGGCGCCGCGATTTCTGTTCTTTCTCGTAGAGGCTTTCGCGCTCGGCCGCCTGGCGCGCGCCTTCCTTGGCCAGATCGCGAACGGCGGAAAGATAGGCATGGCGCGAAGTGTCGGTCGCGGCGGTGCCGTGTTCCGGCTGGATTTGCGCGTTATCCGCCTGCGGCACGAACGCATCGGCCTCGGGCGCCGCGGGTTCCGCCGCAGCGCTCGGCCAGGACAAGGCGCCGGAGAGGGCGCCGCGCTGCGGCGGATCGATCGCGTTCAGCCGCGTCGTGAGTTCGTGAATGCCCAGCCGCAGTTCGGAGATGGACTGAAGCTGGCGGCTTTCGCTGCTCTCCGTCCGCGCCTGAAGCTGTTCGACCAGATCGGATACCGGCTTGAGCTTCTTCTCGCCCTCTCCCGCAGCCGCATTCTGGCGGGCCTCCAGCGCGGCCAGCGTGCGTTCCAGCACGCGGATGCGCGTTTCGAGCCGCGAGATGACCGCGTCGGTTCCTTCCTTCAGCGCGCTTTCCGGCAGCACGAGGCGCTTGGCGATCTCGTCGAGCTGCATCGCCTGCAGCCGCCGTCCCTGCTCATACGGCGTGACGATTTCGCCGGCCGCATCATCCGCCGCGGTGGCAGGCTCGTCCTGATCGGAGGAGGGAACCGCGCGAGCCTCGTCAGGGGCGGCCGCATCCTCGGTCGAGGAAAACGGCTCGGGCGGCGTGTCCGCGGGCGGCGTCTGGTGCTCGGGCAACGCTACATCGGCATTGTCCGTTGAAACATGGGAAGCGTCTGACTGATCGCCCGCTGCCTCGACACCACCTTCGGCAGACAGAACCGCAGCGGCGTGCTCCATTTCGCTTGATGCAACGATGGCATCCGAAGCCGGTTCCGCCAAGGGCTGTTCCGTCGCCGATTCCTCGGCGGCTTGTGGCGTCTCTTCCGCAGGGCTCGTAGTGTCTTCGGGCGGCGCCATGGCCGGCGCGTCGGGTTCGGGCGCGGCGTCGCGGGCTTCCGGAGCGGCTGCGGGTTCCATTTCGGGCGGAGCGCTCATTTTCGCCGGAACGACATGGGTGTCGATCTGTATCGGGAACGCGACGACGGTGCCCGGCTCGGCCACGCGATGGGAAACCAGTTCGAGCGCGGGCCTCACCACCTGCAGTTCAAGGGCCGCCAGCAACTCGTTTTTGCCGGAGAAATAGCCGTAGATCGTCGCGCGGGCGAAGCCGGCCTCGGCGGCGACGGCGCTCAATGTCAGGGCCTGCTCGCCTTTTCGCGCGACCAGCGCACGCGCGGCATCGACCAGCAGGCGCCGGGTTTCGACGCGTTCCCGGGGGCTGGTCCAGACCGACCGCTCTGCAACCGACATGTTTTCCGCTTCGCTGGACAAGGGCCGCAGACCCGGGGCTGCCCGGGCCTCTCTCAAGAATACGGCTCAGCTTGACGCCGCCGGATGAAGAAATGGTTTGGCCGTGCCCTTTACAATTGGTTACCGATCTCTTGGGGATTTTCGGCAAGCCGCCCTGCGGCTGCCGGACGGAACCGGCCTTGCCGGCTTGCCCTGCCGCGAATCCTGCTATGGATTGGCGGAAACCTGAAGCGTGACGCCATGTACAACTGTGCGAAATGCCCCGGCTATTGCTGCTCCTATCCCATCATTCCGCTCACCAAGCGCGACGTCGAAAGGCTCGCCAAGCATTTCGGCCTGGGCTTCCGCGAGGCCCGCGCGAAGTTCACCAAGGTGGATGGCGACGAGAAATATGCCATGCGCCGCAAGGCGGACGTGCATTTCGGCCGGATCTGCCGCTTCTTCGATACGGAGGCGCGCCGCTGCACGATCTACAAGGCCAGGCCCACCATCTGCCGCGAATATCCGGGCGGCCGCTGCGGCTATTACGATTTCCTCGCGTCGGAGCGCAACAGCCAGGAGGATCCCGACCACATCGCCAGCACCTGGAACAAATAGGCCGGGTCGAGCGCCAGGTAGAACAGCGCCGCGAGCGACGCGAGATCGAGGAAATAGAGATAGCGGTAGTCGCAGGCGATCGAGATCACGAAGAAGCTCGCCGCGAAGGCGAATGCGGCGATCAGCAGGAATGCCATCGCGATATCGCCCGGCGCGCGGCGGCGCAGCAATAGAAGGAGCACGCCGAAGGCCAGGGCGCCGAACGCCGCGTGCGAAAACACCGGCGTGCCCATGAACGCCTTTGCATAAGCCGCCAGCGCCAGGTCGCGCGGACGCTGGCGCGGCGCAAGGCCGAGATCGCCCATCTCGCCCGGCGGCCCCTCGACGCCGACGAAGACGGGATGGCAGGCGGCGATGTCCGGCGTGAGGAAAAGCCAGCGGAACAATTCCGTCCGCGTCTTCAGATACAGGCCGGGATGATGGACGATCAGATCGCGCCATTGCGCCGCCATCAGCTCCGGCGGCGTATCGGCCAGCGCATCCTGCAACGCGGGCGAGCCCACCAGCGTATCGTTGCGCTGGGGCGAATAGAGCCGGACGCCGTCCGTGCGGATCAGCCTTTCGAGATCGGGCGCTTCGGCTTTCAGGCGATCGAGCGGCAGCGGCGGCTCGGCCGCGACGGCGCCGACGAGATCGTACAAGCGAAGCAGCCGAAGTTGCGCCGTCGGGCCCTCGCCGTCATCGCTATGCAGGGCGAGGACGAACGACAGCGCGGCGGCGAACAGCAGCACGACGGCCAGCCCGCCGATGCCATAGAGCATCGCGGGCTTCACGCCGCCGGCGCGTGCCGCCATGACGCCGAGCGCGAGCCCGCCCGCAACCGCCACAATCAGGCCGTTCTGCCGCACCAGCGTCGCCAGTACGAAGAAGGCGAGCGCGGCGGCGACGAACGCGAACCGCACGCGGATCTGCGCCCATCGTGTTTCGGCCTGCGCGAGGCAGACAAAGCCCGCCACGGCCGCGTCGGCGAACAGAACGTCCTTCCAGACGATCGCCTGATAGAGGACCAGTTGCGGAAGCATCACGCAGATCGCGGCAGCCACCACGGCGGCCCAGGACGGGCGCGGCCTGATCCACAACAGGGAAAGCAGCGCGCCGAACGCCATCGTCGCGTCGAGTGCGATGAACAATCCCGCGCCGGGAACGAGCGCATCGCCGAGGCCCAGCAGCCACGCCATCACCGGCGGATGCCAGGAATGATAGAATCCGGTGCGGCCGTCATGCAGCTGGATGATCGAATCGTAGGAGAGATGGCCCGGCCAGGAGATCGCCAGCGTGACGATCCAGCCGGCGATCAGGATCGCTGCAACCGCCGCCCGAACCGGCGCGCCGGCCGTCGCGCGGCCCGTCATGTGTCGGATTCCCGCATCGGTTCAGTATGGCGCGGCCCGCCGATTTGTTCATCATGGACGCATGAATTATCGCCATGCCTTCCATGCCGGCAATTTCGCCGATGTGATCAAGCACCTCGCGCTGGTCTCGATCCTCATCCACCTGAAGAAAAAGCCGGCGCCTTTCGCGGTGATCGACAGCCACGCCGGACGCGGGCTCTATGATCTGACAAGCGAAGAGGCGCGCCGCTCGGGCGAAGCGGCCGGGGGGATCGCGCGTCTGGCCGGCCTGACCGACGGCCCCGAGACGCTGCGCTCCTATCTCGACCTCGTGCGCGGTCTGGGCGCCGGGCGCTATCCCGGCTCGCCGCTGATCGCCGCCAGGCTTCTGCGTCCACAGGACCGGCTCGTGGCGATCGAAAAGCATCCGCAGGAGGCGCAGGCGCTGGGCGCGGCGCTGGCGCCCTTTCGACGCGCCCGCCTGGCCGAGGCCGACGGCTATTCCCGCCTGCCGTCGCTGCTGCCGCCGCCCGAACGGCGCGGGCTGGTGCTGATCGATCCGCCTTACGAGGCGCCCGACGAATTCGCGCAGGTCGCGCGCGCCGTCGCCGATGTCCATCGCCGCTTCGCGACCGGCATCGTGCTGATCTGGTTTCCGATCAAATCGCCCGCCGCCGCCGACGCCTTTTGCGGCGAAGTCCTGCTCGCGGGGCCGCGCAAGCTGTTGCGGCTCGATATCCATGTGGGCGCCGCCGATGACCGGCTGGCGGCGGCCGGGCTCCTGGTCGTCAATCCGCCCTTCGGCTTCGCGGACGACATGCGCGCCGTGCTGGGCGTGGTCGCGCCGCTTCTCGGCCGCGACGGCGCGGCGCGCGCCCGCGTCGCCTGGCTGGCGGGCGGGGAATAAGCCCGGCGCTTGCGGAATTGCGGGCGCCGGTTATATGGTCCGCGCACTTCGGACAGGTGGTCGAGCGGTTGATGGCACCGCACTCGAAATGCGGAGTACCTTTACGGGTATCGTGGGTTCGAATCCCACCCT
>JAATGL010000272.1 GCA_015654705.1 Alphaproteobacteria bacterium | reverse complement strand
GCAGCTTCTGCTCCCAGGGCAGAGTGTCGTCGAAGACGGCGTGCGCCTCCGAGCCGATGATCACCGTGCGCTGCTCCTTGGTCGGATTGAGCCAGGAGACGGAAATCCGCGCCGTCACGCTGCTGGGAAATCCCAGATGGATGTTGGCGATGTCGGCGACGCCGGCGGTCAGGATGCTGGTCGCCTCGCCGGAGATGTAGGTCGGCTCCTCCTGCAGGAGCGCCAGGATGATCGAGATGTCGTGCGGGGCGAAGGACCAGATCACGTCCTCCTCGGTGCGGATCTTGCCGAGCCCGAAACGCCGCGAATAGATGTGCTTGACGGTGCCCAGGCGGTTCGACTGGACCTGCTCGATCAACGCCACGACGATCGGATGATAGCGCAGGAGGTGGCCGACCATCAGGATGCGGCCGCGGTCGCGCGCCAGCTTCACCAGCGCGTGGCCCTCGGCCAGGTGCAGGGCCAGCGGCTTTTCGACGAAGACGTGCTTGCCGGCCAGCAGAGCCCGGTGGACATGTTCGGCATGCAGCGAGGCGGGCGAGGCGATTGCAACGGCATCGCATTCGGGATCGGCCAGCACCGCTTCGAACGAGAGGCCGGGGATGGAAAATTGTCCGGAGACCTGGGCCAGCGCGGCCGGCGAAACGTCGGCCACGGCATGCAGCGCGTTAAGGCTCGCCAGGTTGCGGGCGACCTTCTGGCCCCAATAGCCGCAGCCGATGCAGGCCACGCGCGGAATGGAACGGGTCTTCACCACGAGCTGCGGGAAGGCCTCACTGTTACCAATCGGTTCGGTGGCCGTCGATCGCGGGATCCGCGAACCGCCGGTCTTTCCCCCCTCGTGCAACATCGGATCAACCCCCAACACTTATTTCGCGGCCACGTTCAATTCAAAGATGCAGCCTCAACTGCGTTTCGCCCCCATGCGAAAATCTGGGCTCCACCGTCTCATGTCCGGCGCAAGGCCGCAAGCACCCCCCAAGCAGACTCTTGAATAATTTACTCTTTTGGCTTTTTCCACGATTGCTGTAGGACGGGAGGGGCGTTTCCCGACCGAAACCTTTTTCCTTCGCGGACTTCATGCATGTCCTTGTTGTAACTGACAACTTTGTTCCAGAACGCAACGCGCCGGCCAAACGGACCTTCGAGCATTGCCGCCGCTGGGTGGCGGCGGGGGTACGCGTCACCGTCATCACCTCGGCACCAAATTTTCCGGCCGGCAAGGTCATGACACCCTATCGCAACCGCCTCCTCCAGCGCGAGGTCCTCGACGGGATCGAGGTGATCCGGGTTTGGACCTATCTGGCGCCCAACAGCGCGGTGATGCGCCGCTCGCTCGATTTCGCCAGTTTCGGCGTGATGAGTTTCCTGGCCGGGCTCCGCCAGCCCGCGGACGTGGTCATGGCGACCTCGCCGCAATTGCTGGCGGGGTTGTCGGGCCGCCTGCTGGCGCTGACCAAGCGCCGGCCATGGCTTCTGGAGATCCGCGATCTCTGGCCGGATTCGATCGTGGCCCTCGACATGATGCGCGAGCGCAATCCGCTGATCCGCCTGCTGCGCCTGGTCGAGGGTTCGCTTTACCGCTCGGCGGCGCGCATCGTGACCACCAACCCGAACCTGCGCGACCGCCTGATCGAGCGCGGCGTGCCGGGCGCCAAGATCGGCGTGGTTCCCAACAGTGTCGATGCCGTCCAGTTCGCGCCGCGGCCGAAACCCGATGCCCTGGTCGAGAAATACGGCCTCGGCGGCCGTTTTGTCGTCGGCTATATCGGCACACAGGGGCTGGCGCACGATCTGGAAACGGTGGTCCAGGCGGCGCAGGCTCTTAGGGATACGAACGTCCTGTTCCTGCTGGTCGGCGACGGCGCCCAGCACGCGGCGCTGGTCCGGCAGGCGAAGGCGCTGAAGCTCGACAATGTGCGCTTCGTCCGTCCGGTGCCGCACAATGAGGTGCCCGATCATATCGCCTGCTGCGACGTTCTGCTGGTACCCCTGAAGCGCACCGCGACATTGGCCGACACGATGCCGTCGAAGATCTTCGAGATCGCCGCGATGGAGCGGCCGATCCTGATCGGGGCCGAGGGCATCGCAGCCGAGCTGATCGAAAGCTATCGCGCCGGCCTCGCCGTGGAGCCGGAGAACCTGCAGCAGATGGTCGGCGCCATCGATCTGCTGCGCGGCGATCCGGCACTGGCCGCCTCGATGCAGGAAGGCTGCCGCAGACTGGCCGGCGATTACAGCCGCGACAAATTCGCCGCCCGCATGCTGGACGAGATCAGGCTGGCGGCCGGCCGCGCCTAATTGTTCTTCAGGACCGCCAGCGAGGCGGCCGTGATGGCGACCTTGCTTGCGATATCGGTGAACGTCACCAGGAACGTCGTCAGGTCGAAGGGCTGCGGGTCGCGCGGCACGACGATGGTCGCCCCCGGCGGGATGCGCGCGCCGCGGCCGAACGACCACCAGCTGCCGCTCGCCGGCACTGCCGTTCCGTCCGGCATGATGACGAAGGTCGCGCTGTCCTCGGCGGCATCCGTTTCGCCGCCGGCCATGTCCATGTAATCGTCCATCGTCAGGTTCGGGCGCCAGGCGAAAGCGCCGCTGTTGAGCACTTCGCCGGTGACCGCGACGGTCGAGGGCCGCTTGGGAATATAGATCGCGTCGCCGGTTTCCAGCAGCGGATCGCGGTCGGCATGCGCCTCCAGCACGGCGGGATCGATGCTGATGGAAATGCGACCCAGCGCCGGCTGATGCTGCAGCGTCGTCGCCATGGTCTGCAGATAGCTCAGGTTGGGCGGCGGCGTCAGGCCGGTGACCTGCGTCGAGATGGTGGCGATCTCGTCCATCAGCATCGTGGCTTCGCGCTGGTTGGCCTGCTGCTCGGCGACGGCAGCGCTCTGCCGCGTGAAGATGGCGCCATAGGCATAGGCCTCGTCGGTCAGGCCGCCGGCGCGCGCCAGCACCGAGGAGAGACGCTCGTCGCGCGTGATCTCGTAGACCCCGGGGTAGCGGATTTGGCCGCTGAGCGTGATGCTTTCGCCGATCCGGTCGGAAAACACCGGCCGGATC
>JAATGL010000257.1 GCA_015654705.1 Alphaproteobacteria bacterium | reverse complement strand
GTCGCGCCGATGGGCTTCGCGGCCTCGGCGATCTTCCTGGCGTCGCGCGAGGCGATCACGACCTTCGCGCCTTCGCGCGCGGCGCCCCGCGCCACGCCAAGCCCGATGCCGGAGCCGCCGCCGATCACCAATACGCGTTTGTCTTGTAACGTCATCGCCGGACACCTCTCCAAACAGGACGCGCGCTTTTTCCCCCGATATGCTATGCTGGTAAAGTAGTGACCTCATACCAGTATGATCGCTAACAGGATCGACATGCCCGCCGCGAACGACAATCTGCTAGGGAGTTACCTGAAGGACCGCCGCGCCAAGCTCGATCCGGCGTCGTTCGGCCTTCCGCTGATGCGGCGGCGAACGCCGGGACTTCGGCGCGAAGAGGTGGCGCAGCGCGCCAATGTCAGCGCCACCTGGTACACTTGGCTGGAGCAGGGGCGCGGCGGCGCGCCGTCCGCCGACGTGCTGGACCGCATCGCGCGCGCCATGATGCTGACCGATGCCGAGCGCGAGCATTTGTTTCTGCTCGGCCTGGGCCGGCCGCCTGAGGTCCGCTATCACGCGCCCGAAGGCATCACGCCGCGCCTGCAGCGCCTGCTCGACACGCTGGAGTTCAGCCCCGCTTTCGTCCGCACCGCCACCTGGGATGTCGTCGCCTGGAACCGCGCGGCCACCGCGGTGCTGACCGATTACGGCACGCTGCCGGACGGACAGCGCAACATCCTGCGCCTGATGTTCCGCGACTCGCGCGTCCGCGCCGCGCAGGCCAACTGGCAAAGCGTCGCGCGCTTCGTGGTGGCGGCGTTCCGGGCGGACGTGGCCCGCGCCGGTGCGGCGCAGAACGTGCAGTCGCTGGTCGACGAACTCTGCGCGACCAGTCCCGAATTCGAAACGATGTGGCGCGACAACGATGTGCAGACGCATGGCGACGGCACCAAAACGCTGCACCATCCCATCGCCGGTCCGCTGGCGATGGAATATTCGGCGTTCGCCGTCGACGGCCGGCCCGATCTCAGCATGGTGATCTACAATCCCGCCACGCCGGCGGACAAGGAGCGGGTCGCCGCGCTGATCCGCTCGGCCGAAAGCGGACAGTAAGGCCGCCCTCGGTTTGCGCCAGGCTTCGCCCGCGTTAAGACTTGAGCGTGATTCGCAAACTTGTCCTGATCCTCGCGCTCGCGGCGAGCGCCACGCCCGCCTCCGCCGCGCATTACGCCAGCCTGCGCGGCGACAAGGTGTTCCTGCGCGAGGGGCCGACCTACCGCCACCGCGTGCTTTTCGTCTATCAGCGCAAGGAATATCCGGTCGCGGTGCTGGCGTCCTATGACAGCTGGCGGCGCGTGCGCGACGCGGACGGCACGATCGGCTGGATCAGCCAGACCATGCTGTCGGACGCGCGCACCGTGCTGGTGACCGGCAAGGCGCGGGCGCCGCTGCATTCCTCTCCCGATGCCGGCGCCGCCGTCGTGGCACTGGCCGAGCCCGGCGTTGTCGCACGGCTCAAGGCGTGCAAGCCTGAGCGCTGCGAGATCGTCGCCGGCGGCCTCACCGGCTGGATCGACCGGACACGGATCTGGGGAGTGGACGCGGGTGAAATCCTCAACTAAGGCCGAGGCGCCGGCCGGCCCGCCCGACGGCGCCCCTGCCATCGAGGCGGCGGCGGAGGCGGCGGGCCTCGCGCGCTGGCTCAATGCCCGCGAAGGCGCCTCCACCACCGGCGACCGCGCCGCCAGCCGGCTCGGCCAGTTCGCCTGGGCGCTGTTCCACTGGGCCCGCGACCCTTACGTGCTGGTCGTCACGATCTATCTGTTCCAGCCCTATTTCGCCAACGACGTGGTCGGCGATCATGTGCGTGGCCTGGCGCTGGCCGGGACCTTCCAGGCGGTTAGCGGCATCGTCATCGCGATCCTGGCGCCGCTCTTGGGCGCCATCGCCGACAGCGGCGGGCGGCGCAAGCCCTGGATCGCGCTGTTCGTGATCCTGCTGGCCGGCGCCATGGTGCCGATGTGGTTCGCCCTGCCGCATTCGAGCGCCACGGGGATCTTCTTCGTCGGCACCCTGATCGCGCTGGCCAATGTGGCCTACGAATTCTCCGCCGTCTTCCACAACGCGCTGCTGCCGACCATCGCCAATCCGCGCCGCGTCGCGGGCCTGTCCGGGCTCGGCTACACGCTGGGCAATGGCGCCGGGATCGTGCTGCTGCTCTTCATGCTGATCGCCTTCGCGCTGCCGGGATTGGTGGCGTGGTCGTTCATTCCGGCGCATCCGATCTGGGGCATCTCCCAGGCGCTGCACGAGCCGGAACGGCTGGCGGGGCCGCTCTGCGCCGTCTGGCTGCTGGCTTTCAGCCTGCCGCTGTTCCTCCTCACGCCGGATCGTCCCCCGACGCGGCTGCCCTGGTCGCAGGCTATCGCGGCGGGGCTCAAGAGCGTGGTGCGCACGGTCCGGAGCCTGCGCCATTACCGCAATGTGGGCGCCTATCTGCTGGCGCGGCTGTTCTTCAATGACGGGATGACGGCGGTGCTGACCTTCGGCGGCATCTATGCGTCGAGCACCTTCAACTGGGGCCCCGTGCCGATGCTGGTCTACGGCATCGAACTTTCGATATTCGCGGTGCTGGGCGGGTTCGTCGGCGGCTGGCTGGACAATGCCTTCGGCTCCAAGCGCGCGATCTTCATCTCGATCGGCGGCACGGCGCTGGCCTGCCTGCTGTCGCTGACGATGGGGCCGGACCGCATCCTCTGGTTCATCCCCTACGACGTACATGCGCCGCATCTCTGGTCGCTGCCGTTCTTCAACACCTGGCCGGAGGTGATCTTCCTGCTGATCGTGAACTTCATCGCCGTGCTGATCACCGCCGGCTACGCCAACAGCCGCACCATGCTGGCGCGCATCGCGCCGCCGGAGAAGATGACGGAGTTCTTCGGCCTCTATTCGCTCTCCGGCCAGTCGACCAGCTTCCTGGCCACCGGCTTCGTCGGCTGGCTGGTCTCGGTGTCGCAGAGCCAGCGCATCGGGCTGCTGGGCGAGGTGCTGTTCCTCGCCCTCGGCCTGGCGCTGATGGCCTTCGTCAAGGAACAGCGCGTGGCGGCGATGTAGATTTCTCTTCGCGTGCCGGCTGCTCCTGTCCCGGCTTGTCGTCCCGGCCAGGTGCGGCGGGCGCCGGGCCCCATCGGGACGCACGGCGCAAAATTTCCCTCAACCGCCCCTTGAACCGTCACGGTCGAAACGCCATTTGCCCCATATCCCCATAGGAGCGAGCCGACCCGAGGTGCCGTCAAAAACGGCGCCGGCGAATGCATTTTTTCGCGGAAACTCTTGGGCGTTTTTGCGCAGCGCAAAGCGGGAGCGATCCGGTGCAAGCCGAAAAAAATATTTTCCTGCGTGGAGCCCATGCAAGCGCGCGAGGAGAACATGCTCAATGGCGGAAATGGCGCATCCCGGTGAAGGCCATGGCGAGGCCCCTCTCGTCGGCGGCCTGGATCACCTCGTCGTCGCAGATCGAGCCGCCGGGCTGGATCACCGCGGTGGCGCCGGCTTCGGCGACCGCCAACAGCCCGTCGGCGAACGGGAAGAAGGCGTCCGACGCCGCCGCCGAGCCCTTGGTCAGCGGCTCCGCCCAGCCGGCGGCGGCCTGCGCCTCGCGCGCCTTGATCGCGGCGATGCGCGCGGCGTCGACGCGGCTCATCTGCCCGGCGCCGATGCCGGCGGTCTGCAGGTCCTTGGCATAGACGATGGTGTTGGATTTCACATGCTTGCCGACGGTGAAGGCGAAGATCATGTCGGCCAGCTCGGCGTCGCTGGGCTTGCGCCTGGTGACGATCTTCAGGTCGCCCGGACCGACATGGCCGTCGTCGCGGCCCTGCACCAGGAAGCCGCCGGCCACCGTCTTGAAGGCGAGGCCCGGCGCAAGGGCATCGGGCAGGCCGCCGGCAAGCAGCAGGCGCAGATTCTTCTTCGCCGCGAGAATGCGCCGTACATCTTCGTCGGCGTCCTGCGCGATGATCACTTCGGTGAACAGTTTG
>JAATGL010000270.1 GCA_015654705.1 Alphaproteobacteria bacterium | reverse complement strand
CGCGACGAAGGCGGGTGCGAGGCCGGTGTTGCCGCTGGTCGGCTCGACCAGCGTCGACTTGCCCGGCGTGATGATGCCCTGTTTCTCCAGCGCCTCGATCATGGCCACGCCGATGCGGTCCTTGACGCTGGAGATCGGATTGAAGAATTCGAGCTTCAGCAGGATGTCGGCCTTGACGCCGGCCTCCTGGGGCAGCCGCGCCATGCGCACCAGAGGCGTGTCGCCGATGGTTTCGGTGATCGAGTTGTAGATACGGCCGCGGCCGGCTTTTCCGGGTTCCATGCTGTCCTCCTAAATGGTGAAATCGGCGGTCATGCCGCCGCAATCGACGCCCGCGTCGCGCGCGCGGGCACACAGATCCTCGATCGAGATGGCGTCGAGCCGCGCCATCACCTCGTCCTGCAGAGAAAGGATCAACGGCGTGACGATGCGGCTGCCGAGGTCGGAGCGCGGCGTCGCGTTCTCGCCGTCCTCGTCCTCGATGCTCTCGGCGACGCGCACCACTTCGCCGACGGTGATGCGGCGCCGTTCCTTGGCGAGGCGATAGCCGCCGCGCGGCCCGCGCACGCCTTTCAGCACGCCGGCACGCACCAGTTGCTGCATGACCTGTTCGAGATAGCGCTGCGGCACGCCCTGGCGCGCGGTGATCTCCTTGGCCTGCACCGGCTCCGGCCGCGCATTGAAGGCGATGTCGATCACCGCTTCGAGGGCCAGCAGGGTCTTGCGCGACAGCTTCAGCATTCAGCGCGTTCCCGTCGAGCCGAAGCCGCCTTCGCCGCGCCCGCTCGCGGGCAGTGCTTCCGCCTCCTCGACCGCGGCGCGCTTGACGCGGGCGATGACGAGCTGCGCGATCTTCATGCCGCGCGAAACCGTGAACGGGACAGCGCCGTGATTGATCAGGATCGCCTTCACCTCGCCGCGATAGTCGCTGTCGATGGTACCGGGGGCATTGAGCAGGGTGACGCCGTGATCCAGCGCCAGGCCGGAGCGCGGCCGCATCTGCGCTTCGTATTTGTCGGACAGCGCGATGGCGATGCCGCAGGGGATCGCGGCGCGCGCGCCGGGCGCCAGCGCGACGTCGGTTTCGACCGCGGCCAGCAGATCGAGCCCCGCCGACCCCTCCGTCGCATAGGACGGCAGCGGCAGGTCGCGCGCATGGGCAAGGCGCATGATGGTCAGGTTCATGCCGCGTTGCCTCTCAGGGCGTCGGCGATGCGGGCGGCGAGGCGCACGCCCACTTCGCTCTTGTCCAGTTGCGGCCAGCTTTCGGTCGCGTTGGCGGTGATCAGATGCACGGTGTTCGTTTCTCCTCCCATGATGCCGGTGCCAGGGCCGACGTCGTTGGCGACGATCCAGTCGCAGCCCTTGCGCAGGCGCTTCTCCTGCGCGAAGGCGATGACGTTCTCGGTCTCCGCCGCGAAGCCCACGACGAGGGCGGGGCGGCGCGCGCCATGCGACAGCGTCGCCAGAATATCGGGATTGGCGATCAGCGTCAGCGCCGGCGCGTTCTCCCCCTTCTTGATCTTGTTGTCGGCCAGGCTCTCCGGCCGCCAGTCGGCGACCGCCGCCGCGCACACCGCGACATCGACCGGCAGGACGGATTCGCAGGCGGCCAGCATCTCGCGCGCCGTCTCGACGCGCAGCAATTTCACCCGCGGCGGCGGCGCGATCGCGACGGGTCCGGACACCAGGACGGTCTCGGCGCCGGCCCGCGCCAGAGCATCGGCGATGGCATATCCCTGCTTGCCGGAGGAGCGGTTGGCGAGGAAGCGCACGGGATCGAGCGGTTCCTGCGTCGGCCCGGCGGTGACCAGCGCCTTCAGGCCGCTGAGCGGTCCGGGCAGCGCCAGGGCGGCATCGATGGCGGCGACGATCTCCAGCGGCTCGGCCATGCGGCCGGGGCCGAATTCGCCGCAGGCCATCTCGCCGTCGCCAGGCCCGACGAAGATCACGCCGTCGCCCTTCAGCGTCGCCAGATTGCGCCGGGTCGCGGGATGATTCCACATCCGCACATTCATCGCCGGTGCCATCAGCACGCGCTTGTCGGTGGCGAGCAGCGCCGTGGAGGCAAGGTCATTGGCATGGCCGTTCGCCAGCTTGGCCATCAGGTCGGCGGTCGCGGGCGCCACGACCACCAGGTCGGCGGAGCGCGAAAGCTCGATATGGCCCATCTGCGCTTCATCGGTCAGGCTGAACAGGTCCTGGAAGACCTGCTCGCCCGACAGCGCTGCGACAGAGAGCGGCGTGATGAATTCGCCGCCCGCCCTTGTCAGGACCGCGCGCACCGAAACGCCGCGTTCCTTGAGGCGCCGGATCAGTTCGAGGGACTTGTAGGCGGCGATCCCCCCGCCGATGATAAGCAACACGCTATGGCCGCGCATGCGAAAGAGACCTCGCCAAGGGGCGGGAAACTACCCCGGCCCGGGCGGGATATAAAGGGAATAACGGGCCTGCGCTGTGGTTCGCGGCTTGGGGAAATAAGCCCATGAATTTTCAGACTAAAGTGTTGGAAGCGCCGCCCTTCGGGGCGCCGCCGCATCCCCGGCGCGGGCGCCTTCTCGGCATCGCGCGCGTCGCGGTGAAACTCGGTCCGCTGGAAGAGTTGCAGCGCGCCGGGCTCTCCGTCGAACGCGGCATCGAAGGCGACCGGCGCGGGCTCAAGCGCAGCCGCCAAGTCTCGGTCCTGTTCCGCGAGGGCTGGGAAGACGCCTGCCGCGCGCTGGCAGTCGAGCTGCCGTGGATCGTGCGCCGCGCCAATCTCTATGTCGAGGGCATCGAACGTCCGCGCGCAACCGGCGGGCGCATCGTGATCGGCGATGTCGTGCTGGAAGTGACGCAGGAGACCGAACCCTGCCTCCTGATGGAGCGCGCGCAGGCCGGCCTGCTCGACGCACTGACGCCGGACTGGCGTGGCGGCGTCTGCTGCCGCGTGCTCAGCGGCGGCACGATCGCGCTGGGCGACGCCGTGGCGTTTCTGCCTTGACCGGATATTCCGGTTCGTTCCGGCGGATGCCTTGCGCGGTCCGCTTTGTTGCGGCCACACTCTCGACCGAAACAGGGCTCCGGGGCGTTCATGCCGCTCGATCCGCTGGTGAAAAATTTTCTCGACCAGATGGCCGTCCTGCCGGGACCGAAGGTTTTCGAGCTGCCGCCCGAGCAGGCGCGCGCCATGTTCGTGGCGTTGATGCAGCTTATCGGTCCCAAGGACGTGCCGGTCGGCAAGGTCGAGAATCTGACCATGCCCGGCCCCGGCGGCGACATCCGCCTGCGTGCCTATACGCCGGTCGCAGCCGGCGGCGAGCCGCTGCCGACGCTGGTCTACTTTCACGGCGGCGGCTTCGTGGTCGGCGATCTGGAGACCCATGACGGGCTGTGCCGGCAATTCGCGAATGAGGGTGGCTATTGCGTGATCGCGGTCGATTACCGCCTGGCGCCGGAGCACAAATTCCCCGCCGCGCTCGACGACGCCATTGCCGCCGTCCAATGGATCGAAACCCATGCCTCCGATCTCGGCGTCGATGCCAACCGCATCGCGGTGGGCGGGGACTCCGCCGGCGGCGCGCTGGCCGCGGCGGTTGCGCAGCGCGCCAGCGAAAAGGGCGGCCCCAAGATCGCATTCCAGCTTTTGCTGTTTCCGGTCACGCAGGCCGGGCGCGAGACGGCGTCGCGGCGGGAATTCGCCCTGGGCTATTTCCTCGACAGGCCGACGCTGGACTGGTTCTTCGGCCACTACATCCCGCCGGGCACCGACACGGCCGACGCGCGCCTCTCGCCGCTGAGTGCCAAGGATTTCGCCGGCCTGCCGCCGGCCTATGTCATGCTGGGCGGCTTCGATCCGCTGCACGACGAAGGCCTCGACTATGCGCAGAAGCTGCGCGACGCCGGCGTGACGGTCGACATCGCGGACTATGCCGATCTGGTGCATTGCTTCATCTACATGCAGACTGTGCTGCCGCAGGCGCACGACGCCGTCGTCAAGGCGGCCAAGGCGGTGCGCGAAGGTCTGGGAGGACACTGAATCATGTCGCTCGACGTCAATATCCGTGCGCTGCTCGACCAGATGGCGGCGATGGCGATGCCCAAGCTCTGGGAGATCGGGCCGCAGGCCGCGCGCGCCGCATCGCGATCGAGCTTCTTCCGCGGCAAGGACACGCCGGTCGGCCGCGTCGAAAACCGCACGATGCCGGGCCCCGGCGGAGATATCGCGCTGCGCGTCTATACGCCGATGGAAAGCAAGGAGGCATTGCTGCCCGGCCTGGTCTTCTTTCACGGCGGCGGATTCGTGCTCGGCGATCTCGACACCCATGACGATCTTTGCCGGGTGCTGGCGAACCAGAGCGGCTGCCGCGTCGTGTCGGTGGAATACCGGCTGGCGCCGGAATGCTGCTTTCCGGCGGCGGTCGAGGATTGTTTCGCGGCCACCCAATTCGTCAGCGTCAACGCGGCCGCGTTCGGCATCCTGGCCGACCAGATCGCGGTGGGCGGCGATTCCGCGGGCGGCAACCTGGCCGCCGTCGTCACGCAGCTTGCGAAGGCGGACGGGCCGAAGATCGGCTTCCAGCTTCTGATCTATCCGGTGACGCAGCTTGCCGGGCCCGAACTGCCGTCGATGCGCGAGAATGCCAAAGGCTATTTCCTTGAGAAGCAATCGATGGACTGGTTCACGCGGCTCTATGCGCCCGATGCGGCGCACCGCGCCGATCCGCGCCTCTCGCCGCTGCTGGCGAAGGATCTCTCCGGCCTGCCGCCCGCCTATATCGTGACCGCCGGCTTCGATCCGCTGCGCGACGAGGGCAAGGCCTATGCGGATGCGCTCGATGCCGCCGGCGTGTCCGTCACCTATGTGAACTATCCCGGCATGATCCACGGCTTCTTCAGCATGCGCGGCATGATCCCCAAGGCCCGCGAGGCCGTCGCCGCCGCGGCTGCGGCGCTGCATGCGGGCCTGACGACGGAATAGCGCCGCCTCAATCTATGGCCGGGGCAGTTCCTGGGGAATGAGCTTTCCCGGATTGAGGATGCCCTTGGGATCGAGCGTGCGCTTGATGGCGCGCAGCACCTCGATGCCGAGCGCGCCTTTCTCCTGCGCCATCCAGGGCAAATGGTCCTCGCCGACGCCGTGGTGATGGCTGATGGTGCCGCCATTGGCCATGATCGCATCTGATGCCGCGGCCTTGATCGCCTGCCACTGCGCGATTTCGCCGCCGAGCGCGCGCGGGAAGATGTAGGTGAAATAGAGGCTGGCGCCGTCGGGATAGGAATGGCTGATGTGGCATAGCACGATGCCGTGCGCGCCCGGCATCGGCGCGGTCTCGCGCATCGCCTTGTCGAGCGCGGTCCGCACCGCGCCGTAAAGCGTGTCGAGTTTCGACCAGCTTGCGGCGGTCTCCAGCGTGTCGACGCCGACGCCGCGGTCCATCATCGGGTCGCGCAGATAGGGCCCGTGGAAACGTCCCTCCTGCCAGCGCCGCCCCTGGCGCAGGCCGAGCGGCAGCGCGCCATGCGCCGCGGCGATCGCAGCGAACCGCCGCCGACCCGCCTCGACCGTCCCCGCCTCGCCCTCGAAGCCGGCGATCAGCGCGGCGGGCTTTTCGTCGAAGCCGCGCATCTGGAGATAAAGGGTTTCGATGCGGTGGCTGGCGCCGGGCTTGTTGTCCAGCGCGCCGTAAGCGCGAAAGAAGCGCGTCTCCTCCGCATCGGAGAGGCGCAGCATCGTTGCCGGCAGGTCTTCCTGGACGGCCGCGCGGATCGCGGCCGCGCCGCCGGCGAAATCGCGGAACAGATAGCCGCGATAATCATTCGCGGCAGGCGCGGCATGAACGCGGAAGGTCGCTTCCGTGATGATGCCGAACACGCCTTCGGAGCCCGGCACGATGTCGTTCAACTGCGGACCCGCCGCCGACGCCGGGAAGCCGCCGGTTTCGAGCAGGCCCCGCGGCGTCGCCAACTTTGCCCCGACCAGCCAGTCCTCGGCGCGGCCGTAGCGGCTCGAACCCTGGCCGGCGCCGCGATGGGCGATCCAGCCGCCCAATGTCGAGAACTCGAAGGATTGCGGATGATGGCCGAGCGTCACGCCTTTCGCCTGCAGCGCCTTTTCGAGCGCCGGACCATAGATGCCCGCTTCGGCCGTCGCGGTGCGCGATGCGGCGTCGACCTCGATCAGGCGGTCCATGCCGGAGAGGTCCAGCGTCACGACCGAGTGGAAAGAACCCGATACGGCGCTGACCCCGCCGACCACGCTGGTGCCGCCGCCATAGGGCACGACCGCGATGTCGTGCTCCGCCGCGAAGGCGAGCAAGGCCAGCACCTCGTCGGTACCGCGCGGATACAGCACGGCATCGGGCGCCACCGGCAGATCGCCGGAGCGCTGGCGCAGCAGGTCGTGATAGGAGCGGCCCAGCGCATGGAAGGCGCGCTCGTAGACATCGTCGCGCACGCGATCGGGACCCAGCATCGCGACCAGGCCGGCACGCGTGTCGGCATGCAGGCACTGGGCGGGCAGGACGATATCGGCGATCTCCCGCGCCGGCGTCGCCAGCAGCGAGGGCATGCCGAGCTCTTCCGCCAGCCACGTCCAGAGGTCGTCGCGCGCGGCCAGCGTGTCCTTGTGCGCGGCCCAGCCCCAGCCGTTCCATCTGATCTTGCTGCGCTCGATGCTCATCCCCCGCCCCGTATCTTTCAGCAGCGAAGATTGAGGGCGCGCGGCAGGATTTCGAACGTCGCGGGCAGGCGCCCGGCGCTCTCGCCGTCGGTCTCGATCAGCACGGCGCGGCCGCGCGTCTCCGCCACCGGCACGGCCATCACCTTGCGCCCGCGCAACACGCGCACATTGGGATTGCCGATATGCTCGCCGGTGTAGAGGAGTTTCATATCCGCCAGCATCCTGCCCTTCGGCGCGCCGCCCATGATGACCACGTCGAAGGCGCCGTCATCGGCGACGGCGCCCGGCGCCACGCGCATGCCGCCGCCGAAATACTGGCCGTTCGCCACCGCGACGGTCGAAATGCCGGCGATCTCGTCATACTGGCCGTCGACCATGATGCGCACGACGCGGTCGCGATAGGTCAGCATGTCCACGGTGCTGTGGAAGGCGAAGGCGAAGGCGCCGCCGAACAGCTTGGCGAGGCGCGCGCGGTTGACCGAATCCACCACCGCGCCCGACAGGCCGAACGAGGCGATGTTAGCGAAATAGCGGATCTGCGGTTTGCCGTTGCGCGTCAGGCAGGAGAGCCGTCCGATATCGATGGCATGGACCTGCGCGTCCTTCAGGCGAGCGATCGCCGCGTGGTGACCGGCCGCGACGCCGAAGGTCTTGCGGAAATCGCCGCCCGTGCCGCTCGTCACATAGCCCAGCACCGCGTCCGGCGCGATCGGGCCGTTGGCGTCGAAGAAGCCGTTGACCGCCTCGTTGATCGTGCCGTCGCCGCCGATGGCGATGATCTCGTGATGGCCCTCGCGCAGGGCGTTGCGGACAAGCTGCGTCGCCTCGCGCCGCGCGCGGGTGAAGGCGACGGACATATGCGGATAGGCGCGGCCCAGCGCGCGCTCGATCTCGCGCCAGTCGCGTCCCGTGCGGCCATTGGCAGAGCGCGGATTGACGACGACGAAGGCGCTCATGCGGCCTCGCGCGTGCGATATCGTGATGCCAGCGACGCGATCTCGTTCTGCCGCCGGTCCTCGTTCCAGCCGAGTTCGCCGGCCATCAGGCGCGACACGGCTTCGAGCGTCTCGCGCGGCGGCGCGCCGAGCTGGCCGATGCCGCTGCGCCGCATCACGACGTCTTCGAGCGTCAGCGCCATCTCCTCGCGGATTGCGAACGCTACCTGCGCACCGATGTCGCCGGTCGGCCCAACCGCCGCCAGCAGTTCGGAGCGATTGCCGGCAAGCACATCGGGCAAGCGCGTGCCGTAAAGCCGTGCCAGATGATCGATGCCGGCGACCGTCGGAAAGACATTCTTCTGTTGATCCCGAAACGCGCCAAAGCGCTGCATGCGTCCGCCGGGCAGGGGGACGCGGGCCGTTTCGCAGGCGCGCGCCGGGGCGCCGAGTTTTCGAACCAATGTGTCCACCACCGATTGCGCCAGCCGGCGCGAGGTCGTCCACTTTCCGCCAATGGCGGAGAACAGTCCATCCAGACCGTCATCCTTGCCGTGATCGACCAGTTCGGCCCGGCGGCTGGCGCCATAGGTATCGCCCGAACCGTCATCGACGAGCGGCCGCAGCCCGGCATAGAAAAATTCCACCTTGCCGCGCGAGAGGTTCGCGGCGGGCAGGTGCTGGTCGATAAAGGCCAGGAATTCGGCGATGTCGCCCTCGCTGACGCCGACCGCATCGGGGTCTGCCGTGAACGCCGTATCGGTGGTGCCGAGTAGGGTGTGTCCGCGCCACGGCAGGACGAAGAAATGGCCATGCGCCGTCGCCATGGTCAGGGCGAATTCGCGCGTCATCGCCGGCACCAGGACATGGATGCCCTTGGAGCGCATCAGCTTGTGCGACGCGGGCCGCGCCAGCGCGTGCTCCAGGAAGATGTCGGCCCAGGGGCCGGCGGCGACCAGCGTGCAGCGCGCGCGGACATTGAAGGCCGTGCCGTTCGTGGCGTCGCGCACGCTGCAGCCCTCGACCGTCCCGTCGCGCAGGAGCAACCGGCCGGCTTCGACATAATTGGCGAGGGCGGCGCCATGGGCAGCGGCATCGATCAGGCATTCCAGCGCCAGCCGCTCTGGCGAATACATCTGCGTGTCGTAATAGAGGAATGCGCCATCGAGACCGGGGCGATCGAGGATCGGCTCGCGCCGTCGTGCTTCGGCGGCATTCAGCCAGGAATGGCCGGGCAGGCGCTGGTCCGGATCGTCGAGCCGGCCGCGATCGAAGGAAAGCAGGTCATACAATGTCAGGCCCGCCGACAATGTCGCGCGCGCTTTCATGCCTCCGCCGACGACCGGTATCAGAAACGGCAGCGGCTGGACGAGATGCGGCGCGATGCGTTGCCAGATGCGGCGCTCGCGCAGCGACTCGCGGACCAGCCCGAGTTCGAAATTGCGCAGATAACGAAGCCCGCCATGCACCAGCTTGGAATTGTGGGCGCTGGTCGCGCCCGCGAAATCGCTGCGCTCGACCAACGCCACCTTCAATCCGCGCAGGCTGGCGTCGCGCGCCACGCAGGCGCCGGTCGCCCCGCCGCCCACGATCAGAACGTCGAAACTTTCGTCGGCAAGGCGGTCCGTCGCGCGGCGCATGGTTCCTGGGCGTATCAAGCCGTTGAGGCTCCGGTCCGGCTGACATCTTGTCAAGAAGCGGGGAAAGCCTGCTAAAGTTCTTATCAAGGAAATCCGGGAGGCGACATGCCGCAGGTTCGCGCGAATGGACTCGACATCGAATATGAGAGCTTCGGGCGCGAAAGCGATCCGGCCGTTCTGCTGATCATGGGCTTTTCGGCCCAGATGATCATGTGGCCGCGGGCCTTCTGCGACGGGCTGGCGGCCAAGGGTTTCCACGTCATCCGCTTCGACAACCGCGACATCGGCAAATCGACCCATCTGATGCATCTGGGTGCGCCGGACATACATGCCGCGATGATGAAGACCATGGCCGGCCAACCGGTCGCCGCGCCTTATTATCTGGATGACATGGCGGCTGACGCGAGCGGCCTGCTCGATGCTTTGGGCATCGTGCGGGCCCACACCGTCGGCGCCTCCATGGGCGGGATGATCGCTCAGATCGTGGCCGCGAAATATCCGGACAAGACCAAAAGTCTGGTCTCGATCATGTCGACGACGGGAAGGCGCGACCTGCCGCCCGGCAAGCCGGAAGCCTTCGCCGCCATCACGACGCCGCCCGCCAGCGACTCGCGCGAGGATCGCATCGCTGCGGGCATCAGGGTCTGGAAGACGATCGGCAGTCCGGGCTATCCCGCGAGCGATGCCGAACTGCGCGCCGTCATCGAGGAGGCGCTGGATCGCGCGCCTTACGAGCCGACGGGCATCGCGCGCCAGATGGCGGCGATCATCGCCTCGCCGCCGCGCAACGATATCCTGGAAAGCGTGCGCTGTCCGGCGCTGGTGATACATGGCGCCGACGATCCGCTGGTGCCGGTCGAGGGCGGTAGGGACACGGCGGCCAGCATCGCGGGCGCGGAACTCGTTATCGTGCCGGGCATGGCGCATGATTTCTCCAGCGCGCTGGTGCCCGTCTATCTGAAATATGTCGGCGATTTCGTGACGGCGGTCGAGGCGAAGGCCACATGACCCAAATCCGCGCCAACGGCATCGAACTGGAGTATGACGAGGCGGGGCCGCGCGACGGCGCCCCCTTCCTGATGATCAGCGGCTTCGGCACCCAGATGACGGGCTGGCCGGACGAGTTCCGAAAAACTCTCGTCGAGGCGGGCTTGCGGGTGATCCGCTTCGACAATCGCGACGTGGGCCTCAGCCGGAAATGGGATGGGATCATTCCGGATATGCGCGCGGTGACGGACGCGATGCGCGCGGGCCGCAAGCCGGACATTCCCTACACGCTGGACGACATGGCGGCGGATGCGGCCGGATTGCTCGACGCGCTCGGCATCGACGCCGCGCATGTCTGCGGCGCGTCGATGGGCGGGATGATCGCGCAGCTTGTGGCGCTCAACCATCTGCACAAGGCACGCTCGCTGATCTCGATCTTTTCGACGACCGGCGATCGTTCGCTGCCGCCGTCCTCGCCGGAGGCGCAGGCGGCGCTGGTCACGCGGCCGGCGTCGCCGGATCGCGCCACCGTCATCGCGCACACTCTGAAGGGACGGCGCGCCTATGCCTCGACGCGCTGGCCGTTCGACGAGGCGCGGCTCGCGGCCCTGATCGGCGCGAATTACGACCGGTCCTACTATCCCGAGGGAGCGTCGCGGCAATGGGCGGCGATCCTGGCTGCCGCGCCGCGCACCGAACGTCTCAAATCGCTGAACCTACCGGCGCTGGTGCTGCACGGCTCGGCCGATACGCTGATACGGCCCGACGCCGGACGCCACACCGCGCAATGCATTCCCGGCGCGGATTATCACGAGATCGACGGCTGGGGCCACGACATGCCGCTGGAGGCAATCCCGCTGGTGGCGGGGTTGGTCCTGCCGTTCGTCGAAACGGTGGAGATGAAACGGCGGCCGGCGTCTGCCTGAAGCGCAGAGCTATTTGATCTTGCCTTCCTTGAACACGACATGCTTGCGCAGCACCGGATCGTATTTCTTGACGGTGAACTTCTCCGTCATGGTGCGCGTGTTCTTCTTGGCGACGTAATAGAAACCGGTGCCGCCCTCGCTGTTGAGCCGGATCTTGGCCGTGGTCGGCTTCGCCATGGGAGAACTCCTCAAAAAACCCTTCGAAGGGCCGGTAAACTAGCCGCAGACCCTGGGAAGTCAAGGCGGTCAGAGCGATGTCTGGACGGTCCTGCCGTGCAGAAAGCGGAAAAACGGCGCCGGGCGCGCCGTGTCCGGCCCGTCGCCCAGCCGCGCCTCGACCTCGTCCAGCACGCGCCGGGTGATGGTGGGCAGGTCGAGCGCCCGGGCCTGCGGGAACGTCAGCCATGACGGCGTCAGGAGTTCCCCATGCCCGGCCGCCTCCAGCGTCTGCGCGATGGCGCTCGCATCCGCCATGAAGAACCGCGCGTCGAAGCGGCGCGGACGGTTGGGCGGCGTGACGGCGCGGGCGATCAGGTCGAGGCCGTCGAGCCTGGGCACCACGCCATGCGCAAAGAACTGCGCCCAGGCTTTGGAGCGCGTGCGGGGCGGCATTCCGCGGTCGCCGACCAGGATGCCGGTCTCCTCGAAGGTCTCGCGGATGGCCGCGAGTGCCAATCCGCGCGCCCGCGCCGGCGTGGTGCCGTTGGCCGCCCTGGCCATCACCTCGGGTCTCAGATCATGCGCCACCGCGATCCGCTGGTCGCCTAGGTCCAGGCGGCCGCCGGGAAAGACATATTTGTTGGCCATGAACGCCATGGCGGAATGGCGGCACCCCATCAGCACCTGCGCCTCGCCGCGCGCGCGGCGGACCAGGATCAGCGTCGCCGCATCCTTGGGACGCAGCCTGCCGCGCATGATCGTCTCGTCGGGATCGAACATCACCATGAGGTCAGCGCTTGCGCGCCGGCCTGGTCTGGCGGGGTGCCTCATCGGCGAGTTCGAAGCGCAATCCGCCGGTCAAAGGCGCGGCCTCCATCAGCCGCACCGGGATGATGTCGCCCAGCTTGTACGCCGTTCCGGTGCGGTCACCGATGAGGGCGTGTTTCTTTTCGTCATGCCGGAAATATTCGAAACCCAGCGCGCGGGCCGGCAGGAGGCCCTCGGCCCCGGTGTCGGCGAGGCGGACGAACAGCCCGAAACGCGTGACGCCGGTGATGCGCGCGTCGAAGCCCGCGCCGACGCGGTCCTGCATGAAGGCGGCGACATAGCGGTCGGTCGAGTCCCGCTCCGCCGCCATCGCGCGCCGCTCGGTCATCGAGATGTGCTCGGCGATCTCGCCCAGCCGGCCCATCTCGCGGTCGCTCAGCCCGTCGGCGCCGAGCTTCAATCCGCGGATCAGCGCGCGATGCACGACCAGATCGGCATAGCGCCGGATCGGCGAGGTGAAATGGGCGTAGCGCGCCAGGTTCAATCCGAAATGGCCGACATTCTCGGGATGATAGACCGCCTGCGCCTGGGTGCGCAGCACGACGTCGTTCATCACCTGCTCGTGCGGGCCGCCCTTGGCATTGGCGAGGATGCGGTTGAACACGCCGGGCTTGATCACCTGGCCCTTGGCGAAGGAAATGTCGATCGTGCGCAGATAGTCGGAGAAGGCGAACAGCTTTTCCTGCGAGGGATGTTCGTGCACGCGATAGATCAGCGGCATGCGCGCCTTTTCGAGCGACTCCGCGGCCGCGACATTGGCCAGCACCATGAATTCCTCGATCAGCCGCATGGATTCGAGGCGCTGGCGGAAGCCGATCGACTTCACCTTGCCGTCGTCGCCGATGACGACGCGGCGTTCAGGAAGGTCGAGGTCCAGCGGATCGCGTGCCTTTCGCGCGACGGTCAGGGATTGGTAGGTCGACCACAGCGCCTTGAGCGCCTCTCTCGCCGCCGCCGGCAGCGTCTCGTCGGCATGGCCGTCGAAAGCGGCCTGCGCCTGCGCGTAGGTCAGGCTCGCGGCCGAGCGCATCATGCCGCGCAGGAATTCGTGGCGCTTCTTCCGGCCGTTGCGGTCGAACACCATGCGTACCGCGAGGCACGGCCGGTCGACGCCCTCCATCAGCGAACAGAGATCGGCGGACAGCCGTTCCGGCAGCATCGGCACGACACGGTCGGGGAAGTAGACGGAATTGCCGCGCTTGTAGGCCTCGCGGTCAAGCGGCGAGCCGCTGCGCACATAATGCGCCACATCGGCGATGGCGACGACGGCGATGTGGCCGCCGGGATTGGCGGGATCGGCATCGGCATCCGCCCACACCGCATCGTCGTGATCGCGCGCATCCTCGGGATCGATGGTGAGCAGCGGAATATGGCGCAGATCGGTGCGGCCATGCGGATCGGCGGCAAGCGCGCCCTGCGCCTCGTCGAGCGCCTCCTTGGGAAATTCGGTCGGGATGCCGTGCGCGTGGATCGCGATCAGGCTGACGGCCCTGGGCGCGTCCATGCTGCCCAGCCGCTCGATCACGCGGGCGCGCGGCAGGCCGGAAGCGCGTCCGGCGATCGGCTCGGCCAGCACCAGTTCGTTGTTCCCGGCGCCGGCGCGGTCGCGCGCCTCGACGGTGAATTCGCTGCGGCTCTTGCGGTCGATGGGGGCGATGCGCGTGCCGCTGGGCCCGACATGGACGACGCCCAGGACGCGATGGGCGCTGGCGCCCAGCCGCTTGATGACGCGCGCCTCGTATCCGTCGTCGACCTGCGACAGCCGTGCGAGCACGCGCTCGCCGCGGCCGAGCGCGGGTCCGGCATCGGCGTCGCGGCCGGGCAGGACGATGATCTTGGGCGGCTCGTCGTCGGATTCCCAGCGCTGCGGCCGTGCCAGCAATTCGCCGTCCATGTCCTGGCCGGTGATTTCGAGGATTGCCACCTCGGGCAGGGCGCCGGGCTGCACATAGCCGCGCTTGCGGCTGCCGCTGACCACGCCGTCTTCTTCCAGCTCTTTCAGGATGCGCTTGAGCGCAATGCGGTCCGAGCCCTTGATGCCCAGCGTCCGCGCCAGATCGCGCTTGGTGCCGCCGGGCTGGGCGGCGAGCGCCTCCAGCACGCGCGCCTTGTCGAGCGCCGGCGCGTTTTGGTCCGGCGCCTTGCGGCCTCTACTCGGCGGGTTCCGGGGTCTTCCGCTTGATGGCTTTTTTCTTCGCAGGTTTCTTTACCGCTTCGGGTTTGGTTTGCTTCTTCGGCTTCGCCGCTTTGACGGGCGCGCGCTTCTTCTTGCCGCCGCCCTTGGCCGCACGCGCCGCAAGCAATGCGATCGCCTGCTCTAACGTTACGCCGTCCGGTTCGCCGTCGCCGGGAAGCGTCGCATTGGTCGTGCCGTCGGTGACATAGGCGCCGTAGCGGCCTTTCATCACCTTGATCGCGGCGCCGCTCGGATCGTTGCCCAGCTCTTTCAGCGGCTCCGGCCCACGGCGCTTGAAGCCCTTGGCCTTGCGTTCGGCGATCAGCGTCACCGCGTGGTTGAGACCGATGGTGAACACGTCCTCGGGCGATTCCAGCGAGGCATATTGCTTGTCATGCGCCACATAGGGCCCGTAGCGGCCGAAATTGGCCGTGATCGGATGGCCGGTCTCGGGATGCTTGCCCACCTCGCGCGGCAGGGACATCAGTTTGATGCCCAGCTCCAGATCGACATTGGACGGGTCGGTTCCCTTGGGCAGGCTCGCGCGCTTGGGCTTGTCGCCCTCGCCGAGCTGGACATAGGGCCCGAAGCGGCCGCTGCGCAGGGTGATCATCGCGCCGGTCGCCGGATCGAGGCCCAGTTCGACCGGCTGGCCGCCGCCGGCTTCGCCGTTCGACTGGCCGAGCTGCCGCGTGAAGCGGCAATTGGGATAGTTAGAACAGCCGACGAAAGCGCCGAACCGGCCCAGCTTCAGGTTGAGCCGTCCCTCGCCGCAGAGCGGGCATTTGCGCGGATCGACGCCGGCCTCGCCGGGCGGAAAGATGTGCGGTTCGAGGATCGCATCAAGTTCGTTGATGACGTCGGTGATCTTCAGGTCCTTGGTTTCGCCGACGGCGGCGGAGAAATCGCGCCAGAAATCGCGCAGCAGCTGTTTCCAGTCCAGCGCGCCGGCGGACACCTCGTCGAGCTTTTCCTCCAGATCGGCGGTGAAGCCGTATTCGACGTAGCGGCGGAAGAAGCTGGTGAGGAAGGCGGTCACCAGCCGGCCCTTGTCTTCGGGAATGAAGCGGCCGCGGTCCATACGCACATAGGCGCGGTCGCGCAGGGTGGAGAGGAACGAGGCATAGGTCGAGGGCCGGCCGATGCCGAGATCTTCCAGCTTGAGAACCAGGATGGATTCGGAATAGCGCGG
>JAATGL010000056.1 GCA_015654705.1 Alphaproteobacteria bacterium | reverse complement strand
GTCGCGCCGGTCCTGTTCGTCGGGCTGCTCTATTTCTGGCTGATCCCGGCGATCCACACCCGCGTGATGCTGGACGCCAATCTCTACGACCTGATGAACTGGACGATGGCGATCAACGGCATCTTCTTCTGGTCGCTGATCCTCGACGCGCGGCCCAGCCCGCCGGCCAGGATTTCCAGCCTGATGCGCGCGCTGCTGATCCTGGTGATCGAATTGCCGCAGATGGTGCTCGGCGCGGTGCTGTCGCTGTCGATGACCGACTATTATCCGGTCTACACGATCTGCGGGCGCATTTTCGCCATGACGGCGCTGAACGATCAGCATTATGGTGGGCTGATCGTCTGGCTGCCGGGAACGCTGACGAGCTTCGCCGCGATGATCGCCGTTCTCGTCGTCCTGCGGCTCAACGAGGAAGGGGAAGAGCGTGCGCGTCTATCCGGTTAGCATCGTTTTCGGGGCGTTGCTGCTCGCCGCCAAGGCCCACGCCGCCCAGATCCAGGTGAGCGAGGCGTGGATCCGCGCGCTGCCCTCCCATCTGCCGGCGGCCGGCTATTTCACGCTCAGGAATCCGGGCACGGCGGCGGTCGCGCTGACCGGCGCCGAGACCCCGGCCTGTTCCATGCTGATGCTGCACAAGAGCAGCGAGACTGGCGGCATGGGCAGCATGGAGGACGTCGCCAGCGTCACGGTGCCGCCGGGCGGCACCGTGACGTTCGCGCCGGGCGGCTATCATCTGATGTGCATGGACCCGACGCCGGCGATCAAGCCCGGCGCCGGCGTCGCGGTGACCCTGCGCTTCTCCGACGGCAGCGCCACCACCGCGACCTTCGCGGTGAAGAACGCGCAGGGGAAATAGCGAGCGCTCCTAAAGGGCGCCAGGTTTGAGATCGGTTGCGCAGCTTCGTGGTCAAAAGCAGTTAGCCGCTTTTCGCGCTTGGTCGCGACGGATCCAATTCTATACCGCGACCTATAGGCCGTAGCGCGCCGCCCAATCGCAGGCATATTCGCCGAATAAATCTACGGACGCGCGGATTTCGTCGGCGAAATGTTCCACCAGAACGGCTTTTATGCCGTCCGTGAGTTCCAGTTTCTGGTAGCTCGATTTCCGGTTGTGATCCGGGGCCAGTTCCCCGCTTTTTTTCTCGAAATCCGCGCCCAGAAAGGTCAAAATTTTGGCGCGGGCCTTTTCGGGTTCCTTTTCAATCTCATCGAAAAAGAAGTGGCGGAATGTCAAAGCGGGCACGCTGTGCGTCCACAGCGCCGCGATTTGCGTGGGATATCCCCGCTGCGCGATGTTACTGGCGCTTTTCAAATATGTACGAAACGCTTCCGGGTCTTCGAGAAGTGCGCCGTCGAACCGGCCTCTGCGGTGACCCATCGATATTTGCGACCACGCGCGCGACACAGGATCGCGGAGAAGAAGAATGACTTTAAGGTCGGGAAACCGCCCGGCGATATTCGAGACGAATTCCTCCTCCAGCGAGGAATATGCGGGCGTGATATCGCCCGAGAGACGGTCGCCCTTGGACCGGAACAGGGCGGCATAGCGCTCCAGGTCCCTGGGCTGTTCTCCGGTCGCGCAGGCTAACCGCAGGAACTCGAAATCGCGCTCGTCCCAAGGCCGCTTTTCTGCCCTTGCCAGCTCCTTCTGCAATCGTTTGGGCGCGTTGTACGCCATGTTGAGCAGTTCCCTCGCTTGCCCCATTCCGGGCTCGGCCCGATTGAGGTAACGAAGTTCCTTGATCGGAGGCATCCAGAAATCGGGATGATGTTGAAGCTGATCGTATAGCCAGCCTGTGCCCGCTTTTTGCATTCCGATGCAGAGAAAGTCAGGCCCTACTTGCAAAGACATGATTCGTTTCTTCCTGCGTCGTGCCGATCTGGCATGCCTATCACCCCCTTGCCGCCGTGTTCGATGCCGATGGAGTGGTATCCAGCCACGGGCGAACGTAGGCGTTCGGAATTCGATTTCCTGAAAAAGTTATTCGAAACGGATGTTCGAGTCGAGACATAGCTTGACTGCTCGCATGCTTGACGGTGCCACCTGTGCGTGAGATGACCAACGCATATTCGCCCGTTCAGCGATCACGCAAGCATCATGGGCAACATGCTCTGTTGCGACGCCTTTTTCCGCTATCTTCGAAAGATGGTTTGGGCGTGTTTGGTGCAGTGCGGTCGGGACGACACGCTGCTTCCGGAACCGGGCCGCGGCAATGGAATTTGCGGACCCGATGACCTAGGTTATCATCCGCGGTGGGCAGAGGGATTGTGGGCATCCAATGAGTTCTTCAGACAGCGTGATAAGCCGGCCTGTGAGCGAAGCTGAAGGTTCCCCTGCGGACGTCTTGGCAGAGACGGACGTTGCCGGTGACGGCGCGGCGCGCTTCATCGATCAGGCGGCGGTCGACGGCTTCATTACGATGGCGGACCGCTGCCGCGACGCGCGGAACTGGGATGGCGCGCGGCTGGCCTATGAGGAGGCGCTGAACCTGGATCCCGGACTGCAGCCGATCTGGATCCAGCTCGGCCACGCGAGGAAAGAAGCCGGCGACACGATGGGCGCGGAAGCGGCTTATCGCGAGGCGCTGGCGCTCAATCCTTCCGATGCGGACGGCCATCTCCAGCTCGGCCATCTGCTCAAGATTCGCGGCCAGCTCGCGACCGCCCTGGAATCCTACACGCGTGCTCTGGAACTCGATCCGGGCCTCGGTGACGCGCAAACCGAGATCGTCCTATTGCGCACGCGCGTCGACATGCCGCGAAATGCGCCTCGCCATTCCACCTCCGAACTGGGCGGCCATCATCCGCGCGCCGGCCGCGAGGCGAGCGGCAAGACGCTGCACATCGCTTTCGATGTCAGCGATCTGATGCATTATTTCCGCAACGCCAGGCTGCCGACAGGCATTCAGCGCGTCCAGATCGAAGTCATCCGCTCCGCGATCGAGGGCGTCGCCGAGGATCTCGACTACGCCATCGTGTGCTTCACGAAGGAGACCGATTTCTGGATCGAGATTCCGCCGACGCTGTTCTACATGCTCTGCAAGCAGGCCGTGGTCGGCGGCGATCACCAGGCGCGGGAATGGACGGGCCTGCTTCTGGAACTCGACGCGGTGCTCAGCGGCAGGCGCTATTTCCGGTTCCCGCAGGGCAGCGTGCTGCTCAACCTCGGCACCTCGTGGTGGCTGCAGAATTATTTTCTCAACGTCCGTCTGGCGAAGAGCCTGTACGGCATCCGCTATGTTCCGTTCGTCCACGATTTCATCCCGGTGATGGCGCCGGAGCATTGCGTGTCCGAACTGAGGCAGGATTTCATCACCTGGGCGATCGGCGCGTTCGATCACGCCGACGATTTCTTCGTCAATTCGCAGGCGACGCTGGCGGATTTGCAGACGGTCTGCGCCAAGCTGGGCTACGAGGCGCCGAAGTCCGCGGTCGTCACGCTCGACGCCGATTTCCGCAAATCGCTGAGCAGCGAAGGAATCCTGGAGGAGATCGGCGACACCACGGATTTCCTGGCCGCGATGGGACTTGAGAAGGAGAACTACGTCCTCTTCGTGTCGACGATCGAGTCGCGCAAGAACCACATCGCGGCGTTCGCCGTGTGGCTGAAGCTGATCAAGAAATACGGCATCAAGGCCGTGCCGAAGCTGGTATGCGTGGGCAATCCGGGCTGGCTGAACGACGCGACCTACGCCAAATTGCGCGCCAGCGAGCTGCTCAGCAGCCATGTTCTGATGCTGTCGAAGATCTCCGATGCGAGCCTGGCGACGCTCTATCAAAACAGCATCTGCACGCTTTATCCGAGCTCGTATGAAGGCTGGGGCCTGCCGGTGACCGAGTCCCTGTGCTACGGGAAGGTCCCGATCGTCTCCAACGTCTCCTCGCTGCCGGAGGCCGGCGGGGTCTTCGCGGAATATTTCGACGTCGAATCGGAGAGGGACTTTCTCGACACGGTCGAACGCGTGATCTTCGACGCGCAATACCGCGCCCGCCGCGAGGAAAAGATCGTGGCTGAATTCCGGCCCCGCACCTGGACCGCGATCAGTGCGCAGATCGTCGACCAGCTTCGCGTCTGGGCGAAGGCCGACCCGGCCGGCACCGGATCGGCGCAGGTTCAATCCGTGCGCGGCATCTGGCCGCTTGAAGCCGAGATGGGCGTGCTGCACGCGTTGACCAACAACACCAGCCCCATCCTATGGGCGGGCCTGAAAAGCGGCGAGATCTATCGCAACGGCACGGGCTGGTGGTGGCCCGAGCCGTGGGGGTGCTGGATCAAAAAAACGGGTCCGGCCGTGCTGGCCTTCCTCCTGAAGGACGTGATGGACGCCGATATCCAGATCTATGTCGGGATAAAGGGCGTCCAGGGGAAGCCCACCCTTTGCACGCTGAAAAGCGAGGGCGGGCGAACGGTCGAAACGTATCTGGGGCCCGAGCAGGAAAAGGTTATTTCGCTGAAGCTTGCGGCGGTGCCGCAGCAGGAGCGCGTGGCGGTCATCTCCATATCGTGCGACGCGACGGCGGATTTCGGGATTTCGACCCAAGGCCAGGACTTTCGTACCTGCGGCGTCGGCGTGCGCTGGGTCTATGCGTGCCGGGACAACGATCTGCTCGCCAGGCTGAAAATGGTCGAGGCGCTCGCCCTCGGCGATTTCGCCGCGCTCCGGCGGCGGGCGCCGGAATCCGATTTTTTCCTGCATTCGTGAGGCTGTGGGCGCCAAGAATGGATTTCGCTGACGAACGGAACGCATCAAACCGGCCACATGCTTCAGGCCGGCGGACGACTGACCCATGTTGGTGATCTGCTACGGTATTCCGAAATCGGGAAGTACGCTGGCCTATGAATTGGTCAAGGGCATCCTGAAGGACGCTGGCTACAGCCAGAAGCGGGTCCCGAGCATCGGCGTGAGGCCGGGACGCCGCGGCAATTACATCGCCGCGATGACGCGCGATGCCGTCGCGGACCTCGTGAAAGTCATTGGTCCGGACCGGATCGTCGCGGCAAAGACCCATATGGAATTCTCCGACGACATGTTCGGCTGGCTCGAGGAACTCCAGTCGACCCGCAAGCTGCAGGTGATCGCCTCCTATCGCGATCCCAGGGACATGTGCCTGTCCTTGATCGATCATGGCGCGGAGGCGCGCGCGAGCGGAAGGCAGGGGTTTACCCAAATCAGCGATCTGACGCGCGCGGCGAATTTGATCGAAGACGCGATATGGCGATTCCGCAAATGGGCGTCGCTGCGCGGCTCGCTCAGGCTGTTCTACGAGACCGTCGCCTTCGCCCCCGATGAGGCCATCGACGCCATCGAGAAAGTCCTCGGCGTGACGTCCGATCACGACGAGGTCAAGCGGCATGCGTTTGAAGACGCCTTTACGCAGAAGAACAAGGCGCGGAGAAACCGCTATCACGACGAACTGGATGAGACGCAGAAAGCAGAAATGCTGGCCAGGTTTGGTCCGTTCATCGAGCGCGTTTGCGGGCGCAGCGACGAGCAGTGGTTCACCGGCTTCCGCGAGCAGATGCTGGCCCCGGACAAGGCCGATCTGCGATAGAACGCGCGTGGCTCTTGCACAAGAAGCAGGAATGGAGCGACCGTCATGTGCGCATCGCCGCCGCGGTCGGGCCGGAAACGCGGAGCGGTGAGAGGCCGGTTGCCGAAGGGTCGGCCACCGGCCTGACGAGGAGAACGCAATGCTATTGAGCCTGAACAAGAAATTTCTTTTCATCGCGAACCTGAAGACCGCCTCCACTTCCATCGAGCGCGTCCTGTCGCCGCATTGCGAAGTGCGCCTGACGCAGTCCAATTACGGCAAGCACCAGTCCTTCGTCGAATTCGCCGACAGGTTCCGCTGGATTCTGAGTTGCACGAACATCGAGGATCTGTTCGTGTTCGGCGTGATCCGCGATCCCGTGGATTTCGTTCTTAGTCTCTACAATTCGCATAAGCGCGAGCAGTTCAAGGGCAATGCGAAGCTGTACACCGGCGACATGGACTTCGCGCGGTTCATCTCGCAATGGGTTCCGAAGAATGCCGACCAGTTGAAGAACCAATATGTCCGCTTCATCAGCAGCGAGGGACGCATCGTCACCAATTTTCTGATTTCCTACGACAAGCTCCATGCGGGCCTGGAGATCGTGGCCGACAGGATCGGGGTGCCGGAGCTGTTGAATCTGCCGAGAGCCAATACCAGTCCCGCGGGCAGCGGCCGCGAGGATCTCACGCGCGAGCAGGTGGAGTGGATCGAAGCGCGCTTCAAGAGAGACCGGGAATTCATCGACCACCATGCCGACAAGCTTTACGGCGTCTAGCGGTCCGGGGTATCTTCATGCGGGCCGCATCTCGCCGCTCGTACGGCCCGGAAGATCGCGCCGCCCGGCGAAAAACCGTGCCGCTCCAACGCGGACCGCAAAACCTTCCGATTTGATATATTCATGATCAATCTAGTATGGTATGGAAATTTACACTTTCAGTAGATGACAGTTTCTTGATATAGATGCCCCCGAACTGCGCGATTGTCTTTCAGTCAAGATGAAAATCCCAAGGAAGAGGCGTCGGGCCGCAGGAAAAGAAAGAAAAAGTGAAATCCATCTTTTCCGTTTCACAGCCAAGAGCCGGTCATCATATTGCGGAAGAAATGATGCACGCCGCGCTGGGCGACGCATTTCGTCACTGCGAATTCTACGCCGAGCCGAACTGCTGCCATGCGATTACTTGCAAGCGGATCGATGAGTTCGAGCGTGCGGGCTACAGGCTTTTCCTGCAGAAAAGCCACGACTACCAGCTGCTGGATCCGGTCCCGCGCGCGGTCGATCTGATCCTGGTCCAGATCCGCGAGCCGACGCTGCGCGCGCTTTCGAAATACGAGAACGATTTGCAGTCGCGCGGCGGCGCGCATTCCATCGAATATCTCCAGCTCTGGCTGGCGGAGGAAGCGCTTTACGTCGTCGATTTCTGGCGCAAATGGGTGGCTTCCGAAATGGAGCGCCGGCTCGTCCTGCGCTTCGAGCATATCCTGGCGGCGCCGCGCGAATCGCTCGGCGCGATTCTGTCCGCCATCGGCCTTGTGCTGGAAGACGGCGACGTAGCGAGGGCGGTGGAGAAAGTCAAGGTTTCCCCCGAAGAGCATCTGACGGAAACCAAGGCCCGGATGCTGGAGACAAGTCCCTATTTCTCGCGTCCCTGCTTCGTCGAGTTCATGAACATCGTGGCCCAGGAAATCGATTACATGGGCTATCCGACATGGCAGGAGCGCAAGCCGCCCACGGGCCCGGTGACGACGATCTATCGGGCCAAGCGGGCGCTGGCGGAGCAGAATTACGACGAGGCGCTTTCGCTTCTCGGCCCCTTGGTTGCGATCCACAAGGTCAGGACGGAAATTCGTGCCATGCTGGGCGTCGCCCTGCTGGGGGCCGGGCGCGAGGCCGAGGGCCGCCGCGCCCTCGAAGTGCTTCTCCAACTGGAGCCGGAATTCTTCGACGGATATGCGATACTCGCCAAACATGCCTATGAGGCCGGCGCGATCGTCGAGGGGCGCGGCTATCTGCGCGAGGCGACGGCGCGGCTGGGCGGCGTCGCGCAGGCGCGGGACTTTCTGCAGCGCCAAAAATTCGATCCCGATTTCTTGCGGGAAATGCCGGCAGAGGCGGCGCTTCATGTTCCGCGCGAATCGGTGATCGGCGGATTTCGCTGGATTCTCGGCAGGCGGCCGGAAAGCGACGCGGTGATCGAGGATCACCGGCATCTGCCGGACGACGACGCCCTGAGGCTCGCACTGCTGCGGTCCCAGGAGTTCAAGGAATTTTTCGAGCGCTTCGAGACGGGGCATGAGACACCGCCGGTGGCCGCCGAGCCACCCGTCCACGTCTCGCGGGACGATGTGCTGTCGGCGCTGCGCTGGCTTCTCGGCCGGCCCTTGCAATCCAAAGAGGAAATCGACGGTCTCCTGACATCGGAATCCGACGCGGAACTCAGACTGCGGCTGGTCGGCACCGACGAGTTCAAACAGCTTTACCACGGCGCGGCGGAAGCGCGTTAACCGGCACCCACTGCTTTTTCCGACAGGCATCCGGCGACGCCTTGCGCTCGACCGGGATGGCGGCGCGCGGGCGTGGTGATGCGAAAGTAACCATTGCGGAAACGCGGAAGGGCAACGATATTCCGGACATTGCTCATCAGGCAGTGAAAATGACGGATGCCACGCCGAACAGTCCAAAAATTCTCATCGGTGCGTCGATCCCGCGCTCCGGCCATCATTTCCTGCAGGGCATGCTGACGGCTTATTTCGCACGGGATATGTTCTACTGCGAATATTATTCGCTGCCGAATTGCTGCAGATCCGTCCCCTGCACGCGCCGCGGCGCGCACAAATTCATCTACCAGAAAAGCCACGACCGGGATTTTTCGCTGCCCGCCGATGTGTCCGATGCGCTGTATCTGGTGCAGTACCGCCATCCGGTGCCGGAAGCGCTGTCCGACCGCGAGCTGGAATTGCGCGACGGGCTGGGGCGCATCAACCTGAACTTCCGCCTGACGCGCGAAGGCTACATCAACTGGCTGGCGGGGAAGGCGATCTACTATCGCAAATTCCACGACAAATGGATGGCCAGGAGAATCCCCAACGCGATCTATCTGGACTATGCCGATTTGACGGCGCGATCCGCCGACCTGCTGCGCGCGATCATCATGCGGACCTCGGGGTCCGTCGACGAGCGGCGCCTGGACGATGTCGTCGAGCAGGCGAAAGCCTCGCGCGTAAGCGCGCCGCGAAAGAACGGCCAGACCGAATCCTTCAAGCCGCGCGTGATCGCCGACAGTCCTTTTTTCGATGCGGAGCTGCTGGGAGCGTTTGAGGCCTGGGTCATCGAGCGATGCCCGAGTTACGATTTCCGGCGCGAACTTTCCGGGTCCTATGAGGACAGCGCGCTCTACGGCATGATCCTGCTCAAGGATTTGGACGAGCCGCTGCCGCCGGGCGAGACCAAGCGCTTCAAGGCCGCCGCCCGAATCGCGCCGGACCATCCGGAAATCCTGCGCCGCGCCGCCCTCAAGAGCTTGCGGGACGGCCATGTCGCCAAGGCGATTGCCAGCCTCGAAAAGCTCGTGACCCGCTATCCGTTTTTCGCCGCCGGCTACAGTCTCCTGTTTTCGGCCTGTGCGGATTCCGGCACGCCGGTTCCGGACTCCGTGCTCAATGGCAACGCCCTGGTCGCCTGTTCGGAGAGTGCCGATCTCCTGATCGAAGTCGGCTCGGCCTTCCAGCAGAAGGGCTTTGGCGTCAACGCGGTCGCCGCCTATGCGCTGGCGACGTCGCTGGCACCGGACAATCAGAACGCGCGCGAGCGGCTTGCCGCCGCCGTTTCGAGCGCAAAAAGATAGGCGCCTTGCCATGCCCGCTGCCGCGGCGGCATAAGCTCCGGCGATGGCGTCCCTGCTGTTCTTGCCGCTGCTGATGCCGGCTGTCATCGGCCTGGTGGTGGGCAGCTTTCTGGGCATGCTGGTTTCGCGCCTGCCCAGGGGCGAGCCGATCGTGCTGGCGCGCTCGGCGTGTCCGTTTTGCGGCCATCGGCTGGAACCCGTCGAACTGATCCCGCTGCTGAGCTGGATCGTGCAGCGGCGCCGCTGCCGCGCCTGCGGGAGGCGGCTTTCGGCCTTCTATCCGGTTATCGAGGCGGCCTGCGCGCTCGTCGCCGTGGCGGCCGCGCTCTGGACATCGGGAACCGCGCTGATCGCCGCCTGCCTCCTTGGCTGGTGTATCGTGGCGCTCGCGGCCTGGCTCTGGAGCCGCGCGCACGCTGCCGTCCGGTTGTAGGACGGCGCGGCACCGTGTTAGAGCTTGAACGCTCTACTCTTTTTGTGCGCGACCGACATTCGGTGTCGCGCCGGTCTGGTCAGCAAAGGGCAAATTCCGCGATGGATGAGGACGGCGATCTCGATGGGCGGCTGCAGCAATTGCTCGGCAAGCGCGGCCAGGAACTGGTCCGCGGGCTGGTCGAGGAGTTCGGCGCCCTGCATCGCGAGATCGCGGGATTGAAGCGGGAGGTTGCGGCGCTCGCCGACTACCCGGCGTCGCGCTGGCTGGTGCTGGACGCCGCCGGCGCCGCCAACGCGATGCCGCTGCCGCACAGCGTCGCCATCGAGCCGGACCACCTGCTGCGACCGCGCGACGGATTTTATCCTGTCGAATACACCGCCGGAGGCGTGCCGTTCCGCTGGACCGGACCGTCGGTCCAGTTCTCGTTCGATCTGTTCGTCGACAGGACGAATGGCTGCGATCTCCGGCTGCAGGCGCTCAACAGCGTCGATTTCGAACAGCAGAAGAATCTGATGCTGCTGGTCGACGGCGAAGCCGTGCCGCTGAATCTCGTGCCCGAAGGGACCGGATTCGCCGTGTCCGCCGCGCTGCCGGTGCGCGCGGATCGCAGGGCGACCAGCCTCGTCTTCATTCTGCCGGCCGTCATCGTGCCGCCCGGCACGGCGGAAACAAGGCCGCTCGGCATTGCCTTCGCCGGTCTCTCGGTCAACGCGCGCACGGAGCCGGAGGCCAAAGAACGCCTGGCCGCAGACGCGAGCACGCGGCGTCCCAGCGATCCGCATGTCGACATTTCCGGGCCGGCGGACGAGGACGATTTCCTGGCGGACGAGCCGATCCTTTGACCGGCGGGCATTCGAGCATCCATTTCGCGGTCTTCCAGTTGAGATCGACGGACCGGCGATGAGCATGCCGCGCATCACCGCTGCGATCTGCACCTATAATCGCTACGACCTGCTGCCCAGGGCGATCGAAAGCCTGACGCGGCAGAATTTGGCGACTGCCGATTTCGAGATCATCGTCGTCGACAATTCGCCCGACCACGCCAGGTCGCAAGAGATTGCGCTGGACTATGGCGGGATCGAAAACCTGCGCTGGTGGAGCGAGAAAACGCCCGGCCTTTCCAACGCGCGCAACGTGGCGACGCGCCTGGCCGCGGCACCGCTGATCGCCTTCATGGACGACGATGCCGCCGCGGCGCCCGGTTGGCTCGCGGCGGTGATGTCCGCCTTCGCGGAATTCGGCGACGCGGCGCAGATCGTGGGCGGGCGCGTCGATCCGCTGTGGGCCGCACCGCAGCCCGGATGGCTGAGCGGCAATCTTCTGGGCTATGTTTCGGTGGTCGATTGGGGCGGCAGCGCGCGCTTTGCGGCGAAGACCGAATGGGTCGCGGGCACCAATGTTGCGTTCCGCGTGGCGGCGCTCGAGGCCGTGGGCGGCTTTTCGGTCCATCTGGGACGTTCGCGCGGCGGCCAGGCGCTGCTGTCGAACGACGAGAACGACGTGATCGAACGGATGGTTGCGAATGGCGGCCGCCTGGTCTATGCGCCGGCCGCCATCGTGGAGCATCTCGTGCCGAGCGAGCGATTGACCCAGGCCTGGTTCCGCCGCAGGGTCGCTTGGCAGGCCGTGTCGGATTATCTCCAGGATTCCGGGCGGATGTTCGAATTGGCGCCGCAATACTGGAAAGGCGTGACCGAATTCTACGCCCGCCTGCCGCCGAAATACCGCACGCCGCGCGGCTTCCATATCGAGCAGGACGACCCCGAGATGTTCCGTATGCAGATCGCGGCGCTTTACAATTTCACCGTCGCGCTGCTGAGCGGGTTCCAGGACCTGGACGGGGACTGAGCGGCGATGGAACAGACCGCATTGGGGTCATGGGCCGGCGCGCGCATCCTGGTACTGTCGCCGACGCCGACGCATCCGCAGGACTACGGCAACCGCAAGCGCATCTTCCAGGTCTGCAAGCGGTTTGCGGATGAGGGCGCGCGAATAACCTTCGTGCATTATCCCGCCGAGGCCGAGTGGCGCGAGACGCTGCCCTGGCGGGCCGAGCGCGAAATGAGCGCCGCCTGGGCCCAGTATTATCCGATCGGGCCGACGCGCGGCCTGCACACATCGCCGAACGGCCGGCATCACACGATCGACGCCTGGTGGGACGAGGCGATCGGCAATTTCCTGCGCTGGCTGTTTTCGGTGCAGTCCTTCGACATCTTCGTCGTCAACTATTCCTGGCTCAGCAAGGCATTCGAATGCGCGCCGAAATCGGTGTTCAAGATCCTGGACACGCACGACAGGATGTCCGGCCGCCGTGAAATGCTTGAATCGCTCGGCCTCGATCCGGAATTCTTCTACACGACCGAAGACGATGAAAGGATCGCGCTGTCGCGCGCCGATCTGGTCTGGGCGATCAAGAAGGAGGAAGCCGCGCTGTTCGCGCATCTGGCGGCGACGCCGGTGCTGACGCTGCCGCATCTCGATCCCTTCCGGCCCATGGAACGGCCGGCACCCGATCTGGACGGCTATCTGCGCGTCGGCATCATCGGCGCGCGCAACAACATCAACCGCATCAACATCACCGGCTTCGTCGAGGCGGCGGAGCCCGTCTTCCGCAATGCGTTCGCGCCGCTGAAGCTGGTGATCGCCGGTTCGGTCTGCGAGATGCTGGGCGATCTGGGCGGCCCCTTCGTGGAACTGCGCGGGCCGGTCGAGTCCGTGGCGGATTTCTATCGCACGATCGACTGCGTCGCGGTTCCGATGCGGGTGTCGTCGGGTCTGAAGATCAAGACCG